>JAIKYU010000099.1 GCA_024682835.1 Lachnospiraceae bacterium | reverse complement strand
CAATGAGGTGATGCGGCTTCGGATCGAAGACGAAGGGAGCGCGGCGAATGCCGCGCAGCCGCATCACCGGAAGAGAAATCTGATACCGGGCGAGCAGCGCGATCCGACAGACACGGAGTGTCTGTCGGATGCACCGCGCAGCCGCATCACCGGATAAGAAATCTGATACCAATGGAGGTTTATAAATGAATGCAAGCTATTCGTGGTTAAAGGCATATGTTCCCGACCTTTCCTGTGACGGTCAGGAGCTGTTTGATGCGCTCACGCTCTCCGGCACGAAGGGAGAGACCTGGCGGCGTCTGGATAAGAATCTGGAAAAGATCGTCGTCGGACAGGTGAAGGAGATCAAACAGCATCCGGACGCGGACAAACTGGTTGTCTGCCAGGTGGACATCGGCACGGAGGTGATTCAGATCGTCACCGGCGCACAAAACCTCTTTGAAGGCGCCGTCGTGCCCGTGGTGCTCTCGGGCGGCAAGGTGGCCGGCGGACATGACGGAGGACCGCTCCCTGAGAACGGCATTCCGATCAAGGCAGGGAAGCTTCGCGGAATCGAGAGCAACGGCATGATGTGCTCGATCGAGGAGCTGGGCTGCGATAAGAATCTTTTCCCGGAATCCAATCCCGAAGGCATCCATATCTTCAGGGAGAAGGACGGTCTGCCTGCCATCGGAAGCGACGGTGTGGAGGCGATGGGCCTTAAGGATTCGCTCTTTGACTTTGAAATCACCTCCAACCGGGTGGACTGCTACAGCATCTTAGGCATTGCGAGAGAGACAGCCGCAACCTTCAGACTCCCGTTTGTAAAGCCTGCCGTGACGCTGCATGAAACCGACCAGAAGGCATCCGATTTCATCAGTGTGGAGGTACAGGATCAGGATCTCTGCAGCAGATACTGCGCCAGAGTCTGCACGGACATCACCATTGCCGAAAGCCCGAAATGGCTGCGCGACCGTCTCCGTTCCTGCGGCATCCGGCCGATCAACAATCTGGTCGATATCACCAACTATGTGATGCTCGAGTACGGACAGCCGATGCATGCCTTTGACCTTGACACCGTCGCCGGACATAAGATCATCGTGCGCCGGGCGAAGGACGGCGACACCTTCACGACGCTGGACGGTGAGAAGCGGACGATGGATCATGACGTTCTGATGATCTGCGATGCGGAGAAGGAAATCGGCATCGCCGGAATCATGGGCGGTGAGAATTCCATGATCACGGAAGGGGTAAAGACCGTGCTGTTTGAGGCGGCGACCTTCAACGGGCCAAACATCCGGAAATCAGCCAAACGGATCGGCCTTCGGACGGATGCCTCAGGCTTCTTTGAAAAGGGACTGGATCCGGCCAACGCCGAGGCGGCGATCAACCGCGCCTGTGCGCTGGTGGAAGAGCTGGGCTGCGGCAAGGTGACAAAGGGCATCGTCGAAGCGGGACAGCCTTTTGCACGTGAAAAGCGCATTCCTTTGGAGCCTGACCGGATCAACGCCCTGAACGGCACTTCGATAAGCCGTGAAGAAATGATCGAAATATTGAATAGAGAAGAAGTGCCGGTCGAGGGGGATACCATTATTGTCCCGAGCTTCCGCCAGGATCTGAACGAGATGTGCGATATTGCGGAAGAAATTGCACGTTTTTACGGATATGACAAGATCCCGATGACGCTGCCGAAGAGCAGTGCGACGATGGGCGGGCTTTCCTGGAAGCTCAGGGTAGAGGAGGTGCTCAGAGAGACGGCACGCCATGCCGGTTTCTCCCAGGCCTACAGCTACTCCTTTGAATCGCCCAGGGTCTTTGACATGCTTTGCCTCCCTGCGGACGCAAAGGAGCGGGAGGCGATCCGGATCTCCAATCCGCTGGGTGAGGATTTTTCCATCATGCGGACGATTCCGTTAAACGGCATTCTCACGAGCCTTTCTACCAACTTCAACCGCCGGAACAAGGATGTCCGGTTGTTCGAGCTTGGCAATATCTATCTGGCAAAGTCGCTGCCGCTTACGGAGCTCCCGGATGAGCGCATGCAGCTGACGATCGGGTTTTACGGCGAGGGCGACTTCTTTGTGATGAAGGGCGTGGTGGAGGAGCTGCTGGATTCCATCTCACTTCTTGACCGCACGGAGATTGCCTCTTGTGAGGATGAGCAGCGGAAAAGCTTCCTGCATCCGGGCAGGCAGGCCGGCATTCTGATTTCTCAGGGCAAGGAACAGCTTCCGGCCGGATATCTCGGCGAACTGCATCCGGCGGTGGCTGCCAATTACGGCCTCAAGGGCAGGGTGTATGTGGCTGTGCTCGATCTTCCGGTTCTCGTGGAAAGAGCAGGCTTCGACCATCGTTATCAGGGCATTGCCAGATTCCCGGCCGTGACCAGGGATCTGAGCATGGTGGTACCGAAGGAGATCCCTGCGGGCGATATTGAGAAAATGATCAGACAGCGCGGCGGCAAGACGCTGGAGAGCGTACAGCTCTTTGATCTCTATGAAGGAGAGCAGATCGGAGAGGGCTTTAAGTCGATGGCCTATTCCCTTTCCTTCCGCAACATGGAGAAGACTCTTTCAGATGAGGAGGTACAGGGAACCATGAAGAAGATATTGAATGGTCTCGGCAGTATGAATATCGAGCTTCGTTCATAAAACACAGGCTTCGACCGGTGGCGGTAACCGAACTGTTAACGAGTGGGTCAGCAGACAGAAAGGAAGAGAAAATGAACAGAAGAAACGCGTGGGCAGTACTGAATGCAAAGCAGGTAAAGGAAGCGGAGAAATTCGCGGAGGATTACAAGCGCTTTCTGAACGACGCCAAGACCGAGCGGGAAGCGGTGGAGCGGATCGTCGGCGACGCGGAAGCGGCGGGATTTGTGGACATCCGGTCGCTTAAAAACTCCAGACGGAAGCTGAAGAAGGGCGACAAGGTCTACAGTGTCTGGATGAACAAATCGATCATTCTGTTCAAAATCGGAAGCGAGCCCATGGAGCAGGGACTCAACATTCTGGGTGCGCATATTGACAGCCCCCGGATGGATGTCAAGCAGAATCCGCTCTACGAGGACACGGGCTTTGCGTATCTGGACACGCACTACTACGGCGGAATCAAGAAGTATCAGTTTGTGGCGCTGCCCCTGGCGCTGCACGGGGTGATCGTCAAAAAGGACGGCAGCATCACACAGGTGAATATCGGGGAGGACGAGGATGATCCGGTATTCTTTATCTCCGATCTGCTGATCCATCTGGCACAGGAGCAGATGGACAAGAAGGCTTCCAAGGTCATCGAGGGCGAGGCACTGGATCTTATCGTCGGCAACAAGCCGCTACTCATTGACAGCGGCAAGGCGACGGAAAAGGAAAAGAAGAGCGCCCGCGCAAAGCTCACACCCGGACAGCAGTATGCGCTGGATGCGGAAAAGCTGGAAGGGGAGGCATCCAAAAACTTAAGCGGAGCGGTAAAGCGCGGGATTCTTGCTATCTTAAAGGACAATTACGGCGTGGAGGAGGATGACTTCATCTCTGCGGAGCTGGAGGTCGTGCCTGCCGGAAAGGCGCGTGACGCCGGTCTTGACCGGTCCATGATTCTGGCCTACGGGCAGGACGACAGAGTCTGCGCCTATCCGTCCTTCAGGGCGATCGCACAGGCTGGAGAGCTTGCACGCACGGGCTGCTGCATTCTGGTGGACAAGGAGGAGATCGGCAGTGTCGGAGCCACCGGCATGGAATCCAGATTCTTCGAAAACACCGTGGCGGAGGTCATGAATCTCACGGGCACCTACAACGAGCTTGCGCTGCGCCGGTGTCTTGCCAATTCCTGCATGCTTTCCTCCGATGTCAATGCGGCCTATGATCCGCAGTTTGCTTCCGCCTTTGAGAAAAAGAACGCCTCCTATCTGGGCGGCGGCGTGGCTCTGTCCAAGTTTACCGGTTCCCGCGGCAAATCCGGCTCCAACGATGCCAATGCGGAATATCTTGCCCATCTGCGGGAGATCTTTGATGCGGAGAATATCACCTATCACACGGCGGAGCTTGGCAAGGTGGATATCGGCGGAGGCGGCACCATCGCCTACATCCTTGCCCTCTACGGCATGAATGTGATAGACTCGGGCGTTTCGGTGCTCAACATGCATGCGCCCTGGGAGGCGACGAGCAAAGCGGACATCTACGAGTCGTTCCGCGCATACACGGCGTTTCTGGAGAAGGCGTCCTTAACGAATATGTGACGCCGGATTTAGCCAGCCGATGAAGGATAATCAGACAATCGGTTACGCAACCGCGGACTATGCATACGATCTGCCTAAGGAACTGATCGCTCAGGATCCTCTGGCAGATCGCTCCGCATCCAGACTTCTGGTGTTGAACCGGAAATCCGGAGAGGTCGCCCATCATGTTTTTAAGGAGATCGGAAGCTTTCTTAAGCCGGGCGACTGCCTGGTGTTCAATGACACCCGGGTGATTCCCGCCAGACTTCTTGGGGAGAAGAAGGATACCGGCGCGGCAGTGGAAATCCTGCTGTTAAAGCGCCTTTTGGAAGATGGAACCGGAGCATCGGATACGACAGGGATAAACAGCTGCGACTGGGAGTGTCTGGTGAGACCAGGTAAGAAACTGAAACCGGGCGTCCAGGTGGTGTTTGGCGGCAGTAAGGCACCGCTTACGGCGACCGTTCTGGAAACCAGAGAGGACGGCAACCGCATCGTGCGCTTTTTCTATGACGGAATCTGGGAAGAGGTGCTGGATGCGCTGGGGGAGATGCCGCTTCCGCCTTACATCACGCATAAGCTTAAAAGAGAAGACAGGGACCGCTACCAGACGGTCTACGCGCGCCATGAAGGCTCCGCTGCGGCGCCGACGGCCGGACTGCATTTTACAAAGAATCTGCTGGACGAACTGAAAGAGCAGGGGGTCAGCGAAGCCTTTGTGACCCTTCACGTGGGACTGGGCACCTTCCGGCCCGTCAAGGTCGCGGATGTGCGGGAGCACGTGATGCACACGGAGGTCTGTGAGATTTCCGAAGGCGCGGCAGAGCTCATTAACAGGACGAGAAGGGACGGCGGCCGGATCATCTGCGTCGGCACGACCTCTGTGCGCACACTGGAGAGTCTGTCCGATGAGGATGGAAAAGTGCGGCCGGGCAAAATGGAAACGGGGATTTTTATCTACCCCGGTTATCGCTTTAAAACAGTGGACGGGCTCATCACCAACTTTCACCTGCCGGAATCGACACTGCTTATGCTGGTATCCGCCTTCGCAGGGCGCACGCAGGTGCTTTCCGCCTACGCGGAGGCGGTCGAAAAACGGTACCGGTTCTTCAGCTTCGGGGATGCAATGTTCATCATTTAACGAAGAACTCCGGTATTCACATCCGAAAAATTGAGGTGATTTCAAATGAGAAATCGGATTTCGTGGAAAATCGCATCCCTGATCGGAGTGGTTGTCATCTTCGGACAGATCGGACTCTTTTTTCTGGTGAATGAAAACCTGACCCGCCTTCTACAGACCAGGGCGGCCAGTGATATGGGCGTCATTGCAAGGGATCGCGCCCATCTCGTAGAATCCTATATTGACGGCTGCTGTCAGGCTATTGACGGATACAGCAAGGCAGCGGAGATCCGGGAGGCGCTGGAGCATCCGGACGATCCTCTGGCAATCGAGAAGGCCGGGGAATTCACCAATCGCTACGCAGAGGGACTTACCAACGCGGAGGGGCTCTACACGGCCCAGTGGGATACCTATGTCCTTGCGCATATCAATCCCGATTCCGTGAATCAGACCTTCCGGGATGAGGAATCAGCGAGAGATCTGGAGAACAGGATCCGATCCGTGGGCACCTCCTTCTGCACCGGCATTGTCCTCGCCCCGGTGACGAAGCAGATGGTCATTCCCGTCTATGCGCCGGTCTACGATGCATCCGGCGAAGCGATTGGCTTTGCAGGTGCGGCCTTTTACATGGATGCGCTGCAGGAGATGTTTGCTGCGTTAGGAGAAAGAGCGAGATCAGATACAAAGTATTCCCTGATCAATGCCACGGACGGCGTTTACATTTTTGATGATGATCTCACCATGGTTGGCGAAAAGTGCATGCTTCCGGAAATCTGGGACGCGATCGGATTCTTTGCGAATGAGGACAGCTCCGAATACAGCTATTCCAGAAACGGAAAGGTATTTGCCTGTTATGATCTTAGGGAAAGAAACTGGATCTTTGTCGTGTCGGATTCCGGCACGGCGTTTCAGGAGATGGTCAACCGGACCAGAATCGGCCTGTTTGCGGTCTGTATGGGGACTGCGATCCTGGTGATTGCAGTCTGCTTCGCCACCGTCGGATTTCAGATGAGACCGGTCGCTGCGATCAATCAGGAGATTGTCCGTCTGCAGTCGAATGATTTTACCCATGACCGCTCGATCGATCAGTACTGCAGACGGGAGGACGAGCTGGGAACCATCTCCAGGGCGGTCAAAGAGCTTCATATGGTCTTGAAGAACCAGAGTGAGCTGTTTCTGGAAATGCTGGAGTTTCTGCCTGTCGGTACACTGATCACCAACGCGGAGGACAGCGCCATTGTGATGATTAACCGGATGGCACTGGAGCTGTATGGATTTCCGATTGAAAGAGAATATGATCTGACGATTGAGGAGCTTCGGACCTGCTTTGACGAGGAGAGTCTCAGGCAGATTGACGAAGCCCGTAGAAAGACCCTGGCATCCGGGGAGGAGCAGATCTTCGAGGCGACCATCGTTCGTGAGAACGATGAGAGGATTCATGTCCTTTCCCACACCAGGGCGGTCACGCTCTCCAACGGCAACACGGTGGTGATTTTCTCCGTCATGGACATCTCGGAAAGGAAGAAGCTGGAGAACAATCTGCTGCTCCTTTCGGAGACCGATGCGCTGACGGAGCTCTGCAACAGAAGAAGCGGGGAAAGCAGGATCCGGAGCGCAGTGGAAAGCGGAAAATTCGGCATGTTCTGCCTGTTTGACGTGGATAAGTTCAAGCTGGTCAATGACAATTACGGACACAAGGCGGGTGACGAGCTGCTGGCCGCCATCGCGGAGACGATGAGAAGGACCTTCAGAGGCTACGATATCCTGATCCGTCTGGGCGGTGACGAATTTGCCCTGTACGCGGTGAATCTGCCGGATGAAAAGGTGGGCGCCGACGTGATTGCCAGATTCTTCACCAATCTGGAAAAGATCCGTCTCGCGGGAATCCCGGAATATCGTGTGTCGGTCAGCCTCGGCGCGCTGATGGTGACAGATCCGATGACCTTTGCCGAGATGTATGCCAGGGCGGATTCGCTTATGTATGAATGCAAGAAACAGGTGGGCAACTCCTTTGCTTTTTTTGGCTGAACATGTATGACGGAGGTGTAGAATGAGAATTGCGGTTGCGGGTACCGGTTATGTGGGACTGTCTATGGCCACGCTGCTTTCACAGCACAATGAAGTGACGGCGGTGGACGTTATTCCGGAAAAGGTGATGCTGATCAACGAGAAAAAATCTCCGATTGCGGACAGAGAGATCGAGGATTTTCTGGCAAACAGAAAACTTGCGCTGACAGCGACAACCGACGGGGAGAGCGCCTACCGGGACGCTGACTTCGTGATTGTGTCCACGCCCACCAATTACGATGAAAAGTTAAACTACTTTGATACCTCCTCCGTGGAGTCCGTGATAGAGACGGTGCGCCGCGTGAATCCACAGGCGTGGATCGTCATCAAATCCACGATACCGGTAGGCTTCTGCCGCGAGATGAAGGAGAAGCACGGGACGGATCATGTGCTGTTTTCTCCGGAGTTTCTGCGTGAGGGACGGGCGCTTTATGACAACCTGCATCCCTCCCGGATCATTGTGGGCCATGACAGGGAGAGCGGAAAGGCCAGGGAGCAGGCCGTGCGCTTTGCCGATCTTTTGAAGGAAGGAGCAATCGACACCGACATTCCCACGCTTTTTATGGACACGATGGAAGCGGAGAGTGTGAAGCTTTTTGCCAACACCTATCTGGCGCTTCGGGTGAGCTTTTTTAACGAACTGGATACCTATGCGGAGGTCCGCGGGCTGGATACCCGTGCGATCATCGACGGCGTCTGTCTGGACCCGCGTATCGGGACGCAGTACAACAATCCCTCCTTCGGCTACGGCGGCTACTGTCTGCCAAAGGACACCAAGCAGCTTTTGGCCAACTATGCCCAGGTGCCGAACAATCTGATCACGGCCATCGTGGATGCCAACAGGACGAGGAAGGATTTCATCGCGGACCGGATCATTGAGCGCAGACCGAAACTGGTGGGCGTCTACAGGCTGACCATGAAGGCGGGTTCCGACAATTTCAGACAGTCCTCGATCCAGGGTGTCATGAAGCGCATCAAGGCCAAGGGCATCGTGGTGGTGGTCTACGAGCCGGCCCTGAAGGAGGAGAGCTTTTTCAATTCCCGGGTGATCCGGGATCTCGGGGAATTCAAGGAAAGCTGTGATCTCATTCTCGCCAACCGTATGACGGATGAGCTCTCAGACGTAAAGGACAAGGTCTACACAAGGGATCTGTTCCGCGAGGACTGAAAGCCGCTTCTGAAACAAGCGGCTGAAGCTGTCAGAGGGCCAGCAGCTCCCGGAAAAACGTCGGATAGCTGATGCGCACGCAGTCGTCGTCACGGATCACGGTGTCGCCCTCTGCGGAGAGCGCAGCGACGGCGAGGCTCATGGCGATCCGGTGATCCAGATGCGGGTCGATTTCGGCGCCGTGCAGCGGGACGCCACCTTCGATGATAAAGCCGTCCTCGGTCCCTTCGATCCGCGCCCCCATTCTTTTCAGATTTTCGGTCATGACCGCGATGCGGTCACTCTCCTTGACGCGCAGCTCGCGCGCATCCTTGATGAGCGTGCGGCAGGGCAGCTGTGTCGCCAGCACGGCGATGACCGGCAGCTCGTCGATCAGGGCGGGAATGAGACCGCCGCCGATCACAAAATTTCCGTGTTCATCCGTATCCTTTGGCGAGAGCCTGCTGTAACGCACACGCAGATCCGCACAGGGCTCCAGAGAATCGTCGCGGTTTTCCTCAGTGACCAGAGCGCCCATACGGCGCAAGACGGTAAGGATGCCGGCTCTTGTCGGGTTGATTCCCACATGACGGATCAGAATTTCGGAACCGGGGATCATCAGCGCGGCTGCGAGAAAAAAGGCGGCACTGGAGATGTCTCCGGGCACTTCGATGCGACCGGGGCTAAGCAGCCGGCAGCCGGCCGGGATTTTCGCCGTGGCTGAACCGTCGGCGTGCACAGCTCCCGTGACTTCGGCACCGAAGGCTCTTAACATCCGTTCGCTGTGATCACGGGAGAGAGCGGGCTCCGTGACGGAGGCGGGCACGCCGGCGCAAAGCGCGGCCAGGAGAATGCAGGATTTGACCTGTGCGGAGGCCTGCGGACTCATCCAGTCCGTTCCTTGCAGGGACCTTCCGTGAATGACGAGCGGGGCGCAGTCGTTGCCGGCTGCACCGGATATGTCGGCGCCCATGGCTCTCAAGGGATCGATCACCCGTTTCATCGGGCGTTTCTTTATGGAGTCATCGCCGGTGAGCGTGCTGTCGAAGCTCTGTGCGGCAAGGATCCCGGCCATCAGCCGGGTGGTGGTGCCGCTGTTGCCGGCATCCAGAACGACTGAAGGAGCGCGCAGACCGTGAAGCCCTTTTCCGTGGACCAGAATCCTGTCCTTTGTTTCTTCGATGTCGACACCCAGCGCGCGGAAGCAGGCCATGGTGGACAGGCAGTCCGCACTGTTCAGAAAGCCCGTGATTTCGGTGACCCCATCTGCCAGTGCGCCGAGCATGATGCTCCGGTGGGAGATGGACTTGTCGCCCGGTACGGTCATTTCCCGATGAAAGGGTTGATGGCTTGGGGAGATGGTAAGCATGGCAGATCCTCAGGTAACGGTGTAGCCGTGTTGTGACAGCACTTTTCTTGCTGTTTCGGCGTCCTTGGCGGTCTCCACCTCGATCCGGAGCGCACCCCGCTCAACCTCCCGGTTGTGGGTGATCCCGATATTGCGGATATTGATGGTGTGCACGGCCAGAAGGGTAGATACGGAAGCAATGACGCCCGGTTCATCGGCGATGTCGATGTGGAGCGCAAAGACCCGTTTGATGGGACCGCTGGAGGCTTCAATGAAGGAATCCCGGTAATCTCTGGCACCGGAGAAAAACGCGTTGACGGATAAAGCCTGTTTGTTTTTGATCGCTTCCCGGGTGTCTTTTAGGGAAGCAATGAGCCGGTCCAGAAAATCCGTGATATTGTCCCCGTTGGTCATGCAGATCTCCTCCCACATCTGCGGGGATGAGGAGGCGATTCGGGTGATGTCCTTAAAGCCGCCTGCGGCGATGGTCTTCATGAGGTGTTCGGGGTTGTCGTTGTCCTCCACGAGATGGACAAGAGAGGCGGCCAGGACGTGCGGCACATGGGACACAGCCGCGACAATCCGGTCGTGCTCCTTATAATCCATTCGGATGGGAATCGCGCCGATGGCGGCCGCAAAGGCACACATGCAGCGGATGCGCGCTTCGTCGGCTTTTGGCGAGGCAGTGATCACGTAGTAGGCATTCTCCAGCAGATGCTCCTTGGAGGCAAAATAGCCGGTGCGCTCACTTCCGGCCATGGGATGACCGCCCACAAACCGGTCCTCGATGCCAAGCCTGATCGCCGCTTCATGGATATTTGTCTTGACGCTGCCGATATCGGTGATGATCACGCTGTCCTTTAAAAGCGGAAGGATCATCTCCAGATTCTTCTGATTCTTTTCCACCGGGGCGCACAGATAGATGAGATCCGCTTCCGCAAGCATCGGATCGGAGAGAGAGGAGAGCTTACCGTCGATGATTCCCTCTTCGATGGCTGCATCCACGCGATCCGCATGGGGGTTCCAGGCGATGAGATGATATCTGCGCGGAAAGGCCCGGATCGCCTTGGCGATGGAACCGCCGATGAGGCCCAGGCCGATGAAGGCAATGGTTTCAATTCCTGACGGAATCTTCATTTTTTTGCTGCTGCTTTTCATGGGAAGTAGTATAGCATGATACGAATGATGCGTCAAAGATTCAGAAAAAGCATCGCGGCCGGATCATCGTCCCGCAAGGTGCTCCTGTCAACCGCCTGGGCGAGCGCCTGGTAATCATCCGCCCAGCCGCAGACACGCTTCAGCTCGGAGGCGATGATGCGGGCCGAAAGGAAAGCACCGGCGTCGTTTGTCGGTGAAGGGTCAGCGGGCAGAAAGAGCGCGGCGGTCTTATCCTTCGTATTCTGCTCCATGACGGCCACCGTCCTCGCATGGAGCTCCAGCACCGGAACCCGGCTGCGTTCCCCCACGGCAATGATGTCAGAGGCCTCGTCCTTCTGCAGATCCACATAGCCGCCGTCGGAAAAGGTGTTTCCTGCGGGAGGGGTAATTAACACCGGCAGGGCGTCGCGTGCCCGGATCTCGCCGATGAAGTGGCCGAGCTGTTCGCGGAAGGGAGTGTCGTCTGAAGCGTTTTTGCCGTCTTCTTCCGGGTGTCCAAACTGCAGCAGAACAAAATCGCCGGGATGAAACTCCTCGAGCAATCTGCTCCGGCAGGCGGGATCACGAAGAATGGCCGCATCCGTTCCCGGAACGGCATGATTGGCGACGGCAAATCTCCCGGAGAGAAAATAGGGCAGCATCTGCCCCCAGCCGGCAGGGCTCCCAAACGGATCATAGTGCAGATCCGCGGGTTCGTCCGCGACGAGGTCGCTCCCCGTCAGATGAACGGTGGGAACATCCGTCTCCGCAATCCGGCAGTCGGAGAGGAAAAGGGAGGGCGCAAGAAGCGTGAGCGCAAGCTGACCGGGGGTGACGGAATCAAAACGCCCGGAAGCCCTGGCACCCACGTGCACCGTTCCGGAGACCTCACAGGAGCCCTTAAAGGAAGGAATGGCGGCTGCCAGTGTCCGATGCCCGAGGAAAACAAACGCATCGGCCGGGGCGGCGTTCCGTCTGGCAGTCAGCGTGAGACGGACGGTAAAATTGCCGGCGCCGGTGTCGGAGAGCAGCATTGCCTGACCGGCGTCTGCATCCGGCGTTCCCGAAAAATATGCTGCGGAAAAAGGCGTTACGGATGTGGCTTCGTTCATGGAAAACCTCATTTGAAACTTGGATTACTGATATTTTCGATTATATTTCCTACCCAACCGGACTGTCAATCTGTATCCGTTCAGGTTTCTCCCCGGGACACGCACCTGCTGCATGGTGGATCATGTCCATGAGCTTTTTTCCTGCCGATGGGGATTTGAGCAAGGCTGATTCGGGTTTGTCACACATCGCGAATTCTGGTATAATAAATATGAATTCTGGAACCGGCCGTCCGATCGACCGGCATCCGCGCGATAAGCGCAGCGTATCCGAACGATAAAGGAGGAGAGACATGCAGGATTACAAAAAGATCGACTACAGTCGCAACAAGGATGTGGTGCTCCGCTACGTTCCGGGACACTTCATCACACCCAATTCCCACGTCAATTACTACATGGATCTGACGGATATGAAGTCCAGACAGCGCGAGGCGAGAGCCACCGGCGAGGAGATGGCGGAAATGTATCTGGCCTCCGATGTGATCGACACAATCCTCTGCTTAAACGGCATGGAGGTGGTCGGCTCCTATCTGGCCAACAAGCTCACCATGGCGGGAATTATCTCGGCCAATTCCCATAAGACGATGTACATCACCAGCCCGGAGTACAACAACAGCGGACAGATGATGTTTCGTGAAAACAACCAGCACATGATCAAAGGCAAGCACGTGCTCATCCTGATTGACACGGCGACCACGGGTTCGACGCTGCAGAGCGCCATCCGCTCGGTGCGCTACTACCAGGGACAGACCGTAGGTATTTCCGCGATCTACTCCCAGGCCACCCATATCGACGACACGCCGATCCGCGCACTGTACACGGTCCACGATCTGCCCGATTATGCGAGCCACAAGCCGGAAAACTGCCCGCTTTGTAAGGCCGGTGTTCCGGTAGATGCTATCTGCAACGGCTTCGGCTATTCCACCATCTGAGAGCGATCCGCGGACGGCACATTCCGGTAAGAGAATTCGATGCGGGGAGTCATAGAAAGCATTACGGAAGAAAACGGCAGGCATGTCGTCTGGATCCGTTCGGAGCAGGGCTCAAGAAAGCTCTACGGCCTGCCTTCGATCCGGAATGCAATCGGAAACGAAGTCGAATTCGAGATGACGCTCAGCAGAGCCGGGCATAAATATGCCAGGTTTATCGGGTATGCGCCTGTCAATCGGGGACTGTCTAAACCCGGCGGAACGGATGCGGCTGTCACCGGTCAGCCCGTGGCAGGCGCGTTTTCTACCCAGAGCGGAACCTTCGGAGAAATGGCTCCTGTTTCCGGTAGTCAGCCGGCCGGAGACAGGAAACCTTCTTCCGGAAATGGAACCGCAGAGGACGCTTCGGATGAGCCCGCGTGCATGACCGTCTCGAAGCTCAACGAGATGATCGGAAGCACCATGGCGGGGATTCCCTGCTTTCGGGATTTCTGGGTGAAGGGGGAGGTGACCAACTACAACGGTCACACGACTCATTACTATTTTGACATCAAGGATGAACATGCAAGGATTTCCTGTTTTCTGTGGGAAAGGGATGCGGCCGCAGCCCTTTCCTTCACGTTAAAGAAGGGACAGGAAGTTGCGGTAAGAGGGAGCTTTGAATTCTATGAGCCCTTCGGCACGTCCAAAATCCATGTCTCCCGGATTCTGAATCTGGGCGACGGCGATGCAAAGCTCAAATATGAGCAGTTAAAGGCAAAGCTTCAAAACGAAGGCCTCTTTGACATCAGCCATCACAAGGAGATTCCCAGGCATGCCGGCAGAGTCGGCATCGTAACCTCAAAGAACGGTCAGGCGATCAGGGATATCTGTAAGGTAGCCGGAGAGAGAAATCCGTATGTCCAGCTCATCCTGTATCATGTGCAGGTGCAGGGTGTGCGTGCGGTCGAATCGATCATCGAGGGCATCAGACAGCTGGACCGTGCACAGACGGACGTCATTATCGTCGGCCGCGGCGGCGGTTCGGATGAAGAACTCCTGGTCTATGACGATGAAGCGCTGGTGCGGACCGTGTTTGCTGCGAAGACACCGATTGTTTCAGCGGTGGGACATGAAGGCCACACCCCTCTGGTGGATGGTGTGGCGGATTTACGGGTCGCGACGCCGACGGATGCAGCGCAGCATGTGATTTTCGACGTGATGTCCGAGATCCGCAGAGTACGGGAACTGAAGGAGCAGATTGCGGAAAAGGCATGGCGCTCCCTCAGGGAGAAGCGGATGCGTCTTGACAGACTGCAGGCAGAGCTTGAGAAGAACAGTCCGGAAGCAAGGCTTAAGGAGAGAAAGAACCGCCTTGAGATCGCCAAGGAACGGATGCGCGGCAGAATGGACCAGATCTACGCGGAAAAAAGACGCAGATGCGAGGTGCTGATCGCAAATCTTCACGGACTCTCGCCTACGGCCAAGCTGGTCAGAGGCTTCGGTTATCTTTCCGCAAAGGGCAGCCCGGTGACCGGTGTCGACCTGCTTGCTGTCGGAGATCCCTTTTCAGTGGTCATCCATGACGGTGAGATCGACGCGCGGGTGACGGCGGTCAGAAAATCAGAAACCGTTTTGAACGCCGGTGGCAGCGAGTGACGGGACATACACCCGATACGTGAAGGTCAGACAGGACAAAGGAAGAAAGAATGGAAGAGAAGGAATTTAATGTAGACGAGGCATTAAACCGCCTGGAGGAGATCAATAAGAGTCTGTCAGCAAAGGATATCGAGCTGAAAGCCTCCATGGAGCTCTACAGGGAGGGGGCGGAGCTGGCCGTACAGTGCAGCCGCCATCTCGAGGGCGTGGAAAAAACCCTTCAGATCATCAATGAGGAGACCGCAGAAACCAAATGATAAACGGCGACTCATTTTGATTACGAATATCATCGTGTATGCAAGGATACAGGAAAGGAGCAGTCATCAATGAAAGACAATCATCTGCGAATCGGTACCAGGTGTGTGCAGGCGGGGTACAGGCCGGGCAACGGAGAGCCAAGACAGATACCCATCGTGCAGTCCACCACCTTCAAGTATGACACCAGCGAGGACATGGGAAAGCTGTTTGACCTGGAGGCCACCGGATATTTCTACACGAGGCTGCAGAACCCGACGAATGATTATGTGGCGGCCAAGATCGCCGAGCTGGAGGGCGGTGCGGCCGGCATGCTCACCAGCTCCGGGCAGGCGGCGAATTTCTTTGCCCTGTTCAATATCTGTGAATGCGGAAGCCACATTGTTTCCTCTTCATCGATCTACGGCGGCACCTTCAATCTGATTTCCGTGACGATGAAGAAAATGGGGATCGATGTGACCTTTGTTTCGCCTGACTGCACGGAAGACGAGTTGAATGCGGCGTTTCAGGACAACACCCGCGCGGTTTTCGGCGAGACGATCGCCAATCCCGCACTGACGGTACTGGATATTGAAAAGTTTGCCAAAGCGGCGCATGATCACGGGGTGCCCCTCATCGTGGACAACACCTTCCCCACGCCGGTGCACTGCAGACCCATCGAATGGGGGGCGGACATCGTCACCCATTCCACAACAAAATATATGGACGGCCACGGAACGGCAGTGGGCGGAGCGATTGTCGATTCCGGCAGATTTGACTGGATGGCGCACGCGGAGCTCTTCCCGGGCCTCACCACGCCGGACGAATCCTATCACGGGATCACCTATGCGGAAAAATTCGGCAGGGAGGGTGCCTTTATCACCAAATGTACGGCACAGCTCATGCGGGATTTCGGCTGCATCCAGTCCCCGCAGCATGCCTTTTATCTCAATCTCGGTCTGGAATCGCTGCATGTGCGGATGAAGCGGCACGCGGAAAACGGACAGGCCGTGGCGGAATTCCTCTCCGGCAGGACGGAAGTGGAAACGGTTCATTTTTCCGGTCTTCCGACAGATCCGTATCACGCTCTGGCTCAAAAGTATCTGCCCGACGGCGGCTGCGGCGTCGTTTCCTTCGAACTCAAAGGCGGGAGAAAAGCCGCGGAAGCCTTTATGAAACGGCTGAAGATCGCTGCCATCGAGACCCATGTGGCGGATGCGAGAAGCTGCTGTCTGAATCCGGCTACCTCAACGCACAGGCAGATGAATGACGAACAGCTGACCGCGGCGGGAATCCCTGCCGGACTGGTGCGCATGTCCTGCGGACTGGAGGACGCGGCGGATCTGATTGAGGATCTGACGCAGGCGCTTAAGGGAATCAAAGAGTAAGGGCAGATGCCGCTCTGACCACACTTCTGAAAAATCTGGCTGCAGACCGCTTGCGGCGAAAGCATGTGCGTGTCTATGCACTGAACAGAAAAGCATACCATCATGAAAAATCCCCCGGCTGTGAGAAACAGCCGGGGGACTTTGTGTCCGGTTTTACTGAAGGACAAATCCGCCGTTGGGAGAAATGACCTGACCGGTGAGATAGGGCGCCGTCAGAATGAATTCCAGCGCGCCGGAGATGTCGGCCACGTCACCGATGAAGCCCTGCGGAATGGTGCCGGCCAGGGCGTTCAGCTCATCCTGGTTGACGCCGCGGAGCATGTCGGTCATGATCATGCCGGGGGCAATCGCGTTGACACGCACACCGCGGCCGGCAAACTCAAGGGCCAGCGCTCTGGTCAGACCGATGATGCCGGACTTGGAAGCGCAGTAATCTGCCTGGTTGATCACGCCCGTGAGGCCGCCGACGGAGGAGGTGTTGACGATGCAGCACTGCTTGTCCGCTTCCTTGGAGCTGTGGTTGATCATGTGAGGCAGCACGAGATGGGTCATATGAAGGAAGCTCATCAGGTTCGTGTTGATGACGTTTTCATAATCCTCGCGCTTGATGTCGATCCAGTTGCAGTTGTTGGTGATGCCGGCGTTGTTGACCAGCACGTCGATGTTTTCGCCGAAACGGTCGATGGTCGCCTTGACGAGGGCTTCGCAGTCCTCATACCTGCTGACGTCTGCGCGAACCACCTCCGTCTCCACACCGTATTCTTTCTTCAGGCTGTCTGCGATGGTGTCGGATAAGGCCTTGGAACTGTCGCTTCTGTAGTTGATCACGACGTTGTAGCCGAGCTTGCCGAGCATCTTGCTCATGGCCTCGCCGATGCCTCTGGATCCTCCGGTGATAATTGCTGTCTTTGCCATAACTGGAAAAACTCCTTTCTGGTGATTGTACACATAAGTTCAGAAGACTGTGCACATGTTTTTGGCTCATCAAACAGTATAGAGGATATGGCCGTGAATTGCAAAGCTTTTTGTCACTATTCACCAAAAATTTCTTGTATTGTCGTCTGATTTTTGGTAAAATTGTCAATGGTTTCGGCTTGGGCCGAAAAAACAAACCACAAGGATTGGAGGATCAGGATGAACGTTTACACGACCGACAAAATTCGCAACGTAGTTCTTTTGGGGCACGGCGGCAGCGGTAAGACAACGCTCACGGAATCAATGGCGTATCTTGCGGGTGTGACCTCCCGCATGGGCAAGGTTGCGGATGGCAACACCGTGAGCGACTTTGACAAGGAAGAGCAGAAACGCCAGATCTCAATCAGCACCTCGGTGGTGCCGATTGAGTGGGAGGGTGTCAAGATCAATCTCCTGGACACCCCCGGCTACTTTGATTTTATCGGTGAGGTGGAGGAAGCCATCAGCGTCGCGGACGGCGCCATCATCGTCGTCTCCGGCAAGGCCGGCGTCGAGGTCGGCACGACACGCGCCTGGGAGCTCTGCGAAAAGTATCACATCCCGCGGATGATCTATGTGTCCGATATGGATATCGACGACGCCTCCTTTAAAAATGTCGTGGAAGCGCTGAAGGACAAGTACGGCAAGATGCTTGCGCCTTTCAACTTCCCGATCCGTGAAAACGAGAAGTTTGTGGGTTACGTCAATGTCATCCAGGAAAAAGCGCTTCGCTGGGAAGGCAAGGATGTCAAAGAGATCGAGATGCCCGATTACAGCAGGGACAATCTTTCCGAGTACCGCGACACCCTGATGGAGTCGGTGGCGGAGACCAGCGAGGAATTCATGGACCGCTACTTCGCAGGAGAGACCTTCTCCGAAGCGGAGATCCGTGCGGCGTTGCGCGCCAGCGTGTGCGACGGCTCCGTCGTTCCGATGGAGATGGGCTCCAGTACCCTCTGCCAGGGCGTGTACACGCTGCTTGACGACATCGTCAAATACATGCCGAGCCCGGAAAACCGCAAGATGAGCGGCATCAACACCAACACCAACGAGATCTTCGAGGCCAATTTTGACTTCTCCAAGCCGAAGACTGCCTTCGTCTTCAAGACCATGATGGATCCCTTCATCGGCAAGTATTCGCTGATCAAGGTCCGGTCCGGCGTCATCAAGTCCGACGACGTGATGTACAACACCAACAAGAATCAGGAGGGCAAGATCGGCAAGCTCTACATTCTGCAGGGCAACAAGCCGACGGAAATCAGCGAGCTGCACGCAGGCGATCTCGGTGCGCTTCAGAAGAGTGACGCCTCCACAGGAGACACCCTCTCAACCAAGGCAACGCCGGTCCAGTATGCCAAGATGGATATCTCCACGCCCTACACGGCCATGCGTTATCACGCACAGAACAAGGCGGACATCGACAAGATTGCCCAGTCCCTTGCCAAGATGTGCGCGGAGGATCAGACCTTAAAGGTTGTCAACGACGGCTTAAACCGCCAGACCCTCATCTACGGCATCGGCGACCTGCATCTTGAGGTGGTCGTGGCCAAGCTCCTCTCCGAGTATAAGGTCGGCATCGACCTCACCAAGCCCAAGGTGGCATTCCGTGAGACGATCCGCAAGAATTCCGACGTGGAGTACAAGTATAAAAAGCAGACCGGCGGACATGGCCAGTACGGACACGTCAAGATCCGTTTCTCTCCCTCCGGGGATGATCAGGCACCCTATGTCTTCGAACAGGAGGTCGTGGGCGGCACTGTGCCGAAGAATTTCTTCCCCGCGGTCGAAAAGGGTATCAATGAATCCTGTCAGCGCGGACCTCTGGCGGCCTATCCCGTGGTCGGCGTAAAGGCAGTGCTCTACGACGGATCCTACCATCCGGTGGATTCCTCCGAAATGGCATTCAAGGTCGCAGCCTCTCAGGCCTTCAAGAAGGGCTTCCTGGAAGCGGGACCGGTTCTGTTGGAGCCCATCGTGTCCCTCAAGGTCACCGTGCCGGACAGCTACACCGGCGACGTCATGGGTGATCTCAACAAACGCAGGGGACGTGTGACCGGCATGAATCCCATCGGCGGCGGCAAGCAGACCATCGAGGCCGATGTGCCGGAGATGGAACTGTACGGCTACTGCACGACGCTTCGTTCCCTCTCGGGCGGCACCGGCGACTATTCCTACGAATTTGCCCGCTATGAGCAGACGCCGACGGACATCCAGGAGCGCGAGGTCACGGCGAGAGCGGCGAAGGTGGCAGAGGCCAACGCGGAGGATTGATCTCCTTATGTACGGCTTGTCTAAAGCCTGCTGCAGTCTGAACGGACAAAGATCAGCAGTGAATAACGATTAAGCTTAAACCCGGATACGAAATATCGTATCCGGGTTTCACGTAATGATGAGGGCGCACGAGATCCGGTGGATCCCGGTTCTGCGCCGACCGAAGCGAAGCTTTGCGCTGCAACGAAGCAATCCGTGGGCATCACATGATAAGGGAAACAGGATGATCACACATTCCAAAACCACGAAACCATCGGACAGACGACGCACAGGATCAATCAGAAGACAGTTTACCCTGATCTTTCTTGCAATCATGGCCTGCACGATCATACTCTGCATACTGGCGAACAGCCTGCTGCTTCTTCCGTACTATCTCCGGAAGCGTACGGAAGCGGTTCGCGGCGCCTGGAAGGGTGTCAACACGTCGCTTATGCGCGGGGAGATTGCAAGCAGCGCCTTCGATGCGGAGCTGTCGAAAATCAGCACGCAATATGAAATCCGGCTGCTGATTCTCGATGGCGAATCGCAGACGGTCAAATCATCGGCCGTCGATGACACGGAGCGTATGGCCGTGCTTCTGTGGAACCATATCCTCGGGCACGAGGACAGTTATGCCGATGTGGATGTTATCGAAAAAACGAACACTTATACACTGCAAAAAGAAAACTACCGGCAGTCCGGCACCCAGTATCTGATTCTCTGGGGCTATCTGGATAACGGAAACATGTGTATGATCGAGAGCCCCCTGGACAGCATTGACGTGTCGGCAGCCTTAAGCAGCCGCTTTATGATCGCCGCGGGACTCTTTTCGGCTGCGCTCGGCGCGATTCTGATCTTCTTTATCACCGGACGGATGACCAGACCTGTCACCAGGCTCACCGCGCTGTCCGAGGAAATGAAAAAGCTGAATTTTGAGGCGAAGTATTCGGATCGGACGGGAAATGAGCTGGATCTTCTCGGGGAAAATCTCAATGAGCTGTCCTCCGCGCTGGAGCAGACCATTTCCGAACTGAAGACCGCCAACACGAAGCTTCTTCGGGACATAGAGAAAAAGGAGGAGATCGACGCGGAACGCAGGACCTTTGTTTCCGATGTCTCGCATGAACTGAAGACCCCCATCGCGCTCATCCAGGGATATGCGGAGGGCCTCGTGGAAGGGGTGACGGATGACGAGGAGAGCAGACAGGAATACTGTCGGGTGATTCTCGATGAGGCGGGGAAGATGAACCGTCTTGTAAAGGAGCTTCTGACGCTCTCTCATCTGGAATCCGGTGAAAATCCCATGAACTTTACGCGGTTTGATATCACGGAGCTGATCCGCAATTATCTCCGCTCGGCGCAGCTCCTGATTCAGAAGGCCGGTGCGAATGTGCGGATGGAGGACTATCCGCCCGTCTACGTCTGGGCGGATGAATTCATGGTGGAGACGGTGCTGCAGAATTATGTCGGCAATGCCCTGAAGCACCTCGACGGGGAAAAAATCCTGGAGGTGCGCATGGAGCGCCGGGAGGAGGAAACCGTAAGGATCTCCGTCTTCAACACGGGAGAACCGATCCCGCCGGAGAGCATGGGGCAGATCTGGGATAAGTTTTACAAGGTGGATAAGGCCAGAACCAGAGACGACGGCGGAAGCGGAATCGGCCTGTCGATCGTGAAGGCCATTATGGAGACCCTTCACCGCGGATACGGGGTGATTGATTATGATAACGGTGTAGAATTCTGGTTTGAGTTGGAGGCGACAAATGCTGATCAGTAGAAAACCGCTGCCTTATGACTACTCGCATCTCCCCATCCCCGGCGGCGGGTATGTGACGGGATTCCGGTTCCACAGAAAAGTGCCCGGCATCCTGTATGCCCGGACGGACATCGGCGGAACCTACCGCTATGATCCGGAGAGCGCAAAATGGAAGAGTCTCATCGAGCGGGCGGGCATGGACGATTTAAGCGAGACCTTTCCTCTGGCCATCGCGCTGGATGACAGGGATCCGGATCTTCTGTATGTGGCCTGCGGCGACGGCAGAGGATGGTGGGGGTCAAAGGACTCCGAGCATCTGGCAGAGAGGCCCTGCGGAATCCTGGCCATATCAAACGACAGGGGAGAAAGCTTTCAGAGGAAAAACATCCCTTGCTACATCCACGGCAACCTCCCGGGCCGGGGCACCGGCGACCGGCTGATCGTTTCCCCGGCGGATGCAGGGACGCTGTATTTTGCTTCCCAGCGGGACGGCCTGCTCATCACGAGAGACGGCGGCGAGAGCTGGGATAAACGATCCGTGTGCGGCGAGAAGTATCTGACGCTTGTCTGGATGAGCGACGACGCCTCCGTCCTCATTGCGGGCACGGCAGGCATCTCCCTCATGAAGGAAGATATGCGGGGGCACAGCCTCTATATCTCCCGCGACGGCGGAGAGACCTTTGAAAAGCTTCCCTCCCCGGAGAATCATCCGATACCGAAATCCCTCCTCTCCGGATACGTGGCGCAGCGAATCTGTTCGGACAAACACCACGTCTACGTGACGCTCTCCAACACGGGCGCGCGCAACTATCTGCGGGAGATGGGCTACAGCTGCGACACGGGAGATCAGCTGGGCGGGCGGATCATCCGGTACGCCGTAAGTGACCTCAAAGACCTTCCCTTCGATGAGATTCCCTATGAGGATATCACGCCGGAATACACCAATGAGGACCTTACCTACGGCTTTGGCGGAATCAGCGTCTGCCAGTCAAGGCCAGGGCTTCTTGCTGCGGCGACCCTCTGCCGGGACGAGGGGGATCTGCTCTACATTTCCCACGACTTTGGCGCTCACTGGGAAAGAGCGCTGGATGGGCTGAAGAAGGGCAATCTCCACTTTCACACCAGCTATATGAAGCCGTGCTACAACGGCGGAGGATCCCTTCTTCACTGGCACAGCGATGTGAAGATCGATCCCTTTGATCCGGACAGGGTGTGGATTAACACAGGCACGGGCGTGTTTACCGGGAAAGACTTTACCTCGGCGGACAGAAGCTTTTCCGATGCCTGCGGGGGAATTGAGGAGACGGTGCATTTAAATCTCTACAGTCCGCCCTCCGGCGATGTGCGGGTTATCGACATTTTAGGTGATCTTGGCGGCTTTGCCTTTACGGACACGGATAAAGAGTGTGAGAATTCCTTTGCCGATGATCAGGGAAACCGATACATCACCTGTCTGAATGCGGACTACCCGGATAACGATCCGTCCATGATCGCCGTGACGGCCAGAGGCAACTGGACCGGAAAGACGATTGGCGGATTGATTGTAAGCCTCGACGGCGCCGGGCATTTCAGAAGACTTCCGCTTCCCTACGGCCTGACAAAGCGGATGGATGAGCTGTGCGCCGGAATCGAGCATCCAAACGTCAATGTGGGCTGGACCGCTGTGGGGGCGGACGGACACACATTGATTCTCTCTCTGGCGGATGGAAATGACCTGCCGGCGGACTGCGTCGTCGTGTGGCATGCCGCGGATGCTCCGTTTCCGGATGCCTCGAAAAAGGACGCGCCGCCCGGACCTGCCGCAAGGGGAGAGGTCAGTCCCTGGAAGAAGGTGAGGGTCACAGGACTGCCGGATGCGAAGGAGCCTGAACGGCTGAAGGTTTTTGCCGACCGTGTCGTGCCCGGCGTGTTTTACGGCTTTGGCGAGCACGGGCGGTTCTTTGTCAGCACGGACTACGGCGAAAGCTTTCAGGAAAAAGAGATTCCGGGATTTCCAGATCTGGAATTCGGTAAGGTGGACTGTGCGAACCGGACGGAAATCCGGGGTGACAGCGGCTTTGCCGGAAAATTCTACATCGCTGCAGCGGAGCAGGGACTGTGGAAGCTGGAGTATGATCAGTATTCGGACACGGCGAGAGCCGGGCGGATCACCGACGGGCAGACGCAGGTGTTTCGTGTGGGTCTGGGA
This sequence comes from Lachnospiraceae bacterium, assembly GCA_024682835.1. Classification (GTDB taxonomy): domain Bacteria; phylum Bacillota; class Clostridia; order Lachnospirales; family Lachnospiraceae; genus Butyrivibrio. The sequence goes on along the minus strand of JAIKYU010000099.1, from coordinate 100,401 downwards.
CTTCTTCACGGGGAAGCCTCTTACATCGGATGTCCCAAGGCGCTGTATATCTGCGGGGTGATGGAAGGAATTCATGGATTTTTCCGCTCGGATGACGACGGGGCGACCTGGCACCGGCTCAATGACGACGACCATCGCTTCGGGGAGATCAACAGCATCGAGGGGGACAGCAGAGAGGCGGGAAGCTTCTATATCGGAACCGGCACCCTTGGCCTGTGGAAGGGAAAAGCGCCTGCTTCGGAGGAGAGCCGGGCGGAGCACAGGAAGAAGGTCATCGCGGTGTTCGGCGGCGCGTTGTATGAGGAGCATGAATTCGGATTCCTGAAGGCACTGACCGACGCCTGCGGGGAGGACTACATCGTCTGTGTATATTCCTTTTCCGTCGATGACGTGAAGGAAGAGCGGCTCTCCAACCGGGAGACGGAACTGATTGAACTGGCAAAGGAGATGGATTACGTTGGAATCGTCCTGATGGTGGTGTCCATGCTCTCGAACACGAAGTTCTGCGACGCGATCGTGGAGATCGGCAGAAAACAGCGGGTGCCGGTGTTTGCGTTTGAGCAGTCCTATCCGGGGTGCATCAATCTCCCCTTTGCCTATAAAGAGAGCTTTAAGGAAATGGTGGAGCATGTGATCCGTGAGCATGGCTGCAGACGCATCGATCTGATCGCCGGTGTGAAGGGAAATACCTATTCCGATGAACGGGAGGAAGCATATCGGGAGGTTCTTGCCGGTCACGGGATTCCGGTTGAGGAGAAAAGAATCAAACACGGCGAATTCTGGGACAGACCCGCACGGACGGCCATGGAGGAGTTCCTGGATGAGGACGGCCTTCCGGATGCGGTCGTCTGCGCCAATGATACGATGGCCGTCGCAGCCTGCGAAGTCCTGAATGAGCGGGGCTTTCGGGTGCCTGAGGATGTGATTGTCACAGGTTTTGACGACATTCAGGCGGGCCTGGTGCACAATCCATCCATCACCAGTGTGGGAACGGATTTTGCGGAGGGCGCACGCTTTGTCATTGATAGAATCCGTGAGGGGCGTCCCACAGATCCCGACGGTGAGGAACATCCCCTGCAGGGCATACAGAAGAGACGGCGCTCCTGCGGCTGTCTGATGGAGGATCAGATCCTCTCCCGCGGGGTGGTTTCCGAATTTGCGGATTCCTTTATGGACGTCAACTGGAGCATGCGGCTGATGAACCAGATGACGTCCCGTGCGGCCATTCTGGATGACCTGGAAATGCTGGCCAGAGAGGCTCAGGCAACCCTGTGGGTATGGAAAAAGCAGTTCCATTTTGTGGGACTCTACTCGGAGCTGCTGGAGGATCACCTCGGAGGAGGTGCTTCCGGCAGGAGATTCCACACCTTCCTGAAGTATCATGATGATGTGAACACGGAAATCATGGGCGGCGAGTTTCCTGTTACCGAGGTCATGCCCTGCCTGGATGAGGTGCTGTCCAAGGAGCAGCCCTATCGTCTGCTGATGTTCCGGCTCCTTTCCACCACCGACACCAGCTACGGCTATCTGGCTCAGGGCATGACGGGCATCACGAACAGGGATGTGCGCCGCTGCGACGAGATCGGCATGTTCTTATCCACCGCCCTCAATACGGTGCTCAACAACAGACGGCTCGGCATGCTCAACAGGCACCTCAGGGAAGCCAATGCCGAGATTGAAAAGAGAGCGGTGAGCGACTATCTGACCGGCATCTACAACCGGAGAGGCTTCTTCTCCCGTCTGTCGGAGGAACTGGCCAATCCTGCTAATGATGGAAAGGTGCTCACGATCTTCTCCATCGACATGGACGGCTTAAAGCACATCAACGACCATTACGGACATAACGAGGGCGATCTTGCCATCTGCGGCATGGCGGAGGCAATCCGTCATTTCTCCGCAAGAAACGGCTTCTGTGCCAGATACGGCGGAGATGAATTTGCCTGCGCCCTGATCACCGAAAAGGAGGTGGCGCTGCCCGCCGATCTGGTGAGAAAGCGCCTGGATGAGGCGATAAAAAGGAATTCGTCTCTTTCGAACAAGCCGTATCCCGTCGTCGCGAGTGTCGGGAGCGTCCATGCCATGATTCACCGGAAGCTGGATGTGGAGGAGATGATTCGCAAGGCTGACAACGCCATGTACAGGGACAAGGTAAAGAGAAGACAGTAAACATAAACCTTCTGAGCTCCGCAATCTGCGGGGCTCTTTTCCTGCGTGACGATTACCTACTTTTGTCGGTAGCGGGGCTTATGAAAATCCGCTGTAGTAGGAGAGGGAAATGCGGAGGAGACGGTTCGATATGGAACGCCTGAAGCTCATAGATAAAAAAATATATCTTGTTTTTGCGGGGCTTTTTCTGGCAGGCATCGTTTTCTGTATGATGCCTGTAACTCATTACAGGCCGCATCACCTGCACACGTTCTGCTATGTCATCCAGATCATCCTTTGAGGAATGACCTTAAAACGCAGGATTCTGGTCGAAGAGCTGCGAAACAGGGTTCTGACAGCCTGCTTTCTGATGATCCTGTCTTTTATCTGCGGATGTGCAAATACTCTTTTTTTCGAATATGCCGCTTCTGCTGGAACACATCTGGTTAGCCTATTATATTCCCATGACCGGAATTCCGCTTTTTTTTCTTCCTTGCTTCCCTGCGGATCGAACCGGTAAAAAAGATAAAGCCTGTCGAAAAAACGGAAAAGATCCTGATCGTTCTCTGGCTGCTGATCTGTATTGTGATCATGACCAATTCCCTTCATTCGCAGCTTTTTCTTGTGAACGTGCTTCCCGATAAGGAATTTGAGCGAAAATGGTTTTATTTTGTGATCCTCTTCTGGATGTGCTTAGGCGGTATGGGATCATTGGTCCTGATGGTGAAAAAGTGCATGCTGACGGCGGCAAAAAAATACTATTATGTGCCGATCCGGTACATCCTGGCAGGTTTCGGGCTTTTGATCTGGTATCTGATCATCGGAGGATCTCCGAAGCTCTTCGGCTACAAGCTTTTTCAGATGCAGGAGGCCTATTGCTTTCCCTTTATCACGGGGCTGGAAAGTGAGCTTATCATCGGTCTGATCCCTGCCAATTCCGCTTACCGCCTGCTTTTTAAGCATACGGGGCTTCATGCCTGTATCTACAGCGGGGATGACAGGGCGATCCTTTGGTCGGGAGACTGGAAGGAGGAAGATAAAAAGGAGGCTGAAAAGGGAGAGGGGGATCTCAGACTGCGCCGGGAGGAGATAGCAGGAGGATATATCTGCTGGATCGAGGATCTGACTGCGATCCGAAAGCTGAACCGCGAGATCGCCGAGGTGACGGAGGAACTGGAGGATGAAAACGAGCTGATCCGACAGGAGAATGCGCTGCGTTCCGAACGTGTCGGGATTGAGACCAGGAACCGCCTGTATAACCGTATCGCGAAGGCGGTACGTCCCACGGCTCTGCGTGTCAACGAACTGCTGGAAAAGGAGGAGCCGGAAAACATCCGTGAGGATCTGATCTATGCGGCTTTTCTGAGTGCTTATATCAAACGTATGGGGAATCTGATCCTGCTGACAGATGGGAATGAGGGGACGGAAAGCGGGGAGCTGGCTCTTTCGGTGGGGGAATCCATGGAATATCTGAAACTGAACGGCTGCGCCTGTGAACTGATGAGCGTCGGCAGCGGCAGGATCGCCTCCGGACTGGCAATCCTGGCTTATGAGCTTTTTGAGTGCGTGATGGAGGACATATGGTCATCCATAGGCTGCTGTGCGGTAGAGCTTGGCTTTGAAAACGGCTTTTATCTTATGATCTCGACGGATGTGAGGGCCGGAGCGGTCACCTCTGCCTGGAAGGACAGAGAACTTCAGGAATGCGGCGGAAGACTTTCGGTGCGATACGAGGATGAGACCTTTTACATCAGATTGGAGGCGGGACTATGAGCTTTCAGTCGCTTTCCGTATTAAACAGGGGCGTGATTCTCATATTCTGCAGTCTGATATTGTTCTGCTATTTTTATTTGTTTTTAAAACTGCTGACATTGGCACGAAGAGCCGTAAGCATGCTGTTTCCGGGATTGATGCTGTTTCTCTGCTTTGAACTGTTTCAGCTGTTGGTCAAGATACAGGAGGGAGATTTTGTGCCGGATTTCGAGATCCCGATCTGGCTGATCCTGCCGGGGCTTGTTCTGCTTGCGATATACGCTTTTCTTCTGTTGGGGTACATCCGCCGCTGGCAGAAGCAGCATATCTCTGCCATGTCCGTAAAGGAGGCGATCGACCGCCTGCCGACGGGCCTGCTGATCTGCAGTGAAGGCGGGATCCCCATCATGCTGAATGAAACGATGCAGCATATCTGCAGGGATCGTTTCGGAAAGAGCGTGATGGACGGTACGGCTTTTTATGAAAACCTCCGGGTTTCCTCGCGGATAAAGGAAGTCGATGAGGACGATACCCTTCTGATCGCGGGATCCACCAATGTGACGGTCGAGCAGACCAAGACGGGGGTTCAGATCAAGAGTCTCGCCGGTAAGAACGGAACGGTCAAGCTGGCACTTACATTCCCGGGTGGAGCAAAGAAGAACGTCACCGTCAGGGTTAAGAGAGCGAAGTAAATCCATGACACAAAACCGCCCGCCTCAAAATGTGGCGGGCGGTTTCTTAATGTCACAGACTCCCCCAAACATCTATTCTTACGTTCTGTCGGAAGAATTCCGCAAAGAGACCCCCCCTGCCGTCCGGCAGGGGGGTGATTGTTTTGTCTGGGTGTGAATCATCAGAGTCTGGTGCTGTCGCGCTTGACGAGCTCCCCTTTAAAGAGCTTTTTTTCCGGGAAGGTCCCGCCGTTTAACACACTGATCAGCGCTTTGACGACCTCCTCGCTGATCTCCTCCAGATGATTGTTGACCGAGGTGAGCTCCGGATCACAGCACTTGGTGAGCAGTGAGTTGTTGTAGCCGATGACCTGCAGATTCTTCGGAATGGCGATGCCGTATCTGCGGGCAAATTTGACCGTGCCCAGCGCCAGATAATCCTCCGAGCAGACGATGCCGGTGAAATGCATGCCGGAGTCCCAGAGTCGTTCCACGCGCGTCGCCACGCCGTCGATGTCCTCGCGGTCGCCGACGTAGAGCAGATGGAAGGTGTCGGTGATTCCCTTTTCGGCGCAGGCATCCTTGAAGCCGGACTGCTTCTTGCGGCCGCTGTATGACTGGGTGTCATAGAAATAGAGAAGACTGGTCGCGCCGTCCTCGATGAGCATGGTCGTCGCGTCCTTTGTGGCCTGATAGTCATCGCAGCTGGCGCTGAAGATGTTCGGATGATCAATCTCACCGTTTAGCAGGACGATGGGGGTCTTCTTTGCCGCCTCGCGGATATAATCGCTCTCCGAATCCTCCTGGCCGATGAAGTGGGAGCCCACCAGAACCACCGCGCTCATCTGCTTGGAGAGCAGAAGCTGGAGGGATTCCTGCTTGCGCTGGAAGGTGTAGCCGGTGGTGCAGAGCATGGAATGGTAGCCGTTTTCGCTGAGCTTTTTCTCGATGAAGTAGACGGCTTTTGCGAGATACAGGTCGGAGGAGTCCGCACAGAGCAGACCGACCGTTTTTGTGTTGGGAGCCATCATCTCTCTACCTCCTTTACGTTTATCTGGTTTCCAGACGGAAACCGAAATACCGCACGGCGTTGTTGTAGGAGATGTCCTTGACAATTTCGCCGAGTGTCTCCATGTCCGATTCGGGATATTCTCCGTTTTCAACAAGTGTCCCCAGGTAGTTGCAGAGGATCCTGCGGAAATACTCGTGGCGCGTGTAGGAGGTAAAGCTTCTGGAATCCGTGAGCATTCCGACAAAGCCCGAGAGATTGCCGGATTCCGCGACAGCCGAAAGCTGCTGCTCCATACCGAGCTTGGTGTCATTGAACCACCAGGCGCTTCCCTGCTGAAGCTTGGCGACGGTCGGACCTTCGTTGAAGCAGTTTAAGATCGTGTTGATGATCGGCAGATCATTGGGGTTTAAGCTGTAGAGAATGGTCTTTGGAAGATTGCCGTCCTTATGAAGCGCATTGAGGAAATCCGCGAGCTCCGCCATGGGGTAGTAGGCGTCGATGGCATCGTACCCGGTGTCGGGTCCCAGACGGTTAAACATCGGCGTGTTGTTGTCCCGCTTGCAGCCGAAGTGAAGCTGCATGACCCAGCCGCGCCTTGCGATTTCCGCCCCCTCGAAGAGCATGAAGGCCGTCTGATAGATCAGATCCTCCTCCTTCGTGATCGTCTCACCGGCGAGGCGCTTTTTGAAGATCGCCTCCACCTCATCGGCCGAAGCGGGGCGGTAGGAGACATATTCGAGGGCATGATCGGTTACGACACAGTCATGCTTTGCGAAATAATCCAGGCGCTTTGCGAGCGCTGTCTTCAGATCGGCAAAGGAACGGATCTCTGCGCCGCTGACGTCGGAGAGCTTTTTGATGTAGTCCGTAAAATCGGGTTTGGAGATGTTTTTGGCCTTGTCCGGACGCCAGGCGGGAACCACCTGCACATCAAAGGAGGTGTCGGCGGCGATCTTTTCGTGCCACTCGAGGGTGTCCACCGGATCATCGGTCGTGCAGATTAAGGTGACACCGGAAAGCTTAATCAGCCCGCGGACGCTGTGATCCGCCTCGGCAAGCTTTCTGTTGCAGATGGCGTAGACCTCTTTGGCTGTCTTTTCGTTCAGGACGCCGTCGTAGCCGAAGTATTTTTTGAGCTCAAGGTGAGCCCAGTGATAGAGCGGGTTGCCTACAGCCTTGCCGAGGCATTTCGCAAAGGCGATGAACTTTTCCTCGTCGGGCGCATCGCCGGTCATGAAGCGCTCATCTACACCGAACGCACGCATCAGACGCCATTTGTAGTGGTCGCCGCCGAGCCAGACCTGCGTGATGGTCGTAAACCTGCGATCCTCCGCGATCTCCTGCGGGGAGATGTGGCAGTGGTAGTCGAGAATCGGCATCGACTCCGCATAATCGTGATAGAGCTTCTTTGCAGGCTCATTCATTAACAGGAAATCGCTGTCCATGAAATGCTTCATCAATATGCCCCCTTTGACGTTGAGAAAAATAGATGGTCGACAGATTACAGATAACAATATTATAAGGGAATCAAAAGGAAAGTGCAACGGGGGAATGATAATAATAACCGAAATCATGAGAGTTGAAAAGAAAATTTCTTGAGATGTCCGAATGTTAAACGTTTAATGTGGTTTAAGAGCAAAAGAATGCCTTGACAGCGCTTGTTTTCGCCCCTTATAATTTTAGTAAATATGATATTTTTCGATTCGATTTCGTCCTGAAATTCGTCGAAATGCACAATGAGGTGTATGAGGAGAGCGATGGCATATCTGACCTTAACGAACATCAACAAGATCTATCCCAATGGCTTTCACGCCGTTCACAATTTTAATCTGGAGATCGAACAGGGCGAGTTCATTGTTTTTGTAGGCCCTTCGGGTTGCGGGAAATCCACGACGCTGCGCATGGTGGCGGGGCTGGAGGATATTTCCAGCGGCGATTTTCTGATTGACGGCAGGCGGGTCAATGAACTGGGACCCCGTGAGCGCGAGGTGGCGATGGTGTTCCAGAGCTATGCGCTGTATCCGCAGATGAGCGTTTTCGACAATCTGGGCTTCGGACTGACCCTGCAGGGGGTCGATGAGGATGTCATCGAGGAACGGGTGCTGGCCACCGCAAAGATTCTCGGCCTCACGGATTATCTGGATCGGATGCCCAGGGCGCTGTCCGGTGGTCAGAGGCAGCGTGTCGCTGTAGGCCGGGCAATCATCCGCAAGGTCGGCGTGTTTTTGATGGACGAGCCGCTTTCCAATCTGGATGCCAAGCAGCGGGTGACCATGCGCTCCGAAATCACGCAGATTCACCGCAACACCCATGCGACGACCATCTATGTCACCCATGACCAGACCGAGGCCATGACCATGGCGGACCGGATCGTGGTCATGAAGCAGGGCTATGTGCAGCAGGTGGGGACGCCCTACGAGCTTTATTTCAAACCGGCCAATCTCTTTGTGGCCGGCTTCATCGGTGAACCGCCGATGAACTTCATCCGTGGCACCGTAAAGGATAAGAAATTCGCGATCGACACGCAGTCGGTCGATCTTTCCCTGTGTATGGGCGACAGATGTGCAGGCTGCGAAAACAGGGAGATCGTCTTCGGCTTCCGGCCTGAAGCCATCCAGCTGGGAGAGCGTGAGGGCGCCTACCATCTCAAGGCACAGGTGGAACTGACGGAGATGCTCGGAGACAATGCGAATGTCTACATCACGATGGGAGAGGAGCATGCGATCTTAAAGGTCGATCCGCATGACATTCCGCCCGTGGATTCCGGGATCACCTTCTCCGTTCCTTACGACAGGGTGTATCTCTTTGATGCACAGACGGAGGAAGTGATTGACACGGGAGCGGATCATGCGCCCGTAAAAGTGCAGGCCGGAAAACAGTGACTGCATGAAGCGGAGGATTTCTGTCAAGACCTACCGACTGATTGATCTTGGCATTTTTGCCTTTTTGCTTGTGCTCTTTGAAAGCCTGCTGGTACGTGCCGCACGGGTGTGGTTTGCAGACCAGCTCTACACGGTTTCAGTGGTGGCGGCTGTTACCGGCATCGTGATGATGCGGTGGGGTGCCTTCGGACTGATCCATGCCGTGCTCGGCGGTGCGGTTTTTGCGCTCATGGCCGGCGGATCAGCACAGCACTTTGCCTGCTACTGCATCGGCAATCTGGCGGCGTCCGGAGCCTTGCTCTTTTTAAAGGCCGCAGGAAAGAACAGAGTGTCACGGGAAGGATGGCTGACACTTCTCTATGCCGTGATTGTTCAGGTGCTCATGCAGGCCGGAAGAACACTGATTGCCTTGATTTTTGGTGTGAGTCCTTCCGTGGCGGCAGGTTTTTTTACAACGGATTCGCTCTCGGTGGTGTTCACGATGTTGATTCTGTGGATCGCCGGCAGACAGGACGGTTTGCTGGAGGATCAGCGATCCTTTCTTGAGCGCACAAGAGAGGAAGATGCCCGAAGGCTTGAAGAAGAGGATGGTTTTGGCTCCTGATTCTGGTTTTTGATCGTGAGGATTCAGTTCAGGGAAGGAACCGTTAATCCCGGTAAAAGGAAGGGGAGATAGGAAGATGGCGGCGAATGTTAAAGCAGCGGATTTCCTGGTATATGATGAGGAGACGGGCAGCTACCGGATGGATCCGGAGCAGGCGGTGCGCGACGATGTGGAGCGGCACTACTGGAAGCATGTCGGGCTCATGATCGTGAAGGACTGGCGTCTGTATGTGATGCTGATTCCGATGATCCTCGTATTCCTGTTCTGGCGCTATTTCCCGATGTATGAGCTGCTCGGATGCTTCAAGGTGGCCGATGAGGTCAAGCCGGTCTCTGAGCAGTATTTCGCCGGGTTCTCCTATTTCAAGCGCCTGCTGGTGAGTGGCGACGGTCTGTCTGCCGAGTTCTGGCGGGCCTTCCGCAACACGTTCCTTTTGAGCTTTTACGGCCTTCTGTTCGGTTTTCCCGCGCCGATCATTCTGGCGCTGTTCTTCAATGAGGTTCGTTCCAACATCATGCGCAGCGTCTATCAGGTGCTGACCTATCTGCCGAAGTTCATGTCGACGGTCGTTATGACGTCGTTGACGACTCTGTTGGTCAAGCAGGGATCGCTGATTTCAGGGATGGGCATCGTCTCCCGCGCATTGGTCGCCATCGGAGCCATTTCCCAGGAGACCGGCATGGCGGGCCTCTTGAACCAGCCGCAGTTCTTCCGGGCGATTTATCAGATCACGGGCATCTGGGAGGGAGCCGGTTACGGAAGCATCGTCTTCTTCGCGGCCATCATCGCAATTTCACCCACCAGCTATGAGGCGGCACAGATCGACGGCGCCGGCAAGATGGCACAGATGCGCTACGTGGTGCTGCCGTCCATCCTGTCCACCATTGTTATCATGCTGATCACCCACATCGGCGGCCTCCTTTCCATCGGCTATGAAAAGGTGCTGCTTCTGTACAACACCGACACCTATGTCACGGCGGATGTGGTGTCCACCTTCGCCCAGCGCTACGGTATTCTCGGAGCCAACAAGGGACTTGCCTCCGCGTCGGAGATGATCAACAATGTGGTCGGCATGCTTCTGGTGATCGGTGCCAACACCATCGCGCGCAAGGCGAGCAACACCTCTCTTTATTGAGAAACGCAGCATCACCGGAGAAATCAGACGAAACGGCAGGGAATGTCGATTGTGAGTATCAATAATCATTTAGGAGAGCACGGGACATGAAGAGAAAGCTCGAAATATCGGAACTGATTTTCAAGATCATCAGCTACATGATTCTGACGGTATTTGCACTGGCGTGTTTGTATCCGTTTGTGTATGCGGTATCTGCGGCCATCAGCTCCCGCCACGCGGTGGAATACGCACAGGTCATTCTGTTCCCGAAGGGTGTGCAGTTTGACGCCTTCGCCCGGATGTTCAACAACAACATGTTCTGGAATTCCTATTCCAACACGCTGTTTCTGACCTTCTACGGCACGATCTGGGAGATGCTCCTCTCGATCCTGGGCGCCTACGCACTCTCAAAAAAGCGTCTGCTGTTCCGCAAGGGCTTCAATTTCTTTCTCGTTTTCACAATGTGGTTTGCGGCCGGTATCGTTCCGCAGTATCTGAACTATCTGGCCACAAAGCGGATCTTCAACGGCATCGGCATCACGGATGACAAGTGGCTGGTCGTTCTGGCCATGGGTATGGCCGCAATGAACATCATCCTGCTGCGCAATGCCTTTGAAGGGGTTCCTTCCGAGATCGAAGAGGCGGCAATCGTCGACGGCGCGACGGAGTTCCAGGTGCTGACCAAGGTCTATGTGCCGATGTGCAAATCCACCGTGGCCACTGTGGCGCTCTTCTTCGGTATCTCCCGCTGGAACGGCTACTTCTGGGCCAGGCAGATGATCTCCGATTCGAATGAACACCCGCTGCAGGTCTTCATTCGTCTCAGGCTGGAGGAGTTTACGGATCCGGATCAGATGACCGGCTGGAACGAGACCTATGCGTCGGATTCGGTGATCTATGCGCTTATTGTCTGCTCGATTGTTCCGATCCTTGTGATCTACCCCTTCATTCAGAAGTATTTTGCCAAGGGCACCAATGAGGGCGGTGTGAAGGAGTAACCTGCGTTTGTTCTTCCGGCGGACCTGATTTTCCGCCGGATGGCAAAATAGATATTTCATTGTTTCATCACAACCTAAAGGAGGACAAAACTGATGAAGAAAAAGCAACTTCGTTCCGCGCTGGCTATCGTAGCAGCGTCTGCCATGATCCTGACCGGATGCGGCGGCAATGCCATCGACACCAGCGGAATCGACACCAGCGCGCCGGCGGAGACCCCTGCACCTGCAGCGGAGACCCCTGCCGCGGACACGACCACGTCCAGTGAGCCTGCCGAGCAGCCCACCGAGACCGTCGAGGCGACAGGCCTCACCTTTGCGGAGGGCACGACCCTGCGCATGGCCTGCGGCTACAACAACACCAAGACCGGACTGACCTTTGATCCCGACGTGGCGGGAGAGGGCATCACCCTGGCGGACGGCAACACCTATCACGCCGGCGACTTCAAGCCCACCTGGGTCGAGGTCATGAACCGCCTGGGCTTCCAGATCGAGGACAAGTATCAGGGCAACAGCGATGCCAAGGAATTTGAGTATTGGAAAGAGCAGCTCGACCAGGTCGACATGGTCAACGGCACGGCTGCGCAGCTGCAGGAATACGGCGAGGCCGGCAAGATCGTCAACATTGCCGAGTATCTTGACCTGATGCCCAACTTCAAGGCCTATCTGGATGCGAACCCGATCGTCCGCCTGTCCATCACGGGCGCGACCGACGGCCCGAACGCGGGAGCGATCTACTTCAGCCCTTACTTCGACGGTGTGGACGACATCGAGAAGATGCCGCTCATGCGTGTCGACTGGGTGCAGAAGCTTCTGGACGGCGACGGCGAGTTTGCCGCCGACAAGAGCGACAAGACCGCGGCGCCTGTCTATCAGCCTTACATGCCCACCAGCGGCAAGGTGGATGTCGAGGTCGTCAACGAGGACGGTCATTCCAAGAGCACGATCACCAAGGATTATGACACGGCCGGCAACATCATTGCCAAGATGAATGAGGCGGGCTCCATCGACGGCGTTACGGCGGTCAATATGCTCCGCACCTACATTGATGAGGCGTATGCCGGCTACTACGGCACCACGCGTTCCAACCTGTTTGTCGGACAGAATGCGGCATGGGATGCCGATGAGCTCGTCGCCCTGCTTCGCTGCGTGACAGCCAACTCCGCCACGCTTAACCCCAACGTGGGCGGTACGCTGGAGATCAAGTCCAAGGATAAGGAAGGCAACGAGACTGTCACCGAGGTCAAGCTTCCCGACAAGGTGCAGGGAATCTTTGCCCGTGAGGAGAAGACCATGAACCGCCGTCTGGATCTCACCCGTCTGGCGGGCGTTCTCTTCGGTGTCCGCGGCTATGAGTCCCGCAACAACTTCCTGTATTTTGACAAGAGCGGCACGCTGCATGATGCGAGAATGGAAGCGGACTACTACAACGCGCTCTCACGCATGAACGACATGACCAAGGAAGGCCTGATCTCCTCCGCGTTTGTGGACAAGCAGGATCTCAAGGTCGCCAACTACATGGAAAACGATCTCGGCTTTATGGAATATGACTACAACCAGACGCAGACCATCTACAACGAGGACGGCAAGCTCGACGCCGCCGCAGGTGAGAAGTTCATGGCGGCCATGATCCCCGTGGCACGGTGGGATGACGGCACCGGCGAGCAGTTCATGCGCTACACCGAGTCCTGGCGTTCCGTGAAGACCGGCGGATGGGCCATCTCCAAGGCGGGCGTCGGCGACGATCAGGACAAGCTGTATGCGGCGCTCAAGCTCATCGACTATGCATACAGCCCGGAGGGCACGATTCTCATGTCCTATGGCCCGGATGCGTTCATCAAGAAGAGCGGCGACAGCTATGTCACCTTTGATTTCAACGGCGAGCCCTGGCCGGAGATCGCGGATGCAACCCGCACGGAGCTGTGGGAGAAGGCAAACGGCAACTACACCAACTATGCGCGTCAGTTCCTCGGATCGACCCTGTCCTTCCGCAAGAGCCAGGCGTTTGAGTATCAGTGCACGACCGAGGTCGGCAGAGAGGGCGCGGGCTACATCTCCAATGCCATCGCGCTGGGTGTCATCCGTCATCCGGCTCTGGCCATCACCTCCGACAACTACTGGTGGACCTCCGTCCCGACGACCCTTCCGTACACCGCGACCGAGAACCAGGATATCGGCAATCTGACCGACCTGGCGGCTGCCTTCAGCACGGAGAATGACGGCAACAACATCCTGGTCAACATCGTCGCAGGCGGCTTTGCCGAGCAGGGACTGACCAGCGTCGATTCCTGTGTGGACACGGTGACCAATGCCTACAACGGCAAGAACTATCTGCTCACGGCCAACGATGCGTGGGGCCGTCTGGAAGCTTACTACAACGCAAACTAAAATCTGATTTACTGTTTTACGGGGGCGGGCGCAAACCGCCTGCCCCCGTAAAACCTGGACTCTGACAGGAGAGGGTGGACATGTATAAAAAGCAGATGAAGCTGCAGAAGGTGTTCTGTCTGATTTCGATCTTGTCCGGCGCGTTCATGTTTGTCTACGCGCTCGGGATCATGACCGATCTCTATGACACGCTGTATTCGACCATGCGCAATCCGTATGATCTGACGCAGACGAGCGTCCCGGGATCCTTTGTTTACTACGAAATGCAGGGCTTTAACCGCACCTTCCTCTACCTGAGCATCGCATTGATTCTTGCTGCCTGCCTGCTGTTTATCACCAACACCCATGTGCGCAGGCGCTACTATATCGGCAATTATATCGCCGTCTGTCTGTATTCGGCTCTTTCCCTGATCACGGTGATCTGGGCGCATTTTCAGATCCTTTACTATAAATCACAGTTTCTGAAGGTAGATTTCGCGGCCTTAAAGGAGCATTCCGAGCTTCGCTCGACCTATTACACAGAGTCCACCTTCTGGCTGGACATCCATTATCTGATCTTTGTCATCGTGCTTGTTGCGGTGGCACTGCAGATTTACAATCTGGTCTGGAAAACAAATCTGATGAAGGAAGAGGCACGTCTTCTTGAAGGCGGTGCCGGAAAGGAGATGGCGTGATGGCGAACATGTCCGATGAGCAGCTCACGAAACGGGATCGTCTGCGCTATACCAAAAACAAGACCTCGGCCAATCTCGCGCTTCTGGCGATTGTTTTTGACGTCCTCTATTTTGTCAGTATCTATAAATCCAACATGGGATCCTATTACTACACGCTGATGATGGGTATTTCCGTGGTGTACAATCTGGTCTTTATGCTGGTGGCCTTCCTTGTGTCCGAGGGAAGCAAGAATTATCTCGTGCAGTATTCCTACCTCATCATTGCGGCGGGAGTTCTGCAGTTTGTCAGGATTCTGATTCTGCCTGTCAAGGCACATGGATCGATTATTGAGCTCTCCGACGGCCCCGTACAGGTCATGGGGTCGGCACAGTTTGCCCGGGTGTGCATCTATCTGGCCGCATCCGGTGCCTGCTGCCTGGCGTCGGCCGTGGTCGGAATCATCCGTTGCAGGCAGCTTGCGGAAGCGGAAAAGGCGGCGGCTGACTTTGTGTCCAACAGCGAAATCACATCGTAAAGGGGATAGGCGTTCATGTCAAATTTAGAGTTACAGCATATCGACAAGATCTACGATAACCATGTACAGGCGGTCTTTGACTTCAATCTGAATGTGAAGGACGGCGAATTCATCGTGCTGGTCGGCCCATCCGGCTGCGGCAAATCGACGACTCTGCGCATGGTGGCCGGTCTTGAGGACATATCCGCGGGAAAGCTTCTCCTGGACGGAAAGGATATCACCACCATGCCGCCGAGGGATCGGGACATGGCGATGGTTTTCCAGAATTACGCGCTGTACGGACACATGACGATCTACGAGAATATGGCCTTTTCCCTGACGCTGCGCAAGGAAGATCCCAACGTCATTCACAGAAAGGTGCTGGATGCCGCGGAGATCCTGGGCCTCACCCCGCAGCTCAACAAGAAACCGAGTCAGCTTTCCGGCGGACAGAGACAGCGTGTTGCCATGGGACGATCCATCGTCCGCAATCCGAAGATCTTTCTCTTTGACGAGCCGCTTTCCAACCTCGACGCGAAGCTCCGCAGCTCCACCAGAAGAGAGGTGATGCTGCTGCACAAGCGGCTGAATGCGACGATGCTCTATGTGACGCATGACCAGACAGAGGCATTGACACTTGCCGACCGGATCGTCTGCATGTCCATGGGACGCGTGCAGCAGATCGGCACGCCCCTGGAGTTGTATGACACGCCGGCCAACCTGTTTGTCGCCAGTTTTATCGGGCTGCCGCCGATGAATTTCTTCGACGTGCATGTGAATTCTGATGCGTTGGTACATGAATTCTTCCGGATCCCGATGAATGACGAGATGCGTCAGACGCTGGAAAATTACTTCGGCAAGGTGATCACCCTGGGGGTGCGTCCGGAAAATATTTCCGAGGGCGGGGATATTCCCATCGACGTGATGACCAACGAGAATCTGGGCATGAATACACTGGTTCACGGCCACATCGGTTCCGGAAAGGATGCGGTCAAGGTGTCCGCGAAGCTTCGCGGCTGGTGTGATTATCATGCGGGCGACGCAGTGAAGGTCTCCTTTGACCGGCTGCATTTCTTTGATAAGGAAACGACCGACGCGATCCGAAGGGAGGCAAAATAATGGCTGCAAATACGGGAAAAAGAAACCCCTCGGGCGTGAAGGAGTTTTTCCGAAAGACCATGGTGAGTCTCAAGCGCCAGCCGCAGACGCTTCCGCTGATTGCGCTCGTGATCGCCTTTCTGGTCTACTCGCTGAAACTGAAGAATATCTCCGACACGACCGCGCGGATCAACAGCCCGGGTATGGGCTTTGCGGGCTTTGTCACGATGCTTTTCTCGATCCTTGCCTTCGTGGCCTTTCTGAACGCGTTTCCGCGGCATAAGAAACCGGTTTTGCCGCTGCTTGGTCTGGTGATCGCCATGCTCGGCATCATGATCGCCTGTGACGAATTCTACATCGGGCGGATCGTCAATGCGTTAAACCGGGCGGAGAGTCCCATCAAACTCGAGAACAAAACGATCTTTATCTATCGCGCCTATCAGCAGCTGAACACACATGTGGTCATTCTCGCGATCGCTATCGGCCTGATTGTGCTGCTTCCCGTCTACAGCAAGCTGTTAAGAAAGGTGAAGACTTCGATTGACGTGGCGGCTAATGATAATATAGACACGATCGAGCTGTCCCAGGATGAGTAGTAAGCACGGAGCGATTCATTGCGTGACGGAGTGAAAAATAACAGAACAGCTAAACCCACGAACGGCGGAGCGGAAACACCCTCCGCCGCTGATTATGTCCGCAAAGACTACGAGCTGAACAGACGGGCAATCGATGATCTTGTGGAAGCGGATGTGTCAAACACCCCGAAGTATTCCGAGGAGGAGTTGAACCGCTACCGCAGTCACCGGGCGTTTCCCATTGCAGACTGGGTCAAGGTGCTGTTTATCAAATTCTGGTTTGCGGGTGCGGTCTGTTTCTTCTTTTTCTGGGGGCTTGGCAGTTATCTGGGAACGCTTGTTGACCAGCTGTTTGTGATGGGTATGGCAATGGGCATCATCACGGATCTGTTGACCAACAACCTGATCCGCTTTTTTGAAAAGACGCCGGGGGATTATGACCGCTTTATGATGTTTCCGAAGAAGCAGTACAGGAGCTTCTTTTTCAACATTGTTTACGCCTACGTGCTGCTTTTCTTTGTCTACACGATCTATCAGATGATCAATGCGGCGGCAGCTCTTTTGGCCGGAAGACCGGACCGGATCTTTCTGGGCGTGGAGCCTGTGCTGTTCGGTCTGTTCTATCTGGGAATGGATCTGCTGTTTCTTTGTTTTAAACGGCTCATAAAGCAAATTGTGAACGATGCGAAGAAGCGGGTCTGAGACCATCCGGACCGGCTGGCACCGGACACAGATATCGCATGAATGATGGATGAATACGCATAGGATGCGTGGATCCCATCGATGAGGTGATTTTAATGAGAATGATATTCTGGGCGGGTGATTCGACTTCGGCGGCAAACAGTTGTCTGACCTATCCGCAGACAGGCATTGCACAGATGTTTGACCGCTATGCACAGAGGGATGTGCTGGTGTATAATCATGCAGTGAACGGGCGAAGCACGAAGAGCTTCCTGGATGAGGGAAGGCTTGATGAGATCGACGCATCGCTTGCCGCCGGTGATTTTCTGTTTGTCCAGTTTGGACATAACGATGAGAAAAGACAGGATCCGTCGCGCTATACAGATCCTTCGGGCGCCTACACGGACAACCTCCTGCGCTTTGCCGACACGGCCCGTGCCCATAAAGCGTATCCGGTTTTTATCACGCCGGTGGAACGACGGGTGTTTGACGAACAGGGGAGACTACAGGAAACCGGCCATGCGCCCTATGCGGAAGCGATGCTTGCGGCAGGCGAGCGGTTCAAGGTGCCTGTGATCGATCTCTTTCATCTTTCCCGCGCATGGCTCGCCAGCGTCGGAGACGAGGCGTCAAAGCCCTTCTACATGATCACAAAACCGGGAGAATTCCGCGGCGCGCCGGAGGGGCAGATTGACAATTCGCACCTGAAGGTCGCGGGCGCCATGCTCTATGCGGGCATGATTGCAAAGGAACTGTACAGGCTTGGCGGCGTGTATGCCGCTCTCGTGAATCCGGCGTTTCTTGAGGAATCAGAAGGAAGCGAAGGGGCGGCGCCAGAGAAGGTAACGATTGAGATCAACGGCTGATTGTATTTTGGAAAGCGGTTAAAAAGGAGGCGGCTATGCAGATCGGTCTGCGTTTACATGACAGCGCGGAGCTTCCGCTTGCGGAGCGCCTGCAGGTGATTAAGGCGCAGGGCTTTACCTGTGTGCATATGGCACTGTCGAAAACAGCCGGAGAAACCGCGCAGAAAGCGGCACTGACGCCCGGGTATGCGATGCACCTGCGCCGCACCTTTGCGGAGGCGGGGCTGGACATTGCGGTTCTCGGCAATTATCAGAATCTTGCCAATCCGAATCCGGAGCGCATGAAGGAGATTCTGGAAGGCTACAAAGCCCATATCCGCTTTGCGTCCATTCTGGGCTGCGGAATGGTGGGGACGGAGACGGGGGCGCCGAATGAAGCATATCGCTATGACAAAGAGGCCTGCCATTCAGAGGAGGCGCTTGATGTTTTTATCACGAATCTGAAAAAAGTGGTGCGCTACGCCGAGCAGATGGGCGTGATCCTGGCCATTGAGCCGGTGTATAAGCATATCGTCTGGAATCCGAAGCGCGCGAGGACGGTCCTTGACGAGGTGGCGTCCCCCAACCTGCAGATCATTTTCGACCCGGTCAATCTTCTCCACGGCGACAACCTGGACAGACGGGATGAGGTGATCGACGAGGCTGTTTCGCTTCTGGGCGACGAGATCGCCATGATTCATTTAAAGGATTATGTACCGAAAGAGGACGGCAGCGGCGAGCTGGCCTGCATGGGATGCGGCCTGGGACAGATGGATTACCGGGCGGTACTCGCATTCGCTAAAGAGAAGAAGCCCTGGATTCACGCGACACTGGAAAATACGGTCCCGGACAAGGCGGAAGCTTCCCGGGCATTCATTGAGAGGATCTGGGATGAAGTTTGATCCGAAGGCCTGCTGTATCATTATTGCCGGTATGATTCTGGCAGGACTCCTCATCCGGTTTTTCCTGTAGCAGAGGGAGTTTGTTTATGACGATTGTGGTATCGGCGACCGCGGCCGCCGGAGGCAGCGGAACAGCGGAGAGTCCATTCCGGACGGTTACGGAAGCGTGCGGGCTGGCTTCTGCAGGGGACACGGTGCTGCTGGAGGACGGTGTTTACAGGGAGTGCCTTACGCCCGTGCGCTCCGGCACGAGCGACAGGCCGATTGTCTTTGCTGCGCTTCATCCGGGACAGGTGACCATCGAATGCCCGGAGCAGGTAAAGGAGCGCTTTTGCGTGTGTCCTGTGCAAAGCGGAGCGGACTGGATCACGCTTCGCGGGATCAGGTTTGTCTATGGCGCGGTATGTACGGGACGGACGCTCGGCTGGCTGATCGAGGACTGCGAGATCCTGCGTTCCCCCCATTTCGGACTGATTCTGGGAGAGGCCGGCATTGCGCTTGCGCAGGATACCGCACAGACGGGCAGAAGCGGCTTTCAGACGGTGAGGCGGTGTGAGATTCACGACTGCACGGCTGCCGGGATCGTCGTGGCCTCCGCCGCGGTGCGGATCGAGTCCTGTCAGGTGCATGGCTGCGGCGGCGGGGTGCTGCTCCATCGGGATGCCTTCGACGCCGAGTTGATAGATAACCGTTTTTGTGATAACGTAAGCGAGGATCTCTGTATCGAGACGCAGGGGCGCGGGACACAGGTGAAGGGAAACCGCTTCCTTTCCGCGCGAAGTGTCAATCTGCTGATGCGGGACATCGATTTTTCCGGCAACGAGTTTCAGGACGGAGGCCCGGGGATCCTTCCCTTCGGCGGTCTGAAGCTTTTGGAGGAGCCGGTCAAAGCGGATCTCGAGGACGAACCGCTGCCCTTGCCGGAAGCGGAGGAGGAAGAAGAGGAAGAGCAGGAGGAGGCAGCGGAGAGCATCGGCGCCAACCTGGTGCTGATCGGCTGTGAGTCCTGCGTGTTCCCGCTGGAGGGGGAATCCTTCACCGTGAAGGAGATCTATGTGCGCGGCAACGAGGTCTGGATCATCAGCGCGGAGCATCCGGAGGAAGCGGTGCAGCTTGACTGCGGCTACGGCTTTTTCAAGCATCTGTCACAGCCCATCCTGCAGGCGCCGTTTTCCGTTGATGTCTCTTATGACAGAAATCTGCAGGGGATTGTCAACACGCTGGCGACGATGTACCGCCTGCTGACCAGAAGCATGGTGCAGGATCCACAGGTGGTCTGCGGGAAGATCCGGGACAAGGCCAACGAAACGCTGGAGGCTGCGGGGATTACCATGCGTTTCACGCCGCAGCTTTTGAAGTTTATCAGGAACAGAAAGTTTATCACGCTCGAAGAGGTGATTGATACGATCGCCGACGGGGACCGGGAGGTGGTCGCGGAGGTCGTGGCGGAAGGACGGGAATTGTAACGACAGCGATGAATGTGACAAAAAAGAGATGGTACAAACTGGATAACGCGGCCAAGATGATCCCCTCAACGACGCATTTTGCCAACACGCGGGTCTTTCGGATCTGCTGTGAGCTGACGGAGGAGGTGGTTCCTGTTATTCTGCAGGAGGCGCTGGACGCCACGGTCAAATCCTTTCCCTATTTCAACAGCATCTTACGAAAGGGGCTCTTCTGGTATTATCTGGAGGAGACCGACCACACGGTCCGCGTCAGGCAGGATGATCTGCCTGCCTGCAGCGCGCTTTACCGGCCCGGGAAAAAGGATCTGCTCTACCGCGTCAATTATTTCGGCAAGCGGCTGAACATGGAGATGTACCATGTGCTGGCAGACGGAACGGGTGCCTTCGTCTTTTTCCGCAGACTGGTGACCAATTATCTGATCCGCAGGCATCCGGAGGCCGGAACGGACGACAGGGAGCTCATGGGGATGACGGAGGAGGAAAACGTCCGTGATGCCTTCAACCACTACTACACGAAGGGCAGAGGCCTTTCGCAGCTAAAGAGCATGAGCACCCACTGGGCCTTCAGACTCAAAGGCCCGAGAGATGCCAATATGGAGAATCACCTCGTGGAGGGGGTGATTTCGACGAAGGATTTTGTGGCCCTGTCGCACAGGTATGAGACCACGGTAGGGATCCTCTCCGTGGCGCTTTACATCGAGGCGATTATCGAAGGAATGAATATGCGGGAGCGGAACCGCAAGATGATCGTCATTTCCGTTCCCGTGAATCTCAGACAGTATTTCCCCTCCAGCACCAACCGGAATTTCTTCGGCGTCATTATGATCCGGTATTTGCCCGGTAATTATTCCGGAGATTTGAATGAAATCATTCAGAGTGTCAAGGATTCTTTCTCCTCCCAGCTTTCGGAGGAGAAGATCAAAAAGACCATGAGCTCCTATGCGGCGTTGGAGCACAATGTGGGCATCAAGGTGATCCCGCTGATTTTAAAGGATCTCGGCATGCAGGGCTTTTCCGTCGTCTCCCAGATGGGCGTCACCTGTTCGGTGTCCAATATGGGCAGGATCGAGATGCCGAAGGCGCTGTCGCCGTATATCAACTATTTTTCCGCCTTTACCACCGCACCCACCGCGCAGATTACCATTGCAACCTTCGGGGATAAGATGACCTTCGGCTGGGCATCCGGAATCGCCACACATCAGGTTATGCGCGCCTTTTACAGAAAGCTGAACGAGCGCGGGATTTCGTCGGTGATTGCCACCAACGACTATGACGCGCAGGAGGATTTGCTCTCCGGTGAGGACAAGGAGGTCGCGCATGCAAAGCTGTGATAATTGTCATGTCCGGATTCGCGGACACAAGGCGGTCTGTCCGCTCTGCGGCGGTGAATTGTCCGGCACGCCGGAGGATCCCGCCTTTCCCCTGCTTCCGAAGCGCCGCTACACCTCGCGGATGGTGTTCAAGTCCGCCATCTTCTGCTTCTTCGCCCTGTTTGTCGTCATGGGGACGATACGCTATCTGATGGGGCCGGATGCCGCGTGGACGAGCGCGGTGATGCTGTGGGCGCCGCTTGGGCTTGCCGGTCTGTTCATCACCATGGCCTATCGCTACAATGTGCTCAAGCTCATTTCCGCAGAGGTGTATATCGCCATGATTCTGAATCTCCTGATCGACATCGCGACAGGCAGTCACGGATGGGCAGTCGCCTGGGTGATTCCCTCCCTTTTTTTGGCTCTTACCATTGCGCTGTTTGTAACGGCGAAGGCGCTTAGCATGAAGATCGGAGAGTATCTGGTGTATCTGCTTTTAGCGGAGGTGCTTTCCTTTGCACAGATCATTTTTATCGTTCGGAACACCAATCCGCATCCCTGGTATGCCGTTATCGTCATGGCTGGGATGCTTCTGTTTATTCTTGCGGAGCTGATTTTCCTGTTTCAGGATTTCCGCAGCGCGACGGTCAGGACGCTGCATCTGTAGACTGCAAAACGCGTCAGGAGGCTTAAGAGGCCCCATCATGCGCAGGCCTTTTTGCTGCGTCAGGAACGAGGTTTTCGGGAGTCTGTCATGGAGAAGAACAAAGATAATCTGTCAAATTTAAGAAGCCGCGGCCTGGCTTTTGCCTACCGTGTGGGCGATTACGTCGAGGAGCGGATCGGCCAGATGGTCATCGAAAACGGCAGGGAAGCGCCGGTGCTTTCCGAGGGCGCAATGGTCTATCCCCGCGTGTGGTACCGTGTGCCGCTGTCTGACGGGATCTCCGGGGACGGCTCCGAGTATCATATCTATCTGAAGGCCGCGCATAAGGACAAGCTGGTGGTGTTTTTTTCGGGCGGCGGCGTCGCCTGGAATGCCTTTACGGCTGCCCGTCCCGTCACGGGCGGGAAGGTGGCGGCGGGGCTGCCGAATTTCTACTGGAACAATCTGCGGCCGTTTACACAGATCATGAATATCAACATCGGGATCACGGAGAACGGAAATCCCGCCAATCCTTTTGAAGACTGGAGCTTTGTGATTGTCACCTATGCCACCGGTGATTTCCATGTGGGCGACAATGACTATACCTACACGGACAGCGAGACGGGTGAATCCGGTGTCGTCCGTTTCCACGGCTATCAGAATTTCTGTGCAGCCATGAGGAAGGCGAAGGAGATCTTTCCGGATCCGAAAAAGCTTCTGATCGCCGGGGACAGCGCAGGCGCTTTTGCCGTGCCGGCGCTTGCCGCCGACGTCACGGATATCTGGTATCCGGACTGCAGCGATGTGACCTGCTTTTCGGACAGCGGCCAGCTTCTGTATGACAACTGGCAGGAGACGGCGCGGGAGATGTGGAAGACGAGAGAGGACATCTGGCAGGCAATCCGGACGCCGAATATCACGCTGGACTGGTACCATAAGCTGTACGCGAAAAAGAAGGATGACGTTCGCTATCTCTACGCCTGTTCCACGCATGACTATCTTCTCAGCGCCTATTACAACGACGTGGTCAATAAGGAATTCACCTCGGACGCGGAGATACAGGAGGCCTTTTACGTTCAGTTTGTCCAGATGCTTCGGGAGCTAAAGGAGATCACGCCCGGGTTCACGTTCTTTGTGAACGAATTTCCCAATCTGATGGTCATGAAGCGCGGAATGAAGGGCGGCACGGCGCACACCTGCGTGCGCGAGAAGATTTTCTATCTGCCGGTGAAATCCGGGGTGTCGATGTGCAAATGGCTTGGTGACGCGGTAAACGGCGAGCTGTACGATGTGGGAGTGCCTGAGGAGGTCACGGAAAAGACCCCATAAAAGGGAGGAAGCCGGAACGGCTTGCACCGATCCGGCTGTTATGAAGAAAAAGCTTTTTATCTCTCATCTGAGAACATCTTATCAGTCGAAAATGTCAAAACAATGATTTAATTGTTAAGAAAATGTAAACAAATGAAAAGAAATGTCAAATTGACGATTCGATATGACGGGACGCGCTATTACGGCTGGGAACACCAGCCGGGGGAGCCCATGACCATCCAGGGAAAGCTTGAACAGGTGTCTGCCCGTATGCTTTCTCTTCCCGAGGGGGAAATTCCGCAGATCATCGGGGCGGGGCGTACGGATGCGGGTGTCCACGCGCGTGCCATGATCGCCTGCTTCCACGCGGATACCGATATGACGGAAGAGGAGATCAAGCGCTATTTCAACCGGTATCTTCCCGATGATATCGGTATTGACCGCGTGCAATTTGCCTCACCCAGGTTTCACGCGCGCTACAACGCGACCGGCAAGCTGTATTGCTACAGTCTCTGGACGGGAGAGAGCAAACCGGTCTTTGAACGGAGGTATCTGACGGTGCTTGGCGCGGCACCTGATGTGGAGAAAATGCGCGACGCGGCGGCACATTTTATCGGCACACATGATTTCAAGAGCTTTTGTGCGAATCCGAGGATGAAGAAGAGCACGGTCCGGACCGTAGATGAAATCCGGCTGAAGCAGGAGGGCGATATCCTCAGGATCTACTACCACGGCAACGGCTTTTTGCAGAATATGGTGCGGATTCTCACCGGAACGCTTCTGGAGGTGGGGTTTTCTCGGATGGAGAGCAAAGACATTCCCGGGATTATGGCAGCGCTGGACAGAAAAAAGGCGGGGCCGACGGCTCCGCCTGAAGGTCTGTGTCTGATCCGGGTCGATTATTAAAGATCGAAATCGCCCTGGGTGTCGTTGTTGATCACATAGTAAACCTTGTTTTCTTCGGGCTTGATATAGAGATCGACATTGTTGATCTCGATGAGCTTGCGCCCGAACTGATTCATCCAGATGTCCTTGACCCGCGCGACGAGATCGTCATAGGGGATGGACTTTTCCGCATACTGCAGAACGACTGTGGATTTGATGGAGTTGCTGTTGATTACCTTGGCAGAAGACGCCTTCTTAGCCTTGGAAGCACCTTTTGCAGCGGTCTTCTTTGCTGCTGTTTTCGTAGTGGGCATGGTATTTCCTCCTGGTAATTGAAACACTTGCAGTGGAGCCGGAGGGGATCGAACCCTTGACCTCAGCGTTGCGAACGCTGCGCTCTCCCAACTGAGCTACGACCCCAATACGCTAACTATTGTATGTTAGCACACTTGTTTTTCATAATCAAGTACAATTTGAAAGATTTGTTACGATTCACCGTCGATCCGAAAACAAGCCTATACAACCACCACCATCTTTTCCTCCTCCTCTCTGCGCGGCGCTTCCGTTTTGCAAAGGGATTCGTACAGGCCGTCCGCAAGCAGATCGAGATCAAGGAGGGTTTGGGCAAGCGGGGTAAAGGACGCATGATAATCGCGCCCGCGGACAATGAGCGGCGCTTCTGCCCGGTCGGCAAGAAGCGTAAGAAGAGGACGGGCGTTTTCCTTAAAGCCAAGCACACGAAGCAGAGTGGTGCGGCTTTCCAGCATGGCCGTCCGGTCCTGCTGCCTGATTTCAAGAATCAGCTGGCACAGCGCGCGCCGGATTCTCGCGTGTGTGAAGGCTTTGACCTTGAGAAGATCGGCAAAGGATGTGAAGGAGTCGCAGTCCAGCCTGTGAGCATGGATTCTGGCGGCGAGATCCCGGCCGATGTCTCCGAATGCGGCAAGATCATCCGGACCAGCCTTAAGGAGCATAAACTTCAGGATATCTGTCAGGTCGTCGGCGCGGACAAAGCGAAACGCGGGATCCGAAAGCACGAGATCAATCTCGTTCAGGGAAGCTTCGGGCAGGAAGGGGGAAAGAGCGGATCGCTCCGTTTTTTTATCAGGAAGCAGCTCCCGAAGATGCGAGGCACTGGTAATCCGGTCGGATCGGGGGGATCGCAGGAGCGTAGAGGGGATGATGCGGCTGTCTGTGGCTGATAGACTCCGCAGATACTCGATGCCCAGCAGGTTGTTGGGCGCATCCGTCAGGATCTTCCGGACCGGGATGTCCGTGGGAGCGCACGCCTCCATGGCCTGCATAAAGGCGGCGGGGTAGCTCTGGCCTGACTTCATCCCTTTTTCCAGGGCGGGGGAGAAGGAAGCACAATCGGGGATGTCCGCCAGCAAACGAAGAACGGCAGGATCGCCGCTCTCACTGCCGAAGCAGAGCTCATCAATGATCCCGCATGCATTCAGGGTGATCACCGCTCCGCGGGCAAAGATCTCGGCCGGTGCGAGCGTGTAGACGGCGGGAAGCGCAAGGACCAGGTCGGCGCCGGCATGAAGCACGGCCCGGCACCGTTGATGCTTGTCCATCACCGCAGGCTCGCCCCGCTGGACAAAGCTGCCGCTCATCAGGACGACCACGTAATCCGCCAAAAGCGATTCACGGACGTGGCACAGAAGCTTTTCGTGACCGTTATGAAGCGGATTGCACTCCGCGATGACGCCGACAATTTTCATAGGTAGATTTTAGCATATTTTCATGGAAAATTTTTTGCGTTTGCGATATAATTAACAGGATATTATTCATTCCGTATTTTTTTTTGAAGGGAGTCAAATCCATGTCTTACATCGATAAGATCAAGCAGAAAGCCAAAATGGACAAGAAGACGATCGTGCTGCCGGAGACGGACGATGAACGCACGATTCTCGCGGCAGCGCAGATCCTGCGTGAGGATCTGGCCCAGCTGATTCTGATCGGCAATGAGCAGAAGATCAATGCCGAAGCGGACCGCATGCACGTGCATTTTGCCCGCACGATGATCATTGATCCCGCGGAGGATCCCAATTTTGAGAGCTATGTCAAGCTCCTGTTCAAGCTTCGCGAAGCCAAGGGCATGACCGAGGAAAAGGCCAGAGAGCTTCTGTCCACCAACTATATCTACTACGGCGTCATGCTGCTCAAGGCGGGCGTGGCCGACGGGCTGGTGGCCGGCGCCAATCATCCGACGGCGGACACGCTGCGTCCGGCTCTGCAGATTCTCAAGACGGCACCGGGCGTCCGGATGGTCTCCGGCTTCTTCGTGGTGGACGTGCCTCACTCCGATTACGGCGAGGACGGCACCTTTGTCTTTGCCGATGCAGGCTTAAACCAGGATCCGACCGCAGAAGAGCTGGCTGTTATCGCGGAATCGAGCGCCAGAAGCTTCCGTCAGCTGGTGGGCGGCGAGCCCTGCGTGGCCATGCTTTCTCATTCGACAAAGGGCAGCGCGAAGCATGCGCTGGTCGACAAGGTGGTCGAGGCAACGCGTATTGCACATGAGATGTATCCGGACCTCAACGTGGACGGCGAGCTGCAGCTGGATGCGGCGCTGGTGCCCGAGGTTGCGGCCTCCAAGGCGCCGGGCAGTCCCGTGGCGGGGCACGCCAACGTGCTGATCTTCCCAAACCTGGACGCCGGCAACATCGGCTACAAGCTGGTTCAGCGTCTCGGCGGGGCTGATGCCTACGGACCGATGCTTCAGGGCATCGCACAGCCGGTCAACGATCTGTCCCGCGGCTGCTCCTGGCAGGATATCGTGGGCGTGGTGGCCCTCACGGCCGTGCAGGCACAGGATGTACAGAAGGCAAAATAAACATAAACAGCATAAAGAGAGGAGTCATTCATTATGAAGATTCTGGTTATTAACTGCGGCAGCTCGTCCTTAAAGTTTCAGCTGATCGATTCCGAATCGGAAGCGGTTCTCGGGAAGGGCCTCTGCGAGCGGATCGGTATTGACGGAAGCGTTATCAGCTTCACGCCTGCAGGCGGCGACAAAATCGTAAAGGAAGAGCCGATGCCCGATCACAACAAGGCGATTGCCCTCGTCATCGAGGCACTGACCGATCCGGCCACCGGCGTGGTGAAGGAGCTCTCCGAGATTGACGCGGTCGGTCACCGCATCGTTCATGGCGGAGAGGCCTTCACGAAGTCCGTCATCATCGATGATCAGGTGATCCGGGCGATCGAGGAGGTTAGTGATCTGGCTCCTCTGCACAATCCTGCCAATCTCATCGGCGTCCGCGCCTGTGAGAAGGCCATGCCCGGTGTGCCGATGGTGGCCGTTTTTGATACCGCGTTCCATCAGACGATGCCTGAGGAGGCCTATCTCTATGGCCTGCCGTACCGCTATTATGAGCAGTACAAGGTGCGCCGCTACGGCTTCCACGGCACCAGCCACGCCTATGTGTCCGCACGTGCCGCCGAGATCATCGGCAAGCCGTATGATTCCTTAAAGACCATCGTCTGCCATCTGGGCAACGGCGCCAGTGTCTCCGCGGTGAAGAACGGTAGGTGCATCGACACCTCCATGGGACTGACGCCCCTGGAAGGACTGATCATGGGGACGCGCAGCGGCGACATCGATCCCTCCGTCATCGACTACATTTCCGGAAAGGAGCACAAGGACTTAAAGGGTGTGATGACGGTACTCAACAAGGAGTCCGGCGTGTACGGACTTTCCGGCGACATCTCCTCCGATTTCCGCGATCTGGAGGCGGGATACAATAAGAAGGATCCGGGTGCGATCCGGGCGATCCACTGCTTTGCCTATCACGTCACCAAGTATGTCGGCGCCTATGCCGCGGCCATGAACGGCGTGGACTGCATCTGCTTCACGGCCGGCGTCGGTGAGAACAGCCCGCTGGTGCGTAAGTATGTCGTCGAGCGGCTCGGCTATCTCGGTGCAAAGCTCGATGAAGCCGCCAACGAATCCAGAGGGAAAGAGGTGACCATCTCCACGCCGGATTCCGCCGTGCGCATCATGGTGGTACCGACCAACGAGGAGCTTGCGATTGCCAGGGACACGGCGGCACTGGTGAAGTGAAGCGTGTAAGGATTTTTCTCTTGACAAAACAAACGGCACGGGCATATAATCATTATCGCGCGTCTGTGCGCGTTGTAACTGTTGATTGATCGCACCGTTCCGCCTCCGGGCGGCATGTGCTCTGAACGAGGTGAAGCAAGATGTCTATCTGTCCGAAGAACAAATCATCCAAGGGACACAGGGATCAGAGAAGAGCCAACTGGAAGATGAAGGCTCCCGCACTGGTCAAATGCAGCCACTGCGGCGCACTCATGGAGCCCCACAAGGTCTGCAAAAGCTGCGGCTATTATCAGAACAAGAGCGTTATCGCTGTCGAAGACTGATATGCCGGAGTGATCCGATTTGTGGCAATAGAACCCTCTCCGTAACCGGAGGGGGTTTTCAACTATCGGTGGAAAATCGTCCGGTTACGGCATCAGACCGGTGAAAGTCGGGCATGAACCGGGTTTACAGAGGAGAGTCAGATTGGCAAACGAGGTTAGAGTCGCAGTGGATGCGATGGGAGGCGACAACGCGCCCGGCGAGATTGTAAAAGGAGCCGTTGATGCTGTCTGCGAGGCGGCAAGGGAAGGAGAAGCGAAGGGGCGCATCGGAAAGATTTTTCTGGTGGGCCGCAGCAATCTGATCGAGCCGGAGCTTGCAAGGGCCGCTGAATCGGAGGAGGCGCGCAGGACTCCCTCCGCCCTTTCCCTGATAGAGATTGTGAATGCCAAGGAAGTCATCGAGATGGCTGAACCGCCGGTCAACGCGATCATGACCAAGCGTGATTCCTCCATAGTGAAAGCCATGCAGATGGTGCGCGCCGGCGATGCGGACGCCTATGTGAGTGCCGGATCGACGGGGGCGACGCTGGTTGGCGGGCAGACGATCATCGGCCGTGTGAAGGGAGTGGAGCGTGCGCCACTTGCACCGTTTATCCCGACGGAAAAAGGTGCTTCCCTGCTGATTGACTGCGGGGCGAATGTGGA
This sequence comes from Lachnospiraceae bacterium, assembly GCA_024682835.1. Lineage (GTDB taxonomy): Bacteria > Bacillota > Clostridia > Lachnospirales > Lachnospiraceae > Butyrivibrio. Next base: position 70,914 of record JAIKYU010000099.1, on the reverse strand, counting down.
CGCAAGGGCTTCGGCGCTTGTGCAGTTTGCACGCATGGGTTCGGTTTATTTCCGCAATTCCTGCGGAGTTGAAAAACCGACGGTTGCCATCGTCAACATCGGCGCGGAGGAGGAGAAGGGCAATGCCCTGGTGAAGGAGACTTTTCCGCTTTTGAAGGCGTGCTGTGATATCAATTTCATCGGCAGCGCGGAGGCCAGAGACATTCATGCAGGCACCGTGGATGGCCTCGTGTGTGAGGCGTTTACGGGCAATGTGATCCTCAAGATGTATGAAGGGGTCGGCCGGACGGCGCTGCACATGCTCAAAAAGGGTCTGACGAAAAACGTAAGGAGCAAGCTCGGCGCGGCTCTGGCGATGCCTTCCTTAAAAGAATCCCTTGGGATGTTTGACCTGTCAAAATACGGCGGCGCTCCGATGCTTGGACTCAAAGGACTGGTGGTCAAAACACACGGCAGCGCGAAGGCCGCAGAGGTGAAGAATTCGATCATGCAATGCGTCACGTTCCACCGCATGGACATCGGTAAGCAGATTGAGGAGTGCCTGCACGACATATGAATGCAGCGGATCATCTGATTTATGTTTCATTTTACGGAGGGATGAACAATGGAAATGGAAAAACTGAAGAAAATCATCGCAGATGTCCTGGGAGCCGATCCGAATGAGATCAGGGAGGAGACCTCCTTTGTGGACGATCTGGCTGCCGATTCCCTGGATATCCTGGAAATCGTCATGCAGATCCAGGACACCTTTGACATCCAGGTGCCGCAGGAAAAGGTGGTCGAAATCAAAACTGTCGGTGAAGCCGCTGAGCTGATCAAAAACGCAGGAAAATAACCCAGCGGGGAAGGACCCGAATCCATGGGAAAATTATTCAAAACATCGGAAGCAAGAAACCTGCAGCCGGACGACTGGAAGGCATTGCAGCAGCGCATCGGCTATGTCTTTCAAGATGAATCGCTGCTTCTTCGCGCCTTTACCCATTCCTCCTATGCCAATGAGCAGAAAGTATCCGGTATGCAGGATTATGAGCGGCTGGAGTTTCTCGGAGATGCGGTGCTGGAGATTGCGGCCAGCGATTATCTCTATCACCGGTTTCCGGATCTGAAGGAGGGAGCGCTCACGAAAAGGCGTGCCTCCATGGTCTGTGAGACCGCGCTTTCTCACTGTGCCCGAGAGCTTGAGATCGGTGACTGCCTGCTTTTGGGCCGCGGGGAGGAGGCTGCCGGCGGCCGGGATCGGGAAGCCCTGATCGCCGACGTGATGGAAGCTGTCACCGGAGCGATCTACCTTGACGGCGGATTTGATCCGGCGCAGTCCTTTGTGTTGCACCATATCCTGGAGAAGCAGGATAAGCTGCAGCTCTTCTATGATTCCAAGACCATCCTGCAGGAGATTGTGCAGGGCAGAAAGCTTGGACAGCTGTCTTACCGCATCACGGGGGAGAAAGGACCGGAGCACCGGAGGATCTTCACCTGCGAGGTGTTCGTCGGCGACGATCTGATGGGAGAGGGCGAAGGAACCAGCAAAAAGTCAGCCGAGCAGCATGCAGCCTATCAGGCGCTCCTGAAGCTTGGCGAAGGGAAATAAATCGGCAGGCATGTATCTAAAAAGCATTGAAATTCAGGGCTTCAAGTCCTTTGCCAATAAAATCAAACTGGAATTCCAGAACGGAATCACCGCCATCGTCGGACCCAACGGAAGCGGAAAATCCAATGTGGCGGATGCCGTGCGCTGGGTGCTCGGAGAACAGCGGATCAAGCAGCTGCGCGGCGCTTCCATGCAGGATGTCATCTTTTCCGGCACGGAGCTCAGAAAACCGCTTGGCTACGCCTATGTGGCGATCACGCTGGACAATTCCGACAAAGCGCTTTCCATCGATTACGACGAGGTAACGGTATCCCGTCGTCTTTACCGCTCCGGCGAGAGCGAGTACCGCATCAACGGCAACATCTGCCGTTTAAAGGACGTCAACGAGCTCTTCTATGACACCGGTATCGGTAAGGAGGGCTATTCCATCATCGGTCAGGGACAGATCGAGCAGATTCTGTCCAGTAAGCCGGAGGACCGCCGGGCGCTCTTCGACGAGGCGGCCGGTATTGTGAAGTTTAAGGTCCGCAAGGACGCCGCGCTCAAGAAGCTGGACAATGTCCGGATCGGCATGACGCGGTTGAACGACATCATTTCCGTACTGGAATCCCGGATTGAGCCGTTAAAGAATCAGTCCGAAAAGGCCCACATTTTTCTGAAAACCCGCGAGGAATTAAAGACCATGGACGTCAATCTTTTCCTCGTGGAAAACGCGCAGGTCCGCGCCCAGATCGACGATTTTTCCAAAAAGCACGAAATCGCCTCCTCCGATTACGATCAGACCACTGAGCAATACGAGGAAATCAAGGAGGAGCATGAATCCATTCTGACCCGGATCGAGGAGCTGAACAAGCAGATCGATGAGGCGGGCAACACCAGAAACAATGCCTCCGTGACGCGGGAAAAGCTGCAGGGGCAGATCCGCGTTCTGGAGACCAGGATCGAGCACGCCGGTGATAATGAAACGCACTTCCAGACGCGCCTTGCTGACGTGCAGAAGCAGTTAAAGGACAAGAAGGAAGCGCTTGATGCTGTGACGGCCAAAAAGGAGGCCATTGACGCGGAGGCGACAGAGCTTCAGAAAAAGCGCGAGGAAGCGGAAAACAAGCTTTCCGGGATCACGGCAAAACGGCAGGCAGTGAATGATGCCATCGAGGAGACGGGCAGAAAAAAATACGAGGCCTTAAGTGACCGCGCGACGGTTCAGTCTCGAATTTCTGCACTGCAGACGAGGCAGGAGGAGATCAACCGCCGCAAATCTGAGCTGACCTCCAGACTTTTACAGGCAGAATCCGAGGAGAGCCGGTATCAGGAGACCATCCGGGAATTGGAGGAGGATTTCAAACGGATCGCCGGAGAACTGGCGGACATGCTGGAGGAGGAAAAGGCGCTGGATGCCCGGCAGGCGGAGTTCAAGGAACGGCTCGGCGCGGCTGATATGGGACTCCGTGCCGCGCAGGAGCGGTATCACACCGAGCATTCCAAGCTGGAGGCCTTGCAGAATCTGACCGAGCGATATGAGGGGTATGGCGGCTCCGTGCGCCGCGTCATGGAGGAAAAGAAGCACAACCGCTCAAGCGGCATCATCGGTGTGGTGGCGGATATAATTCGGACCGACGAAAAATACGAGACAGCCATCGAGACGGCGCTCGGTGGCAACATTCAGAATGTGGTGACCTCGGATGAACGCGCCGCCAAGGCGATGATTGATATCCTGAAAAAGGAGCGCGCCGGACGGGCCACCTTTCTTCCGTTAGACTCCATCAGCGATCCGCAGGAGTTCAAGACCCCTGAGGTTCTGAAGGAAAAGGGCGTCATCGGTCTGGCGGACGAGCTGGCCATCACAGATAAAAAATACCGGGACGTCGCCAAATACCTGCTCGGACGCATTGTGGTTGTCGATCACGTGGATCACGCCCTGGCGATTGCGCGCAAATATCACTACGGAATCCGTATGGTGACCGTGGACGGAGAACTGCTCACACCGGGCGGTGCGATTTCCGGAGGTGCGTTCAGGAACAGCAGCAATCTTCTGGGACGCCGCAGGGAGATCGAGGAGCTCGAGAATCATGTGCGCGAGGCACAGGAGGAGATCGAAAAGGCGCAGCAGGTCATCGATCAGACCAAAAGGGAGCGCAATGAGGTCCGCGCGAAGCTGGAGCACAACCGGATGCTTCAGCAGAATAAGCTGCTGGAACAGAACGCTGCGCGTCTGCGCATTCAAAATGAGGAGGAGCGCAAAAAGGACGAGGCGGACACCTATGCCGGTCTGAAAACCGAGAATGAGGACATTGCCGGACGTCTGTCCGACCTGAACAAAGAGCGGGAGGAAGCGCAGGAACAGCTTGCACGCACGCGCAAGACGGAAGAGCAGTGCGATCAGGAGACAAAGGAGCGGCAGGAGGAGCTCTCAAAGCTTCTGGAAGAGGAGAATCAGGCGGTCGATCTCGTCAAATCCTGGGACATCGAGATTGAAAAGATCACCCAGCGGGTGGAGTTTGAACAGGAAAATCACGCGCGCATCAGCGAGGAGGTCAGGGAAGCCGAGAACGCGTTAAAGGAACTGGAAGAGGGGATCGCCGACAACGCCCGGACCCTGGAGGAAAACAAAAAGCAGATCGAGGAGATCAATAAGACCATCGAGGCCTCCTATGCCGCCGAGAAGGAAGCGGACGATCAATACACCTCGATGATCGCAGAGCGGGAGAAGCTTCAAAGTGATCAGAAAGAGCTCTTTGCCAGACGGGAGGAGCTTTCTGAGTTGCGCAATTCCCTCGACGCGGAGATCCAGCGTCTCGCCATGCGCAGGGATCAGCTGCAGAATTCGCTGGAGAATCAGATCAACTACATGTGGAGCGAATACGAAATCACGCTGAGCGATGCGGCCGCACTCAGGGACGAGAGCCTGACGGACGTGACCGCCATGCGGAAAAAGGTGAGTTCGCTCAAGAACACCATGAAGAGCTTAGGCGACGTCAATGTCGGCGCCATCGAGGAATTCCGCGTCGTCAACGAGGAGTACACCCTGAAGAAGGGGCAGTATGACGATCTGGTCAATACCCAGGAGGAAATCAACGGGATCATCCGGGATCTCGACCAGAACATGCGGGAGACCTTCGCGACGGAATTCAATCGGATCAACAAGGAGTTCGGCGGGGTGTTCAAGGAGATGTTCGGCGGCGGAACCGGCCGTCTGGAGCTGATCGAGGATGAGGACATTCTTGTCGCCGGCATACGCATTATCGCGCAGCCGCCCGGGAAACGCCTGCAGAACATGATGCAGCTCTCCGGCGGAGAAAAAGCGCTTACAGCCATTGCGCTGCTGTTTGCCATCCAGAACCTGAAGCCTTCTCCTTTCTGTCTGCTTGATGAGATCGAGGCGGCGCTGGATGAAAACAATGTCGTTCGCTTTGCCAGATACCTGCACAAGCTCACAAAATCCATTCAGTTCATTGTCATCACGCATCGTCGCGGAACGATGGAATCCGCGGACAGGCTCTACGGTATTACCATGCAGGAAAAGGGCGTTTCCGCGCTGGTGAGCGTGGATCTGATTGATAAGGAAATTGTATGATCCCGGGGTCAAAGCTCATAAGGCGTTCATGCTCGCATGAATCGCCGAATGAGCTGTCCGCAGGTATCATACTATAAAAATTTATGCCCCAGGAGGACTCTATGGCGGAGGGTTTGTTCAAAAGACTGAAGGCGTCGCTTTCCAAGACCAGAAATTCCATCTCCGAAAATCTGGACAATGTGTTCTACGGCAATTCGGAGATCGATGAGGACTTCTATGAGGAGCTGGAAGAACAGCTGATCATGGCGGATCTGGGCGTCAATGCCACCAGCCGGATCATGGACCGCCTAAGGGAACAGGTTGACGAGCAGAAGCTCAGACAGAGCAGAGACTGCAGACAGCTGCTGATTGAGAATATCAGAGAACAGATGGCCATGCCGCCGACCGCCTACGTCTTTTTGAACGGCAGAACGGTGCTGTTTGTGATCGGGGTCAACGGCGTCGGCAAGACCACATCCGTCGGAAAGCTCGCGGCGCTATTCAAAAACGCCGGCAAAAATGTGCTGGTTGCCGCGGCAGACACCTATCGCGCGGCTGCGACCGAGCAGCTGACGGAATGGACGAACCGCGCGGGTGTTCCGATCATCACAGGCAATGAGGGATCGGATCCGGCCAGCGTCGTCTATGACGCCGTTCATGCGGCTCAGGCGAGAAACAGCGACATGCTCATCATTGACACGGCCGGCCGCCTGCACAACAAAAAGAATCTGATGGAGGAGCTCAAAAAGATGAACCGCATCATCGACAAGGAGCTTCCTTTCTGGAATCATGAGAACATGATCGTGCTGGACGGCACCACAGGACAGAACGGCCTGTCCCAGGCGAGAGAATTCTTTGACGTGGCCAAACTCTCCGGCATCATTCTGACAAAGCTGGACGGGACGGCCAAGGGCGGGATCGCTGTGGCGATCGTCAATGAGCTGGGCATTCCGGTAAAATACATCGGGATCGGGGAAGGAATTGACGATATGACGCCGTTTGATCCGGATGATTATGTCAATGCGCTGTTTTCTGATGGAAAGGATGCATAGGAGTCATGGCAAAAAAGGCAGCACCCGTAAAAGACGAGATGACACTGGAACGGTTTGAGGAGGCATGCGAGCGCGTCGGGGAAGTGACGCAGGAAACCAAGCTGGTTTACAGCGACTATTTCAGTGCCCGGATAAAGAACCGCGTGTGGCTCAAGCCTGAAAACATGCAGCGCACAGGCGCATACAAGGTCCGCGGCGCGTATTACAAGATTTCCACGATGTCCGAGGAGGAGCGCAGACACGGCCTGATCACGGCATCGGCGGGCAATCATGCGCAGGGGGTCGCCTATGCGGCCAAGGCCTACCATGTGCCCGCAACCATCGTCATGCCGACGACGACGCCGCTTATTAAGGTCAACCGGACCAAGGCGCTTGGCGCAAAGGTGATCCTCAAGGGCGATGTCTATGACGAGGCCTGTGAATATGCCCTGCAGCTGGCTGCTGAAAAGCATCTGACCTTTGTCCATCCGTTTGACGACACAACGGTCGCCACCGGACAGGGGACGATCGCCATGGAGATCATCAAGGAGCTTCCGACCGTGGATATCATTCTGGTGCCCATCGGCGGCGGCGGTCTGGCGGCCGGCGTGGGTACCCTCGCCAAGCTTTTGAACCCGAAGATCCGCGTCATCGGCGTCGAGCCGGAGGGAGCGGCTTGCATGCAGGCCTCTGTCAAGGCCGGCCACGTCGTGACCCTTCCCTCTGTCAGCACGATTGCGGACGGCACGGCGGTCAAGACGCCGGGTGAGCACATTTTCCCCTATGTGAAGAAAAATATCGACGAATTCATTGCGGTGCCGGATGAGGATCTGGTGGTAACGTTCCTGGATATGGTGGAAAATCACAAGATGGTGGTTGAGAATTCCGGTCTTCTGACCGTGGCGGCACTAAGGCAGCTTGACTGCACAAGGAAGAAGGTGGTCTGCATTCTGTCCGGCGGCAATATGGACGTCATTACCATGTCCTCCGTCGTCCAGCAGGGGCTGATCCGGAGAGACCGGATTTTCACCGTCTCCGTCCTGCTGCCTGACCGTCCGGGTGAGCTTCAGCATGTGGCCGAGACCATCGCAAAAGAGCGCGGCAACGTCATCAAGCTTGAGCACAATCAGTTTGTCTCCATCAACCGCAACGCCGCGGTGGAGCTGCGCATCACGCTGGAGGCCTTCGGCACGGATCACAAGGAGCAGATCCTTCGTGCACTCGAGAATAAGGGCTATCAGCCGAAGATTGTGAGGACGAATATATGAATTCCGAGCGATCAAGGGGGGCCAGGCCGGAGCAGGCTCAGGCCCGCAGAGGCGCGCGTCGCGCAGGGGGACTGATCGCCATTATTTTCCTGAGTCTCATTTCCATGGTCGCCCTGACCTTCTGCGTTTTTCTGCTGCTTAGGATCGAAGTGCTGCAGGACGATGAAAGGCATCTGAAGGAGAGCGTGGAGCGGCTCAACGCCATCGAAGAGGAAGGCTATGTGACGGAGGCGGAGGCGCTGTCCCTGATTGAGGAGGCCCGTTCAAAAAGTGAGCAGGAAGCGACAGGCAAAATCCTCGACTGGATCAGGACGCAGCTCACCGAGGGCAGCACGTCCATCTGGATGCTCAGAAATCTCTACAGCACGTTCAGCAGGGAAGTGATCGTCGCAAGCAACGGCACTTTCTATTTCTTTGATCTCAATGATGAGTATCATCAGGCGCTGGTTTCGCCCGCGGAATTAAAGCCCGCGTCGGACGGCAGAATGCGGTATCTCGGCGCTGATCCGGCCATCTCCGGCGCTTTCGGAATCGACGTTTCCCGTTTTCAGGGCAAAATTGACTGGAAGAAGGTGGCGGCGGACGGCGTGAAATTTGCCTTTATCCGCGTTGGCGCCCGCGGGAGCTCGGAGGGCAAATTCATCGAGGATGCCCAGTTTGAGGCCAATATCGAAGGCGCACTGAAGGAGGGCATTCAGGTGGGTGTCTATTTTTATACCCAGGCCATATCCGAGGAGGAAGCCGTCGAGGAAGCGGAGTTTGTCCTGAAAGCCATTGAGCCTTACGAGGTGGCGCTGCCGGTTGTGTTTGATATAGAGCCCACGGATTCTCCGGAGGCGCGCACCAGCAAGCTGACGGCAAAGGAGAATACCGATATTGTGCTGGCGTTCTGCAACCGTGTCAGCGAGGCCGGCTATCAGCCGATGCTCTACGGCGGACTCAGATCCCTGTTCATCATGCTTGAAATGGACCGGCTGGAGCATCTGAAAAAGTGGTTTGCTTTCTACGATAACACGCAGTACTACCCGTATGAGTACAGTTACTGGCAGTATTCCGATTCCGGCCGCGTGGACGGGATCGAGGGGGATGTGGATCTGAATATCTGCATTGAGGATCTCGCACGGCCTTAAAGGAAAGATCGCTTTTACGGCTGCATTTTTGCACACATGGCCGGGCACTGTCCGTATATGGGCGTTCTGGTCAAAGGGGGGCTTATGGAACTGAAAAGGGAGAGAACCTACAGGAATCTGTTTGCGGAGACCGGCAGGAGCGGAGAGGAGATTGAAAAAAAGATCCTTGACGCCGTGCAGGTCTTTTTTTACGGTAGCGAGGAGGAGCGGATCTACCATCCCGTGGGCGCGGATATGGGATATCTGGAGGATACCGGCAATCACGATGCCCGTACGGAGGGCATGTCCTACGGCATGATGATGTGTGTCCAGCTCGATAAAAAAGAGGAATTCGACCGCATCTGGAAATGGACGAAGACCTATATGTGGATGCAGGAGGGAATGAACGAGGGCTATTTTGCCTGGAGCTGCAAAACCTCGGGCGAGAAAAACGCCCAGGGTCCCGCCCCTGACGGTGAAGAATTCTTTGCCATGGCGCTTTTCTTTGCCTCTCATCGGTGGGGCGACGGCGAAGGAATTTTTGCCTATTCCGACGAGGCGAGAGCGATTCTGCGCGCCTGCCTGCACAAGGGAGAAAACGGACGACCCGGAAAACCGATGTGGAATCATGAGAACAGGCAGATCCTCTTTGTGCCGGGATGTCCGTTTACGGATCCCTCCTACCATCTGCCGCATTTTTATGAGCTTTTTGCGCTGTGGGCCGATGAGGAAGACCGTCCCTTCTGGAAGGAGGCTGCCGCAGCCAGCCGCAGGTATCTTGCGACCGCCTGCCATCCGGTCACGGGGATGAATCCGGAATACGGCAATTTTGACGGCTCGCCGATGACAGAGCCCCTGCCCTGGCATTCGGAGCCGCATTTCAATTTTTACAGCGACGCTTACCGCACGGTCGCCAACATCGGCCTTGATGCCGCATGGTTCGGGATCGACGAAGGACAGCTGTCTGCACCGCTGAAGCTCATGTGTTTCCTTGGGACGGATCTGGAGGCGGCGCGTTGTGTCTTCTCGGTGGATGGTACGCCGCTGGAGCAGACGGTGCTGCATCCTCTGGGACTTCTGGCAACCACGGCCCAGGGTGCACTGGCGGTGCCCCCTGTCGCAGGAGAGGATTATGAAACGGCGCTTACCTGGGTAAACTGGCTTTGGAGTAAGCCGCTGCGGCGCGGTCCGCGCAGATATTACGACAACTGCCTCTACCTTTTTGCGCTGCTTGCCCTGTCGGGAAAGTACCGCGTCTGGTGAGGTAAATTGCATACAGAATTCCGGCCATTTTCGCATATTATGTTGCGGTTCACCGCATTTTTGTAGTAAAATAAAAATATGGATTCATCACGGGAAAAAATCTATCACGAGCTGTTTGAGCGCATGGTGAACACCATGACGGATCCGGAGCATTTTGAACGATCCGTTCTGGTGGGCATCCTCGAAGAAATCTGTGTGCTCTTTAACATTTCCAAAGGCAAGACTGAATTCTACCGGAACCTCACGGATGAAAAGGAAGGAAACGGCGAGGTTCTGGTTGACCACGACGACGGGCGCGGGGAACAGGTGGCCATCAGGCGGCGCATTGTCTCCAGAACGGGAGCCGTCATCATCGGAACACTGTATATTCCGGATGATGCACAGCTGCCGCCTCAGGACGAGCTGGAAAAGATGGACAGGCTTCTCCGCGCACTGCTTAGCTTTGTGAGCAGGAACCGTCTGCAGAACCGGGTCGAGACCCTGACCTTCTACGATGAGCACAACTATCCCAATCTGCGCTATTTCATGCGTCACCTCGAACAGCTAAACGAAAAGAACCGGATTCATAACCATACGGCCGCATTTTTCAATCTTCGTCATTTTTCCCTGATTAACCGTGATCTCGGCGTGAAGACCGGAGATCAGGTGATTCGCAGCTACTATGATCTCTTAAGCATGGCTGTAGGCTGCGACGGCGTTGTGTGCCGCGTCGGCGGTGACAATTTTGTCATGATCTTTGCAACGGAGCTGTCTTCGGAGGTGCTTTCCATTCTGAAAGGGGCGCCGGTGGTCTATGACGAAGAGGGCGAGAAGCGGGTGGAGGTTTCCGCCAGCGCAGGCTTCTTTGAGATTCCCGACGATTTTGTGATGGAGCGCCCCGGAGACATCATGGAGCGGATCTATCCCGCCGCAACCGCCGCCAGGATGGATGCGCAGAACAACATTGTCTATTATGACAGCAAGATGATCGACAGGCGCAACAAGACGCTGCACGTGCAGGGGTATTTCACGACAGCTCTGAAAAAACGCGAATTCAGGGTTTTCTATCAGCCCAAGGTGGACGTCACCACCGGAAGAATTGTCGGCGCCGAGGCACTCTGCCGCTGGTTCCGAGACGGAAAGCTTGTTCCGCCGATGGACTTCATCCCGGTGCTTGAACAGAGCATGGCCATCTGTGAACTGGACTACTACATGCTGGATCAGGTGTGCAAGGATATCAACCGCTGGAAGGAAGCGGGATTTGATGTGGTCCGCGTCTCCGTCAACCTCTCGCGCAAGCACCTCGTCGATGTGGATCTTCTGGATCATATCATGAAGGTGATAGACAGCAACAAGACCCCTCATGAGTATATTGAAATCGAACTCACCGAGACGACGACGGACGTGGAGTTCCGTGATCTCAAGCGCGTCGTCGGCGGCCTTCAGGAGGCCGGCATCGTCACCTCGGTGGACGATTTCGGGATGGGCTACTCCTCGCTGAATCTGATCCGGGAGGTTCCCTGGAATGTGCTCAAGATCGACCGATGCTTCCTGCCGGGCGATGAAGAAAAATCGGACAGCGTGACGAGTCAGATGTACCACCACGTGGTTTCCATGGCAGAGGACCTGGGGCTGGAGTGCATCACCGAGGGCGTCGAAACCATCAGACAGGTGGAAATTCTTAAGGAAAACGGCTGCCGGGTCGCACAGGGGTTCTTCTTCGACAGGCCGCTGCCCGTGGAAGAATTTGAGCAGCGTCTGGCCTCGCCTGTCTACGAGGTGTGAACAGAAGCATTGAATATCTTCTAAAGACCTTGACGAAAGCGGGCTTGTGTGCAATAATATCATTAGTTATCTGCAACAATCGGATGTGCAACGGATGGCACGATGGATCCGGAAAGGAGTAAGAGATGAGCGGAGTGGGCGGAATCGGTGCAAACCGGTACAACTACAATCAATATCAGGTACAGAACGATCAGAATAAGCATATGCGAAATGCTTCCAGCGGCAAGAAGCTCAATCAGGCTTCGGACGGCGCCGCTGAGATGGCGATCGCCAAGAAGCTCGCCAAGGCTGCAAAGGGCTTCGAGGTCGGCAGACAGAATCTTCAGGCAGGCCGCTCGGCTCTCTATATTGCTGACGGCGGCATGGAGGGAGCCAACGATTACCTTCAGCGCATCCGCGAGCTTTCCATCCGGGCCAACAACGGCCTGATGGGCAAGGAAGACAAACAGGCCATCCAGGCTGAAGTGGACCAGATGAAGGAAGGCATCGATGATGCCGCCTATCAGGCCAAATACAATGAGAAATCTCTTCTTACCGAGGACGGAAGCGTCTCCCTTGTTTCGGACGGGGAGGGCACGACGATGTCCGTCGCACAGAACGCACTGACTTCCGATTCTCTCGGCGTAAAGAGTTTCAATGTGCTCGACAATTTCGATCTGGATTCCATCGACACCGCGATGGAAAAGGTCTCCAGCGCAAGAAGCATGGCCGGAGCCCAGACCAACACCATCGATTACGCCAGCGGTTACAATGCGATCGCAGCCGAGAATATCACCTCCTCCCAGTCTGTCCTTGAAGATGCGGACATGGCAGAGGAGATCATGAATGTCAGCAAGAACAAGACGCTGACCGCGGCGCAGATCATGATGCAGAAGCGTCAGGAAGAGGACGAGCAGACCAAGAACGCCGCGCTCTTTGCATAGAACGCAATCTGCTCCAGACAATGACGGACGGCATGCAAAGCCCAAATGCATGCCGTCTTTCCATGAAAGGATTCTTTTGTAAGGCATGGAAGACAGAATCATAAAGACCGAATACTCCGAGGTCATGCAGAAAAACTTCATCGACTATGCGATGAGTGTTATTGTGGCCCGCGCACTCCCGGATGTCCGGGACGGGTTAAAGCCCGTGCAGCGCCGCACACTGTATGACATGTCCGAACTGGGACTCCGCTACGACAGACCCTACCGCAAAAGCGCCCGTATCGTCGGCGACACCATGGGTAAGTACCACCCGCACGGCGACAGCTCCATCTATGACTGCCTGGTGGTCATGGCGCAGGATTTCAAAAAGATGCTGCCGCTGGTGGACGGACACGGCAACTTCGGCAATATTGAAGGCGATGGCGCCGCTGCGATGCGTTACACGGAGGCCCGCCTCTCGAAGATCACCCAGGAATTCTTCCTCGCGGATCTGGATAAGGACGTGGTGGATTTCCAGCCTAATTTCGATGAGACGGAGCGGGAGCCTTCCGTTCTGCCTGTCAAGATCCCCCATTTTCTTGTCAACGGCTCCGAGGGCATTGCCGTCGGCATGGCGACAAGCACGCCTTCCCACAATCTCGCTGAAGTGATCGACGCGGAGATTGCGCTGATGAAGAATCCGGATATCACGACCGAACAGTTGATGAAGTATATCAAGGGACCGGATTTCCCCACCGGCGGCATCGTGATGAACGCCGATGATCTGGAGCAGATCTACGAGACCGGCAGCGGCAAGGTCCGGATCCGCGGGAAGGTGACGACCGAGACGGAGAAAAACGGGCACATTCGGCTGGTGATCACGGAGATTCCCTACACCATGATCGGCGCGGGCATCGGCAAATTCCTCGAGGACATCGCAAGCCTTGCGGAAAACAAGCTCACCGGCGACATCATCGACATTTCCAACCAGTCCTCCAAGGAGGGCATCCGGATCGTGGTGGAGCTGAAAAAGGACACCGATGTAGAAAACTTCACCAATCTGCTCTATAAAAAGACCAAGCTGGAGGACAGCTTCGGCGTCAATATGCTTGCCATCGACCGCGGACGGCCGGAGGTCATGGGCTTAAAGCGTGTGCTCGAAGCCTCCGTGGAATTCCAGTTTGAGACTTCGACGCGGAAATACAAGACCCTTCTGGAAAAGGAACAGGAAAAAAAGGAGGTGCAGGAGGGACTGATCAAGGCCTGCAACGTCATTGATCTGGTGATCGAGATCCTCCGCGGAAGCAGGGATCGGGCCATGGCCAAAAACTGCCTGATCAACGGCGTCACGGAGGGCATCCGTTTCAAGACAAGGGAAAGCGCAGCCATGGCTTCCCAGCTCCTTTTCACGGAGAGACAGGCGGATGCGATTCTTGAGATGCGCCTTTATAAGCTGATCGGTCTGGAGCTCGAGGCGCTTTTAAAAGAACACGAGACGACGGTGGCCAATATTTACCGCTATGAGGATATCCTCACAGACCGCAATTCCATGTCCCTCGTGATCCAGCAGGAGCTTTTGACCATCAAAAAGGAATACGGCGTGCCGCGCCGGACCGTCATCGACAACCTGGCTGAGGCAGTCTATGTGGCCAAGCCCGTGGAGGAGATTGAGGTCGGCTTTGTCATGGACCGCTTCGGCTACGCCAAGACCATCGATGCTGCCACGCTTGACAAAAACAGGGAGGCGCTGGAGTCGGATTTCCGGTTCTACTTCCCCTGCAAAAACACGGGCAAGATCGTGCTGTTTACCGACACCGGCCAGGTCTACACTTTCCGCACGCAGGAGCTGCCGCAGGGGAAGCTGCGCGACAAGGGCATTCCTGTGGACAACGTGAGCAATTTCGACTCCGCAAAGGAACGCATCGTACTCGCAGCGAGCCAGTCCGATCTGAATCTCTACCGCATGGTGTTTGTCACGAAATTTGCCAACTGCAAAATCGTGGACGGCGGAGAATTTGATGTGTCCAAGCGCACGGTGGCGGCGACAAAGCTTCTCGACGGGGACGAGGTGGTGGATGTCACCATTCTGCATGAGCAGCAGACCATCATTCTGCGCACGGAAAACGGCTTTTTCCTGCGCTTTCTGGTGTCCGAAATTCCCGAGAAGAAGAAGGGCGCCGTCGGCGTCAGGGGCATGAAGCTCGGTGCCGGGGATGCGGTCCGTGATGTCTACTATCTCACGGAGGGAGAGGAGAAGAGCGTGGAGGAAAACGGAATCGGCATCCCGCTGTCTTCTCTGAAAATTGCCGGCCGGGACGGAAAGGGAAGTCGGGTGATTAAGAAATGAGAGTGATCGCGGGCCAGGCCAGACGCATGAATCTGGTGACGCCGAAGGGTGAGGACACAAGACCGACACAGGACCGGATCAAGGAGACGCTCTTCAACATGATCCAGAATGAGGTCCCCGGAAGTATGTTTGTGGATCTCTTTGCCGGAAGCGGCGGGATCGGGATCGAGGCACTTTCCCGCGGGGCCAGGCACGCGTATTTTGTCGAAAACGGCAAAGAGGCAGCCGCCTGCATCGCGCAGAATTTAATGCACACCCATCTGGAGGACAAGGGGACGCTCCTGAAGCAGGACGTGGTGCTGGCGCTTCGCAACATCCGTGAAAAGGAGGCGGATATTGTCTATCTTGATCCGCCTTATGCGTCAAACCTCTACCTGCGCACCCTGGGGCAGCTTTCCGCCATGCCCTGGGTGACGGAAAACACGCTGATCCTTGCGGAATGCCCCGCGGAGGAAAACCTGGACGGCGCGGAGGAGCTGGGCTTTACCGTCTTCAGGGAGAAGAACTATCGGAACAACAAACACCTCTTTTTAAGAAGGAGCGGAAGATGATATGAAAACAGCGGTATATCCCGGGAGTTTTGACCCCGTCACCTTCGGGCATCTGGACATCATCAGACGCGCCGCTGCCATGTTTGACCGGCTGAATGTGACAGTGATGATCAACACGGCCAAGACGCCGTTGTTTTTGACGGAAGAACGTGTTAAGATATTGCAGGATGCGACCTCGCAGATTCCGAATGTCACGGTGGATTCCTATCACGGCCTGCTGATCGACTACTGCAGGGACAAGGGAATTCACATTGCCATCCGCGGACTGCGCGCCATCACGGATTTCGAATATGAGCTGCAGATCGCACAGACCAACAAGGAGCTGTCGCACGGGGATCTGGATACGGTGTTTCTGACGACCGACCTGAGATATTCCTATCTGAGCAGCTCGACCGTTCGTGAAATCGCGAGCTTCGGCGGGGATGTATCCGCGCTGGTGCCTGATTTTGTGGAAAAAATGCTTTACAGCAAATATCGCAAGGAGGAAAACTGACCATGGCTTCTGAAAATCCTTCAACCAGTGCCATCGAAGAAGTAATCAACGAGATCGAGGTGTACATCGACAACTGCAAGTATCAGCCGCTCTCCAACACCAAGATCATTGTCAACAAGGAGGAAATCGACGAGCTGATCCGCGAGCTTCGGATGAAGATCCCGGAGGAGGTCCGCCGGTATCAGAAGATCATCACCAATAAGGAAGCCATCCTGAACGATGCGCGGACAAAGGCCCGTTCGCTCTTAGATGAGACGGCCGAACAGTCCCACGAGCTTTTGAGCGATCACGAGATCACCAAGCTTGCCAATGAGCAGGCGCAGAAGATGATTGATGAGGCAGCCCTCAAGGCGCGCGGCATCATCGATGAGGCGACCCGACAGGCCAACGCGATGAAGGCATCGGCTGTCCAGTATACGGACAGGCTGTTAAAGGAGTTTGAGCAGGTGCTGAGCCGCACGATCAGCACCACCCAGCGCAGCTATGAGAGCTTTACCGGGCAGCTTGCGCGCTATCAGGAGACCGTTCACAGCAACCGGGAGGAATTAAAGCCCGCGCTCTCCAACGCGCCCGCTTATGAGACCGCAGAGGCGGCTTCCTACGATGCAGAGCAGGAAGGCTACGCCGAGACCGCCGACGGAATACAGGAAGCGGAAGAGTAAGGCTTTGTCCGCACGATGAAAGGCAGCTACGGCAACATCAGATCCCGCAGAAAGCGCGCGATTTATCGCTCCCTCTTTTTTGCGGGATTTTCTCTGGCAGTTTTTCTGACCGGTCTGTTTCTCACGCACACGACACGCAATTTCCTTTCCATTGTCGCGGCCATCGGGGCGATTCCGACCGCGCTTTCCATCGTCAACCTGGTGCTGTTTATCAAAGCAAAAAGCCTTCCCCAGGAGGCATATGAGGAGATCGAGCGCCATCGGGGCGGGCTCCTGATCCGGTACGAGCTCGAGATGACCTCCTACGAACGAACCTACCATATCAGCGCAGCCTGTGTGATGGACAAAAGCGCCGCCTTCTACACGGCAGACGAAAATGCGGACACGGACGCCTGTACGGCGCACATAAAGGAGCAGCTTTCCCTGGGCGGTTATCCGGATATGGCCGTCGTGGTCTTCAAATCGACGCAGCTTGCGGAATTTTGTGAGCGTCTCGATCAGCTGGAAAAGCTGCGCGCGGTGCGGCATATCAATCCGGCCGCCATCGAGGATGCCTGGCAGCCGGGCACGACACAGACGCCTGCCGGAATCCTCGTCTCCATCTCCCTGTAGAAAGCGGGATACGGAGAGAGGGCAGCCATGAAGGAAATCGTGATCGACCGGGACGGCAGCGGCAGCCGGCTGGACAAGTTTCTGTTCCGCCATCTGTCCGGTGCACCCAGATCCCTCCTCTATGCCCAGCTTCGAAAGAAGAACATCACCTTAAACGGAAAAAGGGCACAGGGCAACGAGATCCTTACGGAAGCGGACCGGCTGCAGTGCTGGTTTTCCGATGAAACCTGGGAAAAGTTTACGCATCCGTCAACGTCTTCGGACGGCCAAAAACCGGATGAGGACGAACGGATCAGGATGCAGAGCTTTTCGCATTACCGGCAGATGCCCATCCTTTATGAGAACCGGGATGTGCTTATCGTCGATAAGCCCGCCGGACTTCTGGTTCAGCGGGCAGAGCGCGGGGATGAGAGCTTAAACGACTGGCTTCTGGCGTATCTGACACAGGCTGATGGCGCGGAGAGAGCCGATTTTTCGGTGTACAGGCCCTCCGCCTGTCACCGGCTCGACCGCAACACCAGCGGCATTGTGCTTTGCGCAAAGACCCTGGCAGGTGCACGGGAGGTCTCCCGGTGGTTCAGGGAGCGCCTGATCGGAAAATACTACCTGACGCTTGTGCACGGTCACCTCATGCAGGCGGATCTGGCGTGCGGACTTCTTTTAAAGGACCGCACGACGAATACCGTCCGTGTAAGGGAGCAGACGAGTGCACGGATGGATGAGGAGAGCGAGATCAAAACCGCGTATGCGCCGGTTTTCTACGATGCTTCAAAGGACGTGACCCTGGTGCTCGCAAGGCTTCTGACCGGTAAGACCCATCAGCTCCGCGCCCAGTTTGCAGACCTGGGTTTTCCGATGGTGGGGGACAGGAAGTACGGGGGCGGAAGGTGTGAAAAAGACAAAGAGCAGTTTCATGCCTCCTCGCAGCTTCTGCATGCAGCCTTATTGATCTGTCCGAAGGAAGCACAGGCACTTTCTTCGCTTGCCGGCAGGACGATCACCTGCGCGCCCGCGGGAGCGGCCTGGTTGCCATTTACCGCTTTTACGGACCGGAAGACCATCCTTGCGTGCATCGACAGATACACGGAGGTTTTTGCCGCGTGAGTACATGGAATTCAAGAGGACTGCGCGGTTCAACCCTTGAGGAACTGATCAACCGCACCAACGAACGATACCTGGAGCTTGGTCTGGCACTGATCCAGAAAATACCGACGCCGATCACCCCGATCGAGATCGATAAGACGACGCGGCACATCACCCTCGCTTATTTCGATCAGAAGAGTACGGTGGATTACATCGGTGTCGTGCAGGGGGTTCCGGTGTGCTTTGACGCCAAGGAATGCGCAACGGAAACCTTTGCGCTCTCCAATGTACATACGCATCAGGTCGCCTTTATGGAGCATTTTGAAGCGCAGGAGGGGGTTGCGTTTTTTCTCATCATGTTTAAGGAGCAGGATCGGTTCTACTATCTGCCCTACAGAGACTTTCGTCCCTTCTGGGACCGCGCACAGGCCGGGGGAAGAAAGAGTTTTCGGGTGGACGAGCTTGACGAACGCTTCTTTTTGCCGCAGACTGCGGAGCGTTCGATTCTGGTGCCGTATCTGGAAGCAATGAAGCTGGATCTGCAACTGCGTTATGAGGGGGAATCATGAGACGGGAACTGACACACACGCCGGAGGGAGTCCGCGATCTTTACGGTGAAAGCCTAAAACGCCAGATGGAGGCGGAGCGGCGGATCGAGGCCACTTTTACGGAATTCGGATATGAACAGATCCGGACGCCGGCGCTTGAATATGCCGATTTGTTTGATGCAAAGAGCGATCCGGCGGATTCCTTTGAACTCTTCCGGTATTTTGACCGCGACGGCGGAACGATGGTGCTGCGTCCCGACTTTACGCCTTCCGTTGCCAGAACGGCAGTGAAGTATTTCCTTGAGACCAACGAGCCGCTCCGGCTTTTCTATCAGGGCAGCGTCTTCAACAACAGAAGACGCCTGCAGGGAAAGCTTCGGGAAGAGACCCAGATGGGCGCGGAGTTTTACAACGACGGCTCCGTCCGTGCCGACGCTGAGATCATCGCCCTGGCGATCCGTTCGCTCCTGGCCGCCGGTATGGATGATATCAGGATGTGTATCGGTCATGTCGATTATTTCTACGGGATCTGCGAGGAAGCCGGAATCGATAAGGAGACGGAGGCGGAGCTTCTGGACTGTATCTGTGAAAAAAACGCCTTTGCGGCCGAAAAACTGTTGGCCGACCGTCAGGTACCAAAGCCCTATGCCTCAAAGCTCCTGGATATCGCAGGCCTTTTTTCCGGCGTGAGCGACCTGGATGCCCTGGCGCATGAGGCCATAAACAAACGTTCAAAGGAGGCGATCGACAGACTGAAGGCGCTGTATGAGGCACTTTCAGAATACGGTGTACAGCAGTATGTCACCTTTGATCTCGGGCTGCTAAACCGCTATCGCTACTATACCGGCGTGGTCTTCAGGGCCTACACCAACGGGATCGGGGAGCCGATCGCCCGCGGCGGCCGGTATGACGCGCTGCTGGAAAAGCTGGGACGGCCCGCACCGGCGGTCGGATTCATGGTGGTGACGGATGATCTGTCGTCCGCGCTTGCCGCCGAAAAAAAGGACGGTCTCACCATCGCGCTCGGAAAGGGAAGGCTCGCGAAGGAGGCCATGGCGCTGCTGAACCGCTGCGGCATCTTCTGCCCGGAGATGGAAGAGAAAGACACCAGAAAGCTGATCTTTACCAACGGGAAGGAAAAGCTGTCGTTTTTCCTGGCCAAGGGGCCGGACGTGCCGACCTACGTGGAGTACGGTGCCGCGGATATCGGCATCGTGGGCGCGGACACCATTCTGGAGGAAAACCGGCGCGTCTGTCAGGTGCTGGATCTGAAGTTCGGCGCATGCAGAATGTGCGTCTGCGGCCGGCCGGAAGCCGCAGAGCTGCTCAGACATCATGAGATGATCCGCGTCGCCACCAAGTATCCGGAGATTGCGAAATCGTATTTCTACGACCGGAAAAAGCAGACCGTGGAGCTGATCAAATTAAACGGTTCCGTGGAGCTGGGACCGATCGTGGGCCTTGCGGATGTGATCGTGGATATCGTGGAAACCGGCTCGACCCTGAGGGAAAACGGACTGGAGGTGCTCGAGGAGATCTGCCCGCTTTCCGCGCGGTTGATCGTGAATCCGGTGAGCATACAGCTTCATTCCGCGCGGATCAGAGAGCTGGTCACCATGATGCGTGAGCAGCTCGGGGGCTGATTTACCGCCTCGCTGGAATAGAAATGGTTCGTTGATTACGGACAAGAGAAACCGGATGATGAGTAAAAAGAAAGGAAAAATCGGAATCATCGGAGCGGGAAGCTTCGGCATCGCGCTCGCCCGCCTTCTTTCGTCGAACGGCTTCGACGTGGCCGTCTGGACGAGAAGCGCAGAAAACGCACGGAAATTCGCGGAAGCACACGGCAACCCGGAGAAGCTCCCCGGCGTCATTCTGCCGGCCTCCGTGCAATTTTCCTGTTCCATGGAGGAGGTGTTATCTGACGCGCTGCTCTCCGTGATCGTGCTGCCAAGCGTCCATGTGCGGGAGACGGCCCGGCTGATGCGGCCTTTCCTGAAGCCGGGGGCGCTGGTGACGGACTGCGCCAAGGGAATCGAGGAGTCTTCCCTTCTCTTTCTCTCTGACGTCATCAAAGAGGAGCTGGATGATCCGAGCGTAGTGGTGCTTTCCGGCCCCTCGCACGCGGAGGAGGTGGGACTTGGCATGCCGACGGCCATCGTCGCGGCATCCGACGATCCCGCTGCCGCAGAGGAGGTACAGGAGATTTTTATGAGTCCGTCCTTCCGGGTCTATACCGGCGGAGATGTGCATGGCGTGGAGCTGGGCGGTGCATTGAAAAACGTGATCGCGCTCGCTTCAGGCGTTGCGGACGGCCTGGGATACGGGGACAACACGAAAGCGGCCATGATCACCCGGGGAATTGCGGAAATCGGCCGCCTCGGAGCGGCTATGGGCTCTGAAATAACCACCTTCGCGGGACTCACCGGAATCGGCGATTTGATTGTGACCTGCACCTCCATGCATTCACGAAACCGCAGGGCCGGTATTCTCATCGGACAGGGCATGTCCGTGGAGGAGGCCTGCGCGGAAATCCATATGGTGGTCGAGGGCGTCAATTCCGCCCGGGCGGCTTATCTGCTGTCGCAGAAATACAAGGTATCCATGCCGATCATCACCGCCGTAAACGAAGTCCTGTTTTTCGGGAAAAAACCGGCCGACGCCGTGGCGGAGCTGATGCTTCGGGATAAAAAAGCGGAGTGAATGAGGGGACAAAGCATATGGGTAAGGAAAAAATGGACAATCTGTCTGCGGAAAACAAAAAAACGGGTATAGGAAAACAATGGGTGGATTCCCTCCGGGAGCTTAGACGTGTTCGCGCCCTGACCATGTGCGGCATGATGGCGGCACTCGCCATCGTGCTCAATTTTGTGGCAAGCATCGATCTGGGTCAATACATCCGCATCGGCTTTTCCGGTGTGCCCAACCAGATTGTCGCCTACCTGTTCGGACCCGCGGTGGGAACCCTCTTTGGCGGGGTGCTGGATGTGCTCAAGTTTTTCGTGAAGCCCACCGGACCGTTCTTCCCCGGATTTACTCTAAGCGCGGCTCTCGGCGGAATGATCTACGGGATCATGCTTTATCACAGGCCGCTGTCTCTGCGCAATGTGTTTCTTGCGCAGCTGATCGTCAAGATCGTGATCAACATCGGCTTAAATACCGTATGGCTGAAAATCCTCTATGACAAGGCGATCCTTGTCATCCTTCCGGGACGCATGCTGTCCAATGCCATCATGCTTCCGATTGATACCCTGTTAACCTACGTCATCTTAAAGGTGATGGAGCAGGCGGTTCTGCCGCACTTCAGAACAGACTTGACGAAGGAACAATGACCTGGGACGAAGTAACCGGCCTCCTTCACGGCGCGGACTGGAAGGGAATGAAAGCCGGTCTTACGCGGATCCGCGAATTGCTTTCCCTTCTTGGTAACCCTGAACGCGGGCTTCGTTTTGTGCATATCGCAGGAACGAACGGAAAAGGTTCCGCTGCGGCCATGCTTTCCTGCATGCTCACCCTTGCGGGTTACCGGACCGGACGTTACATCTCCCCGCATCTGATGAGCATGAACGAGCGGTTTTCCGTGGACGGCGAGGAGATTTCCGATGACTTTCTTATCGAACTGGCCGGACGCGTCCGTCTTGCAGCGGAACAAATGGACGAAAAACCGTCCAATTTTGAACTTCTTACCGCAATTTCCTTTCTTTATTTTGCAGCCTCCCGCTGTGACGTCGTGGTGCTGGAGGTGGGACTGGGCGGACGTCTGGATGCGACCAATGTCATAGAAACGCCGCTGGTTTCACTCATTATGAATATCGGGCTTGAGCACACGAAGGAGCTGGGGGACACCCTCGCGCAAATTGCCTTTGAAAAGGGCGGAATCATCAAACAGGACGGCGATGTGGTGCTGTATCATCAATCGGAAGACGTGATGCGTACGATCGGTGAAATCTGTAAAGAGCGAAAGGCCTCGCTTACGGTGACCAAACCCTCCCTTCTTACGCTGACAGATCAGGGAACGCTTGATGACGACACCGGCAAAGCGCCGCTTCAGGTTTTTTCCTATCGCGAAAGACACGATGTAAGGCTCTCGCTTCTGGGAGCGCATCAGATCCGCAATGCTGCCGTGGTGCTGGATACCATCAGCCTGCTGACAGGACGCCACGGGTTTCATATCCCGGAGGAGGCTGTCCGAAAAGGGCTGTCGCTGGTGAAATGGCCCGGACGGTTTCAGGTGCTTTCGCGCCACCCGTTGTTTCTTCTCGACGGCGCGCACAATCCGAACGGCACACAGGCACTGGCTGACTGCGTGCGGCAGTATCTGTCAGGCAGACGGCTGATTCTTCTCATGGGTGTCATGGCGGACAAGGACTATGGAGAGATGCTTGACATCATGGCTTCCGTCTGCATGGATCCGGACAACCGCATCACCGTGTCCCGCTTTCTTGCCCAGGCGCCGGATGAATCGCGGGCGCTTTCCACAAAGGAGCTGAAGCGCGCAATCGGGGAGCGGTTTCCGGAATCAATGGTCGAGGCCTGCGAATCGGTGCAGGCGGGAATGGAGCGTGCGCTCGCTCTTGCCCGTGAGGACGCCGGCACCGCAGTGCTTGCCTTCGGCTCGCTTTACCAGGCAGGGGAAATCCTGGAGCTCTCCACTTCCGGTATAATTGACAAAGAGAATGGAAATACATAGAATAATGTTAAGCTCAGATGTCATTTACATCGTATGATGCCCGCGGATTGCTCCGTTGCTTCGCAACTCTCGCATCTCCGCTCCGCTTCGGTCGGCGCAGATCCGAGATCCACTGGATCTCGTGCGCCCTCCGATCATTCGCAATCCGCTGTGATGCCCAAAGTACGGGCATCACAGAATGATATCAGGGTCAAAAGTTTTATAGAGGAGGAAGAATCTGATGCAGGTATTTGAAGAACTGAAGGCAAGAGGGCTGCTTGCGCAGCTGACCGATGAGCAGGAGATAAGGGAGCTTGTAAATAAGGGCGGTGCGACATTCTATATCGGCTTTGATCCGACGGCGGATTCCCTGCATGTGGGACACTTCATGGCGCTTTGCCTCATGAAACGCCTGCAGATGGCCGGCAACAAGCCCATCGCACTGGTCGGCGGCGGCACCGGCATGATTGGTGATCCCACGGGGAGAAGTGATCTCAGACAGGTGATGACGGTGGAGACCATCCGGCACAACTGCGAGTGCTTTAAGAAGCAGATGAGCCGGTTTATCGATTTCGGGGAGGGAAAGGAAGGCACTCCCGCGGCCATCATGGTCAACAATGCCGACTGGCTCCTGGGATTAAACTACATGGAATTCATCAGAGACATCGGACCCTGCTTTTCCGTGAACAACATGCTTCGCGCGGAGTGCTACAAGCAGCGCATGGAGAAGGGACTCACCTTCCTGGAATTCAACTACATGCTGCTGCAAAGCTACGATTTCCTGATGCTGTATGAGAAATACGGCTGCCAGATGCAGTTCGGCGGGGACGACCAGTGGAGCAATATGCTGGGCGGCACGGAGCTCATCCGTAAGAAGCTCGGCAAGGACGCCTATGCGATGACGATCACACTTTTACTCAATTCCGAGGGCAAGAAGATGGGCAAAACCGCCAGGGGGGCGGTCTGGCTTGATCCGAAAAAGACCTCGCCGTATGAGTTCTACCAGTACTGGCGCAATGTCGACGACGCGGATGTGGAGAAATGCCTGAAAATGCTGACCTTCCTGCCGATCGAGCAGATCGAGGAGATGGACGCATGGCCGGATGAACGCATTAACGAAAAGAAGGAGATCCTGGCCCTCGAGCTCACGGGGCTTGTGCACGGGGAAGAGGAGGCCAGAAAAGCGCAGGCGGGAGCCAGAGCGCTCTTTGCCGGCGGCGGCGATGCCTCCGTGATTCCCTCGGTGACGCTTGAAGCCGGTGATTTTCAGGAGGATGGAACCATCGGCATCCTGACGGTTCTTGTGAAGGCGGGGCTTGTCCCCTCCAACAGCGAAGCCAGACGGGCCGTTGATCAGGGTGGTGTCACCTTCGGCGAGGAAAAGGTCACGGACAGCAAGGCTGTCTACGCAAAAGAGATCTTTTCCGGGGAAGGTGTCGTCGTGAAGAGAGGCAAGAAGAATTTCAAGCGTGTAATCGTTTAGGAAGGAACCGCTTTTGCAGAAATCGGATTTTTATGTCGCACAGATGTTGATGGATCTCATCGGCCGAAAGACCGGTGAAATCAGTCATGTGGATTACAAGCCGCAGAAGCCGGCTTTTCCCCGGGACTCCGGGCAGGAAACGCGTCTTTCGCGTTCCTCGCCGGAGTCCCTTGGCGTTTCCTCCGCCTGGGTTTCGAATCTGTTCCGCCGACTGTCCGATCCGGCCCTGGGCGTTCACAAGATCATGATTCTGCGCGGCAATTACGTCATTGCGGAGACGGCCATTGCCCCCTACTGTCTGGATGACTGGCATGTGACCCATTCCCTGTGCAAGAGCGTGACCGGAATGGCCATCGGCCTTCTGATCGATGAGGAAAAGCTTGCTGTCACAGACCGGCTGGTGGATATTTTCAAGGACGAGCGAAGCCTGCTGTCCTACGTGATGTTAAGGGACACCATCACCATCAGACATCTTCTGACCATGTCCACCGGTGTGAAATTCAACGAGGCCGGAGCCATCGCCGGCAACAGCTGGTCCAGGGAGTTTATGGAAGCGGGGAGCAGCTTTGAGCCGGGTGCCGCCTTTGAGTACAACAGCATGAATTCCTACATTCTCTCCGCCGTGGTGACCAAGCTCACCGGCGAGACTATGATGGAGTATCTGCGTCCGAGGCTCTGGGACCCGCTTGGAATCAAACGCGTCTTCTGGGAGATGAGCCCGGAGATGATCACCAAGGGCGGCTGGGGGCTCTTCCTGCGCATAGAGGATATGGCCAAGCTCGGTCGCCTCTACATGCAGAACGGCGTGTGGCAGGGCCGCAGAGTCCTTTCGGAGGAATGGGTGCGGGAATCCACAAAGGTACAGATCCATACAGGCATGGAGCATTGTGAAACCTACGGCTACCATCTCTGGGTCAATGACGACAGAGGGGTCTATGCCTATTCGTTTAACGGAATGCTCGGGCAGAATGTCTTCTGTTACCCGGATCTGGACATGGTGATCTGCGTCAATGCCGGAAATGATGAGATCTTTCAGCAGGGCAGGATGAGCAGAATCATCCGTCAGGAAATGAGAGCATTTCAATCCGTTGAGATGCCGCTGCCGGACAACAACGCGGCACTGGGAGAACTCAAAATGCTCTGCAGAAGGCTCTCCGGACGGACTCCGGTTTTCTGCGGAATTGCGTCCGGCGGCTGGAAGAATTCACACACAGCTCTGTCCGTCGGCAATCACGGCTCCATCCGGTCCATGAAAACAAGACGAAGGACAAGACTTGCCGACAACGCCTCCGCCAGAATCCGTCAGCAGGAGCACTTAAGACGCATGTGGCTGAAGCATCTGAACGGAAGCGTGTATGATCTGGACAACTGCGGCGAGGGCATTTTCCCGCTGCTGATGCAGGTCTTTCACAACAACTTTACCGACGGCATCACGGCCATCGGCTTTCGAAGAAACGCCGACGGGGCATCCGTCATCGATTTTTATGAGGGGAATGCGGTCTATCCCATCACCTGCGGCTTTTACGGACGCACGACGCGGAGCCGGATCAATATGCACGGGGAGATTTATGACGTTGCCGTCTGTTCGGACTTTACCACTGATGAGAATGACCGGCCGGTGCTCAAAAATGAGATCTTTTTTCTGGAGGAAGCGGTAAGCAGAATCATCAATATCTATTTTGAACCGGAGATCATCGCGGACAGCATCCGCGTGCCGGATCAGATTGAAGTGCGCATGGATGAAAAGCCCGGCTCCTCCATGATCATGCCGACCCTCGAAATGATTACGACGGAAAAAGCGGAGGGGCTTGACGGCTTTCTTATCAAACAGTTCGCAGGTCTTGGCGGCATGGAAGCCATACACATGCTTGCTTATGCAACCATCAGGCCCGTTCTGCACGGCAGACTGCGCGTCCTGATCGATCAGGACCCGGAGCGGTCATCATAAAGGAAAGGAGGTTCGGTATGAACAGAAACGCGGAAATTGCCAATTCCTACCGCATGCGGATTGACGAGGCCATCGGCTATATAAAGAGCCGCACCGACATGGAACCGGTTCTGGCGCTTGTCCTCGGGAGCGGGCTCGGGGAGTATGCCGCAGAGCTGAAGGTGGAAGAGGAGATCTCCTACAGGGACATTCCCGGTTTTCCCGTGTCCACGGCGCCCGGACATGACGGACGCTTCATCTTCGGGTATCTGGATCAGATCCCGGTGGTCTGCATGAAGGGGCGCGTCCATCTCTATGAGGGGTATGAGCCCTGGGACGTGGTGATGCCGGTTCGAGTGATGAAAGGACTCGGGATCAAAGCCCTCTTTCTGACAAATGCCTCCGGCGGAATCAATTTCGGTTACATGGCCGGAGATCTGATGCTCATTACCGATCACATTTCAAGTTTTGTGCCCAACCCGCTGATCGGCCCCAATTTTGAAGCGTACGGCACGAGATTCCCCGACATGACCCATGTCTACGATGAGGAGCTCTCCGATCAGATCCGGGAGGCGGCACATGAGGAAAAGGTGCCGCTGCAGGAGGGGATCTACGTGCAGCTTACCGGTCCCTCCTTTGAGAGCCCGGCTGAGATCCGCATGCTTCGCAGCCTGGGTGCGGATGCGGTGGGCATGAGCACGGTGATCGAGGCCATTGCGGCGCATCATGCCGGTATCCGTGTCGTCGGGGTCTCCTGTATCGCCAATGCCGCCGCGGGGATGACGAAGGAGCTGCTCTCAGGCGACGACGTCAATCTGACGGCCAATGAGACGGCGCCGCTGTTTTCCCGTCTCGTGACCTCCTCCATAAAGAAAATTACAGGGAAACTCTGAAAACAGGCAGGCGGAAAGGACAGATCGTGAAAACAAGATTTCATCATGCATTGCTGCTGACGATGACAGACGAAGGTGAGCCCTTCGACGGAGAGCTCTGGACAGACGGAGGGCGGATTTCCTTTGCCGGTACGAAGGAGGAAGCCGCAGCCCGTAAAGCCGTATCCTCCGAACCGGTACACTTTGACGAGGAGATCGACTGCGGCGGCAATCTGCTGATGCCCGGCTTTAAAAACGCACACACGCATTCGGCCATGACGCTTCTGCGCAGCCGGGCGGATGATCTGCCGCTTGATAAATGGCTGAACGAACAGATTTTCCCCGTGGAAGCAAAGATGACCGACGAGGACATCTACCACCTGACGAAGCTGGCCTTTCTGGAGTATCTGACCAGCGGGATCACGGCCTGCTTCGATATGTATCTGACACCGGTTTCCATTGCCAAAGCCGCAAGGGATGCCGGTTTCCGCGTGGTACAGGTCGGCGCGGTCAACAATTTCTCCCAGTCTCCCGAGCTGGTGGAGGAGATGTACGGAACACTCAATGGCAATGACCCGTTTAACTCCTACCGGATCGGTTTTCATGCGGAATACACCTGTTCCAGAGAGCTGCTGGAAAGGATTGCGGCGCTGGCGGACAAATATCAGGCGCCGGTCTACGCGCATATTTCAGAAACAGAGGGTGAGGTTGCGGGCTGCAAAGAACGCTACGGCATGTCACCGGTTGCTTTCCTGGATTCCCTCGGGATGTTCGCTCACGGCGGCGGCGGATACCATCTGGTGCATATCGACGATAAGGATATCGAAATTCTGAAAAAGCGCGGCATGTACGCCGTGACCAATCCCGGCTCCAACACGAAGCTGGCCAGCGGAATCGCGCCGATTTCAAAGCTTCTTGCCGCCGATGTGCCGGTTGCGATCGGCACGGACGGACCGGCCTCCAACAACGCGCTCGACATGTTCCGGGAGATGTTCCTGGTGACGGGGCTCGCCAAGCTTCGCGATCGCGACGCATCCAGTGTCGATGCCCGGAAGGTCCTTAAGATGGCGACAGTCAACGGTGCACATGCCATGGGGCTCTTTGACGCAGACGTGCTCGTGGAGGGAAAACGCGCCGATCTCGTACTGATCGATCTTTCACAGCCCAACATGCAGCCGGTCAATAACATCTGCAAGAATCTGGTTTACAGCGGATCCAAGAGCAATGTAAAGCTGGTCATGATCGAGGGAAGCGTGAAATACCGCGACGGCGCCTTCTTCATCGGGGAGTCGCCGGAGGATATCTACGCGCAGGCAGGAGAGATCCTGACCCGCATCAATCGGGAAATGAAGGCGGAATGAGCAGATGAGCGATTCCCTGTTTTTTCCGATCGTTCTCGCCGGCTTTTTTGTCTTTGTGACGGTGATGGGGGTCATCAACGCGAAGCGGGACGGCACGGCGTTCCGCGCAAAGCTCAAGGCGAATTTCGGAAAGAGACCCGGCAGAAACTACACACCGGAACAGATTGCGCGCATCCCAAGGTATTTTGACAAACACCGGGATCTGACGCCGTGGTGTGTGGATGATATCACGGCCAACGACCTGGACCTCTGGTCCGTTTTCGCACGGATCAATTACTGCCTGTCCGCTGCGGGGGAGGAGGTGCTCTACCATACGCTGCGCACGCCGCTTTACGACAAGGAAAAGTTGAGCGGCAGAAAGGAAGAGCTCGTATTTTTCCTGAAGGAGGAGGAACTCCGCACGGATCTGCAGATGCTGTATCACAGACTCGGCGGCTCGGGCAAGTACTCGGTCTACGATTATCTGGAAACGCTTTCGCTGGTGGAGAGAAAGAGCAGCCTTCCGCATTATCTCGGAATTGCCGCGCTGGTGATCTCGGCGGGAATCATTCCCTTTTTCTTTGTGCCCGGCTTCGCCCTGCTTCTTTGCGTGGCTGTCTGGCAGATTGTCACCTATTACAGACAGAAATCGGAGAGTGACGCCTACTTGTCGACCTTTTCCTACATTCTGCGGCTTCTTATCTGCGGGGATGCCGTAAGAGACCGGCTTTCAAAGATTTCTTCCCTCCCCGTCGCAACCGTGGAAAGACTGGCTGCGATCACAGCCCGCGCTGAAAGCCTGTCCGGCTTCAGAAGGGGATCATCCGTCCTGATGAGTTCATCGCGCATGAGCGGTTCCGGAAATCCGCTTGACATTTTCGCGGACTATATCCGGATGCTTCTGCATATCGATTTGATCAAATTCAACCAGATGGTGCGTGAGACAGAGGCACACAGTGCCGATATTGACGCGCTGATCAGCGCACTGGGAGAGCTGGAGGCCATGATCTCCATCGTCTGTTACAGGGCCTCCGTCCCGTTCAATGAGGAAGGAAACACGGGATGGTGTGAGCCGCTCTTTGAAAGAGGAGAGGACGGGACGGATTCCGCACAGGCGGCAAGGCTGTCCGTGAAGGGACTGCGCCATGCGCTTCTGGAGGAGGGAGCGGTGGCCAATTCCATGACGGTTACAAGAAATGTGCTGCTCACCGGCTCCAACGCCTCCGGCAAGTCCACCTGGCTCAAGTCACTGGGGCTCGCCGTGCTGATGGCACAGACTGTGCTGACCGTGACGGCTGATGCCTACGATGCGCCGCTCTACCGGATCTATTCCTCCATGGCGCTTGCCGATGACCTTCAGGGCGGCGAGAGCTACTACATCGTGGAGATCCGTTCCCTGGCGCGTGTCCTCACGGCGGCGGAAAAGAAGGGAGAGGAGGGCGCGGGAGCCGGAAATGCCGCACCGCCTGTCATCTGTTTTGTGGACGAGGTGCTGCGCGGCACGAACACCGTGGAACGGATTGCCGCTTCCGCACAGATTCTCAGATATTTTGCCGCAGACAGCAGGGTGCTTCTGTTCGCGGCCACCCATGATCTGGAGCTCACGGAGCTTTTGAAGGACGACTTTGACAATTATCACTTTGAGGGCACGCTTTCTGATGATGACGTGCACTTCGATTATCTGCTGAAGGAGGGACCCTCCGTGACCAGAAACGCCATCGGACTTCTGAAGCGGTTTTCCTATGACCGCCAGATCACCGAACGCGCAGAGGAGATGGCCGGCCGGTTCCTGAAAACCGGCGTCTGGTCGATGGATTGACAGGGAATGTCCGAGGAGGCCGTTTTATGCATGTAACCATCTATACGGACGGATCGGCGCGCGGCAATCCGGACGGTCCCGGCGGATACGGGGCGCTGGTGCAGTATGTGGATCCCTCGGGCACCCTGCATGAGCGGGAGTACGCGCAGGGCTATGACAAAACCACCAACAATCGCATGGAGCTGATGGGGGTGATCGTCGCTTTGGAGCACCTGACCAGACCCTGCATAGTGGATATCTACGCTGATTCGCAATACGTCATTCATGCCATGACAAAGGGGTGGCTTGACAAATGGCAGCAAAACGGCTGGCGGACCAGCGGGAAGGATCCCGTAAAAAACAGGTCACTGTGGCTTCGTCTGATCGCAGCGGCAAGACCGCATGAAATCACCTGGCACTGGGTGCGCGGCCACGCGGGCCATCCGGAAAACGAGCGATGTGACGCGCTCGCCACCGCCGCCGCCGACGCCCCGCCGGAAACCCTGCTTCACGATGACGGCGAGAGCGATTTGAAGTGATTGCATACTTCTAAAAATGTGATAGAATATTGCCTATGAATGTAAATGACCTTCTGGAAGTCGGGAACGGAATTCTGAATGATGTCACGCGTGCGGTGGAGACCGGTAATTACAGCGGTCTTGGCGAACGCACAAAGGAGCGTGTCAATTTTGCCGCATCACAGATCGCACCCGGCGTCACGCGTCAGGGACCTTCTTATTCCGGACGGACAGCGGCGCAGCCGCATCGCGCACAGCAAAGAACCGGCAGCTCAGGAGTCAATCCCTATCCGTATCAATACAAACAGCCGGCTAACACCTCTCATTTCCTTGCCAAAAGACAGAAAGTGTCCACGGGCCTTGCGCAGATCGTGGGCGGCGTGACGGGGAGCATCATCGGTGTCGCCGGCGCGCTCGCCTTTTTTGGCACCGCGGGGATCATCGGCTCCACACAGGTGATTGCCGCAGGCGCCGCAGCGGGAATCGGCATCTTCTTCTCCGCGCTGATGTTTGTCTCGCTCGGAATCCTTCATTCCGGGATCAAGCTGAAGAATCTGGTGAAAAAGTATTACGAATACGGCGCGGCGGTCGGCAATGCGGAGTTTTTCAGTCTGGATAAGCTCGCCGAAAGGGTCGGCACGACGACGAAGGAACTGACTAAGAATCTGGAAAAGATGATCCGGAACAACATGCTTCCCGGAGCGAGAATGGATCGGAAAAAGACGACCCTGATGCTCACGGACCGCGCCTATGCACAGTATCAGCAGGCGGAAGCAAGCCGTGTGGAAAGGGAGGCGGCGCAGCAGCTGCGCGGTGAGCCTGCGGTGGCCGCGGATGACGGTGTAAATCCCGATGTCCGCCACATCATCGAAGAGGGCAATCGCGCCATTGCTCATGTGCGGGCCATCAACGACGCGATCCCGGACACCCAGGTGATGTCCGACAAGCTCTACCGCCTGGAGGAAATTATGCGACGTATCTTCGAACAGGTTCGCAAGGATCCTTCCTCTGCCGGCGATCTCAGGCGCTTTATGGATTACTATCTGCCGACCACCTCCAAGCTTTTGTCCGCCTATGTTGAGCTCGACAAACAGCCGGTGCAGGGCGACAACATCAAGAACACCAAGCAGGAGATCGAGAATTCCCTTGACACGATCAACGACGCGTTTGAACAGCTTCTGGACGGCATGTTTACGGATATGGCGATGGACATCCAGAGCGACATATCTGTGATGAAAACCATGATGGCGCAGGACGGTCTCTCCGACGACAATCCGTTCGGCGACCTGACCCCCGAGCCCATTGTCCTGAAATTAGAATGATGTTAATTGACTTTTGACCTTAACATCATGGAATAAGGAGACAAAAAACTCATTCAACTACAGGAGGAAGAAACCATGGCGGAAAGCACAATGGAAGAACTGTCACAGTCGGTACCGACCCTGTCCTTTGACGCCGGTGTGGAAGAGGAACAGGCACCGGCAAAGGAGCCCGTCACTTCGGCCCAGAGACAGGCCGGGATGGCGCAGGATGCCAATCTCTCTCCCGAGGAGATGGCGCAGGTGGATGCTTTTGTCAACCAGATCGACCTGTCCAATTCCCAGGCCATTATGAATTACGGCGTCGGCACCCAGAAAAAGATGGCGGATTTTTCCGAAAAGGCCATCGACAACGTGCGCTCCAAGGACATGGGCGAGGTGGGAGAGATGCTTTCCGGCCTGGTTACCCAGCTTAAGGACTTCGACGTCGATGAAAACGAAAAGGGGCTGAAGGCCATCTTCAAAAAAAGCGGCAACAAAATCGTTGCCATGAAAGCGAAATACGCCAGGGTGGAGACCAACGTCAACACGATCACGACAGAGCTGGAGCGCCATCAGGTACAGCTGATGAAGGACGTGGAGCTGCTGGATCGGATGTATGAGCTCAACTCCAACTATTTCCGCGAGCTCACGATGTATATCATCGCGGGCAGAAAGCGTCTGGAGAAGGCCCGCAGCGAGGAACTGGTCGCTCTTCAGAAAAAGGCGGAGCAAAGCGGCCTGCAGGAGGATGCGCAGGCGGCAAAGGATTTCGCCTCACAGTGCGACCGGTTTGAGAAAAAGCTCTATGATCTGGAACTGACCCGGACGATCGCCATGCAGACGGGGCCTCAGATCCGTATGGTACAGAATTCCGACACCCTGATGGCGGAGAAGATTCAGTCCACCATCGTCAACACGATCCCGCTCTGGAAGAATCAGATGGTGATCGCCCTCGGTGTGGAGCATGCCTCTCAGGCCGCCAGGGCAGAGCGCGAGGTCAACGACATGACCAACGAGCTGCTGCGCAAGAACGCGGACAAGCTCAAGACGGCGACCATCGAAGCAGCGAAGGAGAGCGAGCGCGGCATCGTCGACATCGAGACGCTGCGCCACACCAACGAGCAGCTGATCTCAACAATCGACGAGGTTCTTGCCATCCAGAAGGACGGCAAGGAGAAGCGCGTCGCCGCCCAGCAGGAACTGGTGGATATCGAGAATCAGCTCAAGGACAAGCTGCTGCAGGCCGCAAAGGCGTAAGAGGGAAGCTATGGACACGATTGAATTTCGTTACGACACGCAGCTGCTTCTGGACAAATACGGTCTGGATGAGGACGAGGCCGACGATCTGGTGGATGAGATCCGCGGCTACATCTGCGACAACTTTTCCGGAGACAGTCTGTTAGTCGCCGGAGACACGGGAGAGGACGACGTCGGCGGAGAAAAGGCCACCATCAAGCTGCATTATCACACCAACGAGCCCTGGCTTGTGCTTGAATACTGCCGGAGCCTCGGCGAAATCTATGACATCGTCGTGGAGGATATGCAGCGGCAGACCAACGGACTCAAGGGATAAGCGCGTGCATGCGCTACTATATCGCTGACTGCCACTTTTTTCACGAAGCGCTGTTAACGGAGATGGACTGCCGCGGATTCCCGTCCGTGGAG
This sequence comes from Lachnospiraceae bacterium, assembly GCA_024682835.1. GTDB lineage: Bacteria > Bacillota > Clostridia > Lachnospirales > Lachnospiraceae > Butyrivibrio. The sequence continues at coordinate 36,567 of JAIKYU010000099.1, read as the reverse complement.
GAGATGAATGAACACATGATCGCGAAGTGGAACGATCGTGTGCGGGCCCGGGATGAAGTCGTCATCCTGGGCGATCTGTCTGTGGGCAGCGCCGTGCAGTCCAATGCGCTTTTGGACAGACTCAACGGCCATTTGTTCCTGATCCGCGGAAATCACGATTACTTCGGCAAAAACCGTCAGTACCGCACGGACCGGTTTGAGTGGATCAGAGATTACACAGAGTTAAATGACAACAACCGGAAGGTGATTCTTTGTCATTATCCCATCATGTTCTACAACGGACAGTATCGTGTCCGGTATCCCAAAACAGGAGGAATGGATCAGATCGAGGGAGGCGGTTTTTGTGAGCAGGCTGTCTCACGGGATGAGTTGCCCCGCACGACCTGGATGCTGTACGGTCACGTGCACAACACGGTTGATGAGGAGCTCATGAACCGGTTTATTGTGGCCACGGCCGGAACGGAGCGGATCGACAGGAAAGGACAGTCCTATCACATCCCCTGTCAGATGATCAACTGCTTCTGCATGTTTTCGGATTACGTGCCGCTGTCGCTGGATGAGTGGATTGAAAATGACAGAACCCGGCGGACGATGTCCTCCGCGGCGGTCGGAAATTCCTGAAAGGCGGGTTCATCCGCATGACTCCCGGTTGACAGACACTGCGAAGCATAACGCAGCAGCACCTCCGCGGAGGTGAAGCGCACGGTGTTGTCTTCGGCGCCGAACACAATGGACACCAGATCGTGGTTGCCCGATTCGCTCTTTGCTTTACAGGTGACCACCACGCAGGCGCCCGCCATGTTCGTGGTGCCTGTCTTTAATCCCGTCACTCCGGGCACATTATAGAGCAGCGCGTTGGTGTTTCGGATGTCCATCTGCAGGGTCGGAAGAGACGCGGTGGTCATGGAGGTAATGTCCGTGATCTGCGGATAGACGGAAAGCAGCCAGGAGACCAGACGGAACATATCCTCCGCGCTCATGTGATTCTGCATCTTGGCCGTGGAGATATCATCGTCAAAAACCGGAAGACCGTTGGAATTATGAAACACGGTGGATTCGGAGAGCCCAAGCTCCGCAGCCTTATTCATCATCCGTTCGACAAAAGCCTCTTCGCTGCCGGCCGTGTGTTCTGCCAGCGCCAGGGCGGATTCGTTGCTGGAGGCGATGAGCATGGCTTCCATAAGCTCCTGCATCGTGGTTTCCTGTCCCTCCGTCATGGGAATCACGCGGTCCTGTCCCCGTGAAAGCGCTGCGGCTTTGGCGGAGATGACGACCGTGTCGTCCATCCGGATCTCCCCGGCTGTTACGGCATCCATCACGACAGCATAGGTCATCAGCTTCGTGGTGCTTGCGATGGGGACTGGAAGGGCGCCGCTGTTCTCCTCGAAGATCTCGCCTGTCGTGGCGTCGCCGCAAAGCGCACTGCGCATCTCGTCATAAAACCCGGATTCCCGAAGCGAGGACATGTTGATTCTAAGCGGCGTTCCGGTGTCAAGCTTCAGCACCCCCTGATCCACATCGGCGTTCAGATCCATGATGAGACAGAAATCCATGAGATTGATATAGCAGTCCGGTTTTCCCTCCGTGTTTTTGCCGATAAAAGTGTAATAGCGGACGGTTCGGCCGTCCACCTTCATCTCATTTGCCTTGAGATCTCCCGTTGAATAGCCCTCGTCCCCGGCAAGGGCGAAGGGCTCGTTTTCACCGCCCACCGGCGTGTAGGTGCCGGCGGTGTCGATCTCTATGCGGCTGCCGTTTATGGTGAGCGCAAATTCCTTTCCGGTGCCCGCAAGGGCAGCGGCCAGATCCCTGAGGGACAGGTAGCGGTTATTCAGGTATTCGCTGTGCACCGCCTTGATATTCACGCGTTCAGAGGCGGATGAGATCTCGGCGGGGAGATTCTCCGTGATGCGGAAATTCTGCGCATGGGCGATCAGGACGGGAGAGAGGAGATTCTTTTGAAGGATTCCTTTCGCCTCGGATTTCCCGGATTTTAATGCGGATGAAACCCTTGAAAACAGCGTCTGCCTGCCGAAACCGCCGCCCGCAAGAAAGAGCAGATCCCCGTTCACAACAAAATCACAGGAAACAGACCCGTCAAAACGGATGCAGGCGCTGTCGGGATCGGCTGTGAAGCTGCCGCTTTTGTCCTTTGTACGATAATCATCAAGGGGATCAAAGAGCTCCGGCCCGAATTCAGAAAGGTATTCCTCCGGCGTCTTTGTCAAAGCCTCGGCAAACCGGGTGCGGATCTGTTCGGGATCCGCCTCGGGGCTCTCCGGATCGACGGCCTTTATCCGGATCCCGATGAGCTCAATGAGGGCATCCGACAGGGCGCGTGAGGCATTCTCCTTTGCCTTCTGGTAGCTATTTTCATCAAAGGAGAGCCGGTATTCGTTTTTTTCTGTCAGTTCCAGCCTGGTCAGAAGCTCGATGGGGGATTCCTGAAAATGGGCGGGGACGTCCACGGTGCTGCCGAAGGCCGCTTCGCTTAACCACTTCTGTGCGCAAAGAGCCGTGCTTACGGTGACGTCCTCCGCAGTCATCCATGTTCCGACCAGCTCCTTTTTCGGATCCGGAAGACGCTGGTAAAGGAGAAAACAGACTGTGACCAGCAGTACGATGATCGGGAGAAACAGCGCCACGGCAAGGCCTGCGCCGCCGCTTCGCCTTTTTTTCCGACGTCGCTTTACAGGGCGTCTTGTCACCTCGCGTACCGGGGATTCTTTGTCAAGATCAATGAGATCGGAATAATCGTATGCCATGAGCAACATTTTATCACGAGATGATGTCAGGGTCAAAAATGCATTGCCCAAACGAAGCAATCCGCAACATCCTATGCATTCTAATTTGCTTTTGTTTTAATGTTATGCTATCATAACTGATTGTTCCGTCTGGATCGGAACGCCTGAAATGGAGGGAGTTATGTCTTTGAAGGAGATTCTTTTCGGAAGCGATGAGGAACTGGCAGCGGATGAAGCGGCACGGGAAAAAAAAGAAAACGGCATGATCACCAGGGATATGCTTGTGGGAAGGCTCATCGCCGATCATCCGGCTGCTGCGGATTTTCTGATGAGCTGCGGGATGGGGTGCATTTTCTGCCCGTCCGCGCAGATGGAATCACTTGAGCAGGCCGCCATGGTGCACGGTCTTGATGCGGATGACATCTGCGACGCGCTCAATGACATGCTGATGAAGCAGGCGGAGACAGACACGAAACAGGAGAGCAGCGATGCCGGAGACCATCAGGATTAAGTATTTCAGCGATCGGATTGAGCATCTGACCTATATTGACGGCAAAAGCGACTGGATCGACCTGCGCTGCGCGCAGGAGGTGAGTCTGAAAAGGGACGAATGGAAGCTGATCCCTCTCGGTGTGGCCATGGAATTGCCGGAAGGGTATGAAGCGCACATCGTTCCCAGGAGCTCCACCTTTAAGAATTTCGGTATCATTCAGACCAATCACATGGGGGTCATCGATCATTCCTACTGCGGCGACAATGATCAGTGGTATTTTCCTGCGCTGGCCGTCAGGGACACTGTGATTCATGAGGGCGACCGCATCTGTCAGTTCCGCATCATGAAGAATCAGCCTCAGATTGTCTTTGAGGAATGCGACCACCTGTCAGACATTGACCGCGGCGGGTTCGGGAGCACGGGGACGAATTAGGAAGCCCGTAAGCGGAAATTCTGTATTTTTTTCCGTTTTTTATAATTCCGACACAATTTGAACACATTTCAGCGGTATACCGTTGGATGTATCATTGTCCGGCTGACGGACAGACACAAAGAAAGAGTAAGCATCAGGAGAGGAGACGCGATCGTGATCGAGGTAAAAGGGATCGTGAAGCGTTACGGTGGGCAAACGGCAGTGGACCACCTGACCTTCACCATGGAAAAGGGCAAAATCTACGGTTTTCTCGGGCCAAACGGCGCCGGCAAATCCACAACCATGAACATTATGACCGGCTATATCGCCGCCAGCGAGGGGACGGTCACCATCAACGGAGCGGACATCGTCAGACAGCCGAAAGCTGCAAAAAAGCAGATCGGTTATCTCCCGGAGCTGCCCCCGCTTTATCCGGACATGACCGTCCTGGAATATCTGACCTTTGTGGCGGAATTGAAAGGAGTTCCGAAAAAGGAGCGGCGCGATCAGATCGCCCGGGTGATGAAGATGACGATGCTGGGCGAATTTCAGCACAAGCTGATCCGCAACCTTTCCAAGGGGTATAAGCAGCGCGTCGGCCTGGCACAGGCTCTGATCGGATTTCCGGAGGTGATCATTCTGGACGAGCCCACCGTGGGACTGGATCCGCAGCAGATCCTGGAGATCAGAGATCTGATCCGCTCCCTCAAGGAGGAGCACATCGTCATGCTCAGCTCCCATATCCTTTCCGAGGTCAACGAGGTCTGTGACGAGGTGATGATCATATCCCACGGCAGACTGATGGGCATCGGCACACCGGCCGAGCTGGAGAACAGCATGCAGAAATCCGTCACGGTTCATGCCACGGTGCTTGGCAGCGAAGAGGCTGTCCGCGCAGCGCTTTCGGAGGTGGCACAGATCACCGAGCTTCTGTTTGGTGAGCCGGCGGAGGACGGTTCGCTTGCGGTCACCTTAAAGACGGAGACCACCGAGGACATCCGCGCGGATATCGCCCGGGCGTTCGCTGCCGGATCCATCCCCGTGATGGGCATGCAGCTGGAGACCCAGTCTCTGGAGGAGGTCTTCCTGGAGCTCACCAGTGCGGAGGCCGAGGAAGCTGCCAGACAGGCACAGCGCGCGAGCGAGGAAGCCATGGAAGCTGTCGGAGAGATGCAGCAGGAACCGGATCAGGCGACGGATGCGGATTTCTTCGCTGATCAGAACGGTTCGGAAGCAACCGGCGCATATGATGAGAGCATTTTCGCGGAGGAGGCAGTGGACGACACGGAGGAAATTGTGCCGGATGAGACAGGAGAGGAGGCAATGGAATGAGCGCCATATTCAAGCGGGAGTTTCGCTCCTTTTTTCAGACGATGATCGGTGAGGTCTTTATTGCCCTCAACATTCTGATTTTCGGATTTTTCTTCCTCAGATACAACCTTCTGGGCCTTTCGCCGAACCTGAACGGCGCGCTTTACAACACCGCCTTTATCGGCCTGGTCTTCATGATCCCGCTTCTGTGCATGCGCTCCTTTTCGGAGGAAAAGCGTCTGAAGTCTGATCAGCTCATCATGACGGCGCCGGTATCGGTCGGCGGAATCGTCATGGGCAAGTTCTTCGCCATCGCGGCGGTCTTTTCCATTCCGACGGCGGTGATCTGCATTCTGCCCCCGATCATGGGACGCTTCGGAGAGATTCCGTATCTTTGGAACTATGCGGACATCCTGGATTACTGGCTGTATGGGCTGGCGATGATCGCGGTCTGCATTTTCATCTCATCCCTGACCGAGAATCAGATCATCAGTGTCGTGGTGTCCGTGGTCGTGCTGCTTGCCTGCAATCTGCTGGGGGAGAGCTTCGAAAACGTCTCCGTCACCTGGCTCAAGGATCTGCTCAATGCGACCATCAACTGGAACGGCAGGCTGATGACGATCTATCTGGGAAGCTTCGATCTGACCAGCATCATTTTCTTTATTTCCCTGACGGTGCTGTTCCTGTTTCTGACCGCGCAGGTCATCCTGAAACGGAGATTCACCGTTTCACGCACCAATCTGTCCGTCACGGCCTACAGCACGGTCATGATTCTCGTGGTGATCGCGGCGGTGGTCGGCGTCAATTTTGCCGCGCTTCAGATTCCCGACGAAATCCGTGAGGTGGATCTCACGACCAGCAGGCTGTATTCCATCTCGGAGGATTCCAAACAGCTTTGCACACGGATCACGGATGAGATTACGCTCTATTTCCTCGCACAGGAAAACGACGAGGCTTCGAGCACCAAGGATCAGACGCTCGAACGCATTTTGAAGGCCTATGCCCTGGCAGGTGGTCACATTCATCTCACCTATATCGATCCGGTCACCAATTCCAAGTTCTACCAGCAGTATACCGACACGGATCCCGGCTATTCCGGCGTGATCGTCGTCGATGAAACGAACGGCCGCAGCAAGGCCATCGCCTACGAAGATATGTATCAGACAGACTTTGATTACCAGACCTATCAGCAGACCACGACCGGCTATGACATGGAGGGACAGATCACCAATGCGCTTCAGTATGTGACGCTCTCCGACGAAGAACTGATTCACGCCTACACGACCGTCGGTCACGGAGAACAGAAGCTGGAATCCTTCTATACCGGCATTCTTGAAAATGCGAATGTCCATACGGAGGATATTGAGCTGCTCAAGGTGGAAAGTGTACCGGAGGACGCCAAGCTGATCGTCATCAACGGACCCTCGATGGACTTTACTCCCAGCGAGATCGAGCTGCTTTCGGCCTATGCGGAAGCGGGAGGAAATCTTCTCATCACCACCTCGACGACGGCGGCACCGGGCAGTATGCCCAATTTCGACAAGCTTCTTTCCTGGTACGGCCTGTCTCTGACGGACGGCGTCGTGCTGGATTACACTGCGGGCAATTACTATGCGACCTTCGGATCGCCTGCCTATCTGCTTCCGAACTTGAGCATCGACGACGACATCACGGCGGATCTGTCCACGACAGGTCTTCAGACGGTATTTCTGCCGGAGGCACATGGCATTCTGGTCGAGGAACAGGACGAGGTGACCGTGACCGGCCTTCTCACCACGTCAGAGGAGTCGTATCTGAGCAGCGATATGGACAACGCCGCCCCCAAGAGCTACACGGTCGGCGTGCGTGCGACGAAGACCCTTGATTCCGGTGAGTCAACAGCGGTCGTCTACACCTGTCCGATCATCTTCACCAATCAGGTGGATGAGCTGATTGCCGGCATGAATCAGCGTCTGTTCGGCAATTCCGTGGAAGCGCTGGTGACGCTCTCGACGGATTTCGTGACGATTCCTGCAAAATCCGCCCAGACCTACCTCACCATTCCGATGACGGTCGGCAATATCCTGATGGTGATCGGCTTTATTCTCATTGCGGCGGTGGTGATGCTGCTTGCGGGAATTGTGATCCTGGTAAGAAGACGTCACAGGTGATAAGCATCTGAAAAGGAGTGAGCATGAAAATCAGAACACGTTATGCACCGAGTCCCACCGGCAAAATGCATGTCGGCAACTTACGCACGGCACTCTACGCCTATCTGATAGCCAGGCATGAGGACGGGGATTTCCTTCTTAGGATCGAAGACACCGATCAGGAACGTTTCGTGGAGGGAGCGACAGAGATCATTTACCGCACCATGAAGCAGGCCGGTCTCGTTCACGACGAAGGTCCGGATATCGGCGGGCCTGTCGGTCCTTATGTCCAGAGTGAGCGTGTTAAGAGCGGTCTGTATCTGGACTATGCCAGACAGCTGATCGACCGGGGCGAGGCCTATTACTGCTTTTGCTCGCAGGAGCGGCTTGACGGTCTCAAACAGGTCATTGACGGCAAAGAGGTGATGATGTATGACAAGCATTGCCTCTCAATTCCCCGTGAGGAGGCCGAAGCGCGCGTCAGGGCAGGAGAGCCCTATGTGATCCGCCAGAACAATCCGAAGGAGGGCAGCACCTCCTTTACGGATGTGCTCTACGGAGAGATCGAGGTGGACAACAGCGAGCTGGATGATATGATTCTGATCAAATCGGACGGCTATCCGACCTACAACTTTGCCAATGTGGTGGATGATCATCTGATGGGAATCACCCATGTGGTGCGCGGAAACGAGTACATTTCCTCGACGCCTAAATACAACCGCCTGTATCAGGCCTTCGGCTGGGAAGTGCCGCAGTATATCCATTGTCCGCTGATCACCGACAGTGAGCATAAGAAGCTGTCCAAGCGAAGCGGAGACACCTCCTTTGAGGATCTGGTCGAGCACGGCTACCTGCCCGAAACGGTGGTCAATTTCGTGGCGCTGCTTGGCTGGTCGCCGGAGGATAACCGGGAGATCATGAGCTTGACCGACCTGGTCGATTGCTTTGACTATCACCGCATCAGCAGATCCCCTGCGGTGTTTGATTACCAGAAGCTTTCCTGGATGAACGGGGAGTATCTCAAGGCCATGGAGCCGGAGAGATTTGCTGAAATCGCCATGCCGTTCATCAAAAAAGCGCTTCCTTCGATCACGGACGCGGACGCCCTGAAAAAGATCGCCCTCATGGTGCAGTCCCGCGTCGAGCTGCCGCAGCAGATTCCGGATATGATCGCTTTCTTTGATCATCTGCCGGATTATGATCCCGCGCTGTATTGTCACAAAAAGATGAAAACGGACGAAGCGACGTCCCTTTCCGTACTGAAGGAGCTCTTGCCGTTTCTTGAGCGTGAAGACGATTACACCAATGACGCGATCTATCAGGCGCTTTCCGGGTGGATCGGTGAACACGGCTACAAAAACGGCTATGTGCTCTGGCCTCTTCGCATCGCGCTTTCCGGTATGGCGACGACCCCCTGCGGGGCGACCGAGATCCTGGAGATTCTCGGGAAGGAAGAGAGCCTGTCACGGATTCGAAAGGGGGTAGCCCTGCTTGGAGGATCATAAACGAAAAATCGGCGCGAACGCCTCGCAGATGCGGGCGATCGCGCACCGCGACGGTCCCGCGATGGTTCTTGCGGGACCGGGCAGCGGCAAAACCTTCGTCATCACCGAACGCATCCGTTATCTCATCGAAGAATATCACATTCCCCCCTCACAGATTCTCACCATCACCTTTACCAAAGCGGCCGCCCTGCAGATGCAGCACCGGTTTGCGGACAAAACGGACAACCGTTATGCGGACGTTTCCTTCGGCACCTTTCACTCCTGTTTCTTTAAAATGCTTCGTGACTTTCACGCCGCCGCAGGCAAAGAACCGCTGACCATTCTGACGGATCGTGAGAAGAGAGCACTTTTGAAAATGCTTCTTTCCGATGAGCAGGAACGGGACCGTGACATGCAGGTTACCGATGAACTTGTAGAAGCGTATCTTTCGGAAATCGGCAGAGCAAAGAACAGCGGGGAGGAAACGGTAAAGGAAAATCCGATGCTTCCCTACGGATCCCATTTTCCGCGGGTGTATGCGGGATATCTCCGCATGCAGAGAAGTCTTGGCAAGGCGGATTTTGAAGATATGATTTCCCTGTGTCTGCAGATGTTCAGGGAGCATCCGGAGGTGCTTTCCTTCTGGCAGAACCGTTTCCGGTATCTGCAGGTCGACGAGTACCAGGATGTCAATCAGATCCAGGCTGCGGTCATTGCCATGCTTGCCGGAAAGCGCGGCAATCTGCTGGTGGTCGGGGACGACGATCAGTCCATCTACGCCTTCCGCGGATCGGATCCGTCCTGTATGCGGAGATTCAAGGAGAGCTATCCGGAAGCGGATGTCTATGCACTTGAAATGAACTACCGGTGCCGCAGGGAGATCATCGATGCCTCCGGCATGGTCATCACGGAAAACAAAAACCGCATTCAGAAGGTTCAAAAAGCAGGGCGTGAGGAATGCGGCGCCGTTCTTTTAAAACCCTTTCCGACAGCCGAAAAGGAGAGGGCGGAAATCGCTTCCGGACTTTCTGGACTCTCAAACAATCAGGACACGTTTGCCCTGATTGTCAGAACCCACGCCGCCGCCGAACAGCTTTCGTGCGCCCTTCAGGATGCCGGAATTCCGGTAGCGGGAAGCAACACACGGGAAAGTCTTCCCTTTTCCGGTCAGGACATACAGGATATGCTCGCCTATCTAAGGCTTGCGTCCCGCAATCCGACGCGGGAGGACTTCTTTCGGATCATGAACCGGCCGAACCGGTTTCTCTCCAGAGAGTGTGCCCGGGGAGAACCGTTTCGACCGGAAAATCTGGAGGAGTATTATCGCGGGCAGCCCTCCATGTGCAGGGTAATAAAAAAGCTTGTTCGTGATCTTCATTTTATCGGCGGCATGCGGCCGTCGCTTGCCGTCCGCTATATCCGGACCCAGGTCGGTTATGACGCATTTCTTTGCGGATCCCTTTCCCCGGACGACCTCAAAGCGGCAATGAAACGCCTGGATGCGTTCCTTGCCGAAGCCTCCGGGTTTGGCGACACCAATGCCTTTCTCCTCCATATCACACAGCGAAGGGAGGCAGCGGAAAAAAATGCACGGAAAGCACCGTCAAAAAGTGACGGTGTGAGGATCCTCACCATGCACGCATCCAAGGGGCTGGAATTTGACACCGTATGGCTTCCCGGACTCAATGAGGGAATCATGCCGGCCAGACGGATCGTTCTTCCGGAACAGTTCGAGGAGGAGCGGAGACTTCTCTATGTCGCCATGACCAGAGCTCGAAAAACCCTCATTCTCTCCTGGATTACCGGAACGGAAAATGCAGCCTGCATGCCGTCCCGTTTCCTTCGTCCCCTGTTGAGCACTCGTTTATGTGACAAAAGAACAGGAATGTGATATACTGAATAAATTGAGGTTTAATCATATCTGGAAGGCAGGAAGTGCATTGAGAAAAGACGGAATTACAGTCATGGCAGATCACAGGACAGAGCCGCGTTGCTTCCGGGAAGACGGGGAGATTGTTTTCTGCGGCTATTTCCCGTCCGAGCGCGGATGCGGAATCGCTTTTTATGACGCTTCGGGAAAGGATCGCCTCGCCGTAAGCCTCCCGGAGGACACCCGCACCGGGCGCCTCTATTCCGTAAAGATCAAGGGGGTTCCCGATCGCTACGACCGCTACCGGCTGATTGACCGCAAAAAAGAGTTTGTGGATCCCGGCGCCTTCCGCATCATCGGTCTTGAAAAAATGGAGACCATTCCTGATGAAAAAAAGGTATATGCCAGCATTCTGACGAAGCCGCCGCTTTCTTTTCTCCAGATGACGCGTGCATCCAGGCTTCATGTCAGGACACAGCCGGAGGAGGATTTCATCTACCTCCTGCACGTCCGCGGCTTTACGAAATCCGCCAGCGCCGGAGTGCCCAAGCAGCACCGCGGCACCTTTGCCGGCGTGATCGACAAGCTGGATTATATTTCGTCCCTCGGTGCAACCGCTGTGGAGCTGATGCCCGCCTATGAGGAAGTCGCCGCGGAGGAAATCGAACCCTCCCTGCTCCTTCATAATGACCTGAACGAAGACGAGGAGGAAAAGAAGTACCGGATCAACTACTGGGGCTACAAGCAGGGCTTCTATCTGGCTCCGCGCCGCGCTTACTCCGCTTCGGAGGATCCGTGCCGCGAGTTTCACGAGCTGGCGGATGCACTGCACAAGCATCATCTTGCGCTCATTCTGCAGTTCTGGTTTCCGCAGCATTACCCCACGGCGATCCTGAGCACCGTCCTGCGTCATTGGGTGCGGTTCTATGGTGTTGACGGCTTCCATCTGATCGGCGGCGGTCTGCCGGCGGAGACAGTCGCCTGCGATCCCGCGCTTGCCGGAATCAAGATTTACTATGAATCGATTGATCCCGACAGGCTGCAGAAATCCGAAGCGGATCAAAACGAGACGGGACGCACGGTTTCGGTGTACAACGGCGAATTCTCCTATGCGGTCAGACGTTTCATCAAGGGGGACGACCATTCGATCGGCGCCTTCTTCGGAGCGATGATCAGGCATCACGACGCCTACGGGACAGTGAATTACCTCTCAAACTACGACGGATTCCGCCTGATCGACAGCGTGTCCTACGAGCACAAGCACAATGAAGCCAACCGGGAAAACAACGCAGACGGCACCACCGTAAATAACAGCTGGAACTGCGGCGTGGAGGGCCCCACCAGAAAGCTCAGCATCCAGCGCTTAAGACGCAGACAGATCTTCAACATGCTTACCATGCTGTTTTTTGCCCAGGGCACACCGATGCTCTGCGCGGGTGATGAATTCCTTCACACGCAGGAGGGCAACAACAATCCCTACTGTCAGGACAATGCCATCTCCTGGATCAACTGGCGCGGAGAGTCCACGGCCATGGGAGAGGCGACCCAGTCGTTTCTCAGGTTTCTTGCCTCTTACCGAAAAAAACACCGCATGCTTTCTCTGGCGGGTCCGCTCAAGATGATGGACTACAAGGCCTACGGTTTTCCTGATCTGTCGGCACACGGGACAGATGCCTGGCAACCTGATTTTTCCGGATTCTCACACAGTGTCGGTATGCTGTACTGCAATCTCTACGCCAAGGAGCAGGATCCCGCGTTTCTGTACTGCATCTACAACTGCCACTGGGAAGCAAAACGTTTTGCGCTTCCCTCTGTTCCGAAGCCGCTTTCCTGGACGGTGGTGATTGACACAGGCAAGACCGGGGTGGAGACGGAAGAGCGCTCTCTTTCCGGAGAAAAGACGGTTCTTCTTGCCGCACGAAGCGTCATGGTGCTGGAGGCAAGGGGGCGTTTTCGGATCAGCAAACAGGAGGAGCGCACGCCGTTCTGAGTCATGGATATGCGAAATCTCGAGGAACAAAGAGAATACGAAGCGATTCAACGCGCGGAGGAAAAGGTTCGCGCGCTTTCTGTCTCTCTGGGCAGAAAACCGACCGCCTGCGTCGTCACATTCGGCTGCCAGATGAACGCCAGGGATTCGGAAAAGCTGGCCGGCATCCTGGAGGAGGCCGGATATGAAATCACCGACTCCGAGGAGGCTGATTTTCTCATCTACAACACCTGTACCGTGCGGGAAAACGCGGATAAGCGGCTCTTCGGACGCCTGGGGGCGGTCGGGAGCGCCAAGAAGAAGTCTCCATGGAGGAAGCTTGCCGTCTGCGGATGCATGATGCAGGAGGAGATCCACACAGAAAAAATCCGGAAAAGCTATCCCTTCGTGGATCTGATTTTCGGAACCCACAATCTCTACACCTTTCCCTCCCTTCTGGATGCGGTGCTGTCGCCGGAAAACGAAGGGACGCTCCTCATCGACGTCTGGGACAAGGCGGATGCCATGGCGGAGCGTCTGCCGTCCAGACGCAAATACGCCTTCAAGAGCGGCGTGAACATCATGTTCGGCTGCGACAATTTCTGCTCCTACTGCATCGTCCCTTACGTGCGGGGGAGAGAGCGGAGCAGACGCCCGGAGGAGATCCTGGAAGAGGTGAAGCGCCTGGCTGACGACGGGGTGAAGGAGGTCATGCTCCTGGGACAGAATGTCAACTCCTACGGCATCAAGGTGCCGGAGGAGGAACGATCCTGTTTTGTTGATTTCCCGACACTTTTAGCCCGTGTTGCGGAAACGCCCGGGATCGGCAGAGTGCGGTTTATGACGTCCCACCCAAGAGACCTCTCCGACGAGCTGATCGAGGTCATCAGGGAGCACGGGAATATCGCCAGGCACATCCACCTGCCGCTGCAGTCCGGTTCGGACCGGATTCTCAAAAGGATGAACCGCGGCTATGACAGGGAGCGGTATCTTTTCGTGACAGAAAAAATCAGAGAACGAATCCCGGATGCCGCGCTGACGACGGATATCATCATCGGCTTTCCCGGCGAGGAACCTTCCGACGTGGACCAGACCATCGACGTCGTCGAGCGGGTGCGCTTTCAGAATGCGTTCACCTTCCTTTACTCCAGAAGAACCGGCACGCCGGCCGCCGGGTTTCCGGACCAGGTGGCACACGACACTGCACAGCAGGGCTTTGACAGACTGCTTTCTGTCGTGCAGAGAATTGCCGGAGAAGAGACGGCGGCCCATGTGGGAGAGGTGCAGGAGGCGCTGGCGGAGGGAGTCAATGAGGATCATCCGGGACTCCTTACCGGGCGGCTTTCCAACAACCTGCTGGTGCATTTTCCGGGCGAGGCCGCGGAGGTCGGACAGTTTGTACGCGTGTCCCTCGACGAGGCACACGGGTTTTATTACATCGGAAAGAGAGTGTAGAAGCAGTTGTATAACATAAGCGACGAGGATCGGAAGAAGCTTTCGCCGATGATGGAACACTATCTGCAGACGAAGGAGGAATACAGCGACTGTATTCTTTTTTATCGTCTCGGCGACTTCTATGAGATGTTTTTTGACGATGCGAAAACCGTCTCCGCGGAGCTCGAGCTCACACTGACGGGCAAGAGCTGCGGTCTTGACGAGCGCGCTCCGATGTGCGGCGTGCCGTTTCACGCGGCGGATTCCTATCTGTCAAAGCTCGTCAGCCGCGGCTACAAGGTGGCGATCTGCGAACAGGTAGAGGATCCGAAGGAAGCCAAGGGCATGGTGAAACGGGAAGTGATCCGCATCGTCTCACCCGGCACCAATCTGAACATGCAGTCGCTGGAGGCTTCCGAAAACAACTATCTTTGCTGTATCTACTACACGCCTGACCGGATCGGCCTCTCCTTTGCGGATATCACCACCGGCGAATTCCTGGTGACGGAGACGGAAGACCTTCGCCAATGCTTTGATGAGCTGCAGAAGTTTTCTCCCACGGAGGTGATCTGCAACGAGGCATTTACCATGAGCGGCGCGGATCTTACCTTTATCCGCGAAAAAATCGGCGCGGTGATCTTCACGCAGGATGCCCATGCCTTTGACGAAACGGAGGGGGAGAGGGCGCTGACCGGGCATTTTCATGTGTCCTCCCTTCAGGCGCTTGGCATAACTGAATTCCCCTGCGGAACCGTGGCGGCGGGCGCGCTGCTTTCCTATCTCCGGCGCATGCAGAAGCAGGAACCGGACAACATCACGAAGCTTACGCCGTATCTCGCAAGCCGGTATATGCTGCTGGATCTGGCCACCAGAAGGAATCTGGAGCTGGTGGAGACGCTCCGTGAGAAAAAGCGGCGCGGATCCCTTCTGTGGGTCCTCGATAAGACAAAAACCGCCATGGGAGCAAGACGGCTTCACGCCTTTGTGGAGCAGCCGCTGATCGATGCGGCAGCGATACAGAGCAGGCTCGATGCCGTGGATATGCTGGTGAAATATCCCATCGTCAGGGAGGAATTAAGGGAGTATCTGACGCCCGTCTATGATCTGGAACGGCTGATGAGCAGAATCAGCTTTCACACCGCAAATCCGAGGGATCTGCTGGCGTTTTCCACGTCGATCGGAATGCTGCCCGCGATCAAAACCGCCCTTGCGGATGTGGAGGAGAGTGACACGACGGCTTCGCTCTTAGCGCTTGCTGAGGCTGTAGATCCGCTGACGGATCTGCATGAGCTCATCTCTTCCTCCATCGTGGAGGAGCCGCCTCTCTCCGTGCGGGACGGCGGCTTCATAAAGGACGGGGTCGACGAGGAGATCGACCGCTGCCGCAAAGCCATGACGGACGGGAACCGGTGGCTTTTGGAGCTGGAGGAGAGCGAGCGGGCAAGAACCGGAATCAAGAGCCTGAAAATCAAGTATTCCAACGTATTCGGCTATGCGTTTGAGGTGACCAATCTGTTTAAGGACAAGGTGCCGGAGGATTACGTCCGCAGGCAGACGCTCACCAACGCCGAGCGCTACATCACGCCGAAGCTCAAGGAGCTGGAGGATACGATTCTGCACGCCCAGGAGCGGGTGAACACGCTCGAATATGCCTGCTTTACAAGGATAAGAGACCGTCTGGCCGCGGAAATCGCCCGCGTGCAGAAGACGACGGACGCGCTTTCCCTCCTGGATGCCTACGCATCACTGGCGCATGTCGCCGAGAAGAATCATTACGTCAAGCCGGAAATCCGTACGGACGGGCTGATAAAAGTAAAAAACGCCAGACACCCCGTGGTGGAGCAGATGCTCTCCGGATCGGAGCTCTTCATCGCCAATGACATCCATCTCGATGAAAAAAAGCACAGCGTGGCAGTGATCACAGGGCCGAACATGGCCGGAAAATCCACCTATATGCGGCAGGCGGCACTCATTGTTCTGATGGCGCAGATCGGAAGCTTTGTTCCGGCAGACAGCGCGCAGATCGGGATTGCGGACCGGATATTCACGCGGGTCGGCGCATCGGATGATCTGGCCAGCGGTCAGTCGACCTTCATGGTGGAAATGAGTGAGATGGCCAATATCCTCCGCAATGCGACGAAGCATTCCCTCATCATCCTCGATGAAATCGGACGCGGCACCTCCACCTATGACGGGCTCTCCATCGCCTGGGCGGTGGTGGAGTATATCTCCAACCGGCGCATTCTTGGTGCCAAGACGCTGTTTGCGACCCACTATCATGAGCTCACCGAGCTGGAGGGCAAGATCGACAATGTGAACAACTACTGCATCGCCGTCAGGGAAAACGGCGATGACATCGTCTTTTTAAGAAAAATCGTACGGGGCGGCGCGGACAAGAGCTATGGCATCCAGGTGGCCAGACTCGCCGGTGTGCCGGACATGGTGATCGACCGCGCCAAGCTGATCCTGGCGGAGCTTGTGGGCAGCGACATCACCGAGCGCGTCCGCAGCATCGAGGTCAACACCGCAAAGGGCACGGAACAGAAGGCAGTGAAGCCGATGGATGATGTGGACCGCAATCAGCTCTCCTTTTTTAATACGGTGAGCGATGCCGATATCATCAAAGAGCTGAAGGAGATCGAGGTCGACCGTCTCACCCCCTTTGATGCGCTCAACACCCTCTACCGCTGGCAGAGCATGCTGAAAAACCGCTATATTGCCGGAAAGGACGGACAGGATGCCGAAAACGATACATGAGCTGGATGCCGTAACCATCGATCAGATCGCGGCGGGCGAAGTCGTCGAGCGCCCCGCGGGCGCCGTCAAGGAGCTGGTGGAGAATGCCATCGACGCCGGAGCGACCATGATCACCATCGAGATAGAGGACGGCGGAATCGGTATGCTTCGCGTGACGGATAACGGAGAGGGGATCGAAGCCTCACAGGTGCGCAAGGCGTTCTTACGGCACGCCACGAGCAAGATCGAGACCATTTCGGATCTCTTTTCCCTTCATTCCCTGGGTTTTCGCGGCGAGGCGCTCTCCAGCATAGCAGCCGTATCCCGCGTGGAGATGATCACCCGCACGAAGGAAGCACTCACGGGCGTGAGATACTGCATCGAGGGCGGGCGCGAGATGAGCTTTGAAGAGGTCGGCGCGCCGGAGGGCACGACCATCGTCGCGAGAAACCTGTTCTACAACACCCCCGCGAGGGAAAAGTTTCTGAAAAAGCCGCAGACGGAGGCCATGCATGTGGCGGATCTCGCGGAGCATCTCGCCATTGCGCATCCGGAGATCTCTTTCCGCTTCATCAGCAATCACACGGACCGCTTCCACACCTCCGGATCCGGTGATCTGAAGGAAAACATCTACCGGATTTTCGGCAGAGATATCGCCGCCTCCATTCTGCCCATAGACGGGGAGGAGGGCGGCCTTCACCTCACCGGTTACCTGGGAAAGCCCGCGATCAACAGGGCAAGCCGTTCCCATGAGCTGTTTTTCGTCAACGGCAGATTTGTGCGCGACAGGATGCTTTCGGCCGCGCTGGAGGAGGGGTACCGGGCCTATCTGATGCAGCATAAGTTTCCGTTTGCCGTGCTGAATGTAAGCCTCCCCCCCGACCAGGTGGATGTCAACGTTCATCCGACCAAAATGGAGGTGCGTTTCGGCAATTCCTTTGCCGTTTCAGGAACACTGACCCGGATCGTTGCGGATACGCTGTCAGGAAGTGAGATGATTCCCGACGCTCTGCTTGACGAGAAATCGGATCGGGAGCTGGGGTATGATTATGCGGAGCGCAACGCCGTGCAGCGTTTTTCCGTTCCCGCGGTTGCGGAGCCCTTTGAGACGGGACTCTTTCAGGAAGCGAACGAACGGGCCGATCCTTACACGGAGGCCTCTTTTGAAGAAACAAAGCATAAGGACCAGTCACAGCTCCTGGCCTTCGGACTTTCCGGCAAACCCATCGTCATGTCGGATCACGCGGCGGACACGGATCCGCAGGAGGGTGAGATACCGCGCATCCTTTCGGACGCAGCGCGGCCTGAGTACCGGATTCTCGGACAGCTCTTCGATACCTACTGGGTGATCGCCTGCCGGGACAAGCTCCTTCTTCTTGATCAGCACGCCGCGCATGAAAAAGTGAATTACGAGAAAATGATGAAGCGCTACCATGAGCACGAAACGATCTCCCAGATGATCGATCCGCCGGTCATCGTCAGCCTGACACCGGCGGAAGAGGAGATGCTTACGCGCCATGCGGCCGTTTTCCGTAAGCTCGGCTTTGAAATCGAGGCCTTCGGCGCAAGGAGCGTGGCGATACGGGGGATTCCCCTCGATCTGTACGGCGCTGCCGACGAGCGCACGTTTTTCCTGGAGATCCTGGATGAACTTTCCGAAAACACCCTGCCTGACAGGGATCCTGTGGCAGTGACGCAGCGGATCGCATCCATGGCCTGCAAGGCGAGCGTGAAGGGCAACACGCGGATGACGATAGAGGAGGTTTCCTCTCTCCTTGATCAGATGATGACATTGGAAAATCCCTATCATTGTCCCCACGGGCGTCCGACGCTCATCATCATGAGCCGATATGAGATTGACAAGCGTTTTAAGCGCGTGGTTGACTGAACGATGGCGATGCAGAAGCTGCTTGTGCTCACGGGACCGACCGCCGTCGGAAAGACCGGATTATCTTTACGGCTTGCGAAGATGCTCGACGGGGAGATCATCTCCGCAGATTCCATGCAGGTCTATCGGGGGATGGATATCGGAACGGACAAGATCCGTCCCGATCAGATGGAGGGGATTCCCCATCACCTGATCGACATCCTTGATCCTCGCGAGGAATTCAACATCTACCGCTTTCAGCAGGAGGCCGTGAAAGCAATCGAGGCGATCTCAGCGCGCGGTCATCTCCCGATGCTGGTCGGCGGAACCGGCTTTTATATCCAGTCGGTGCTTTACCGGACCCGTTTTGCCGAATCGGATGACAACAGGGATTACAGGAAGGAGCTGGAACTTCGTGCCGAAAAGCTGGGTGCCCACGCGCTGCACGAGGAGCTTGTGACCGTGGATCCGGCATCGGCTGCCGTGATTCACGAAAACAACGTAAAACGTGTCATACGGGCGCTGGAATACTATCACCAGACCGGAGAATGCATCAGCAGCCACAACGAGAGGGAGAGAACGCGAGAACCGGCCTATGATTTTCGCTACTATGTGCTGACGGACGAACGGGAGAAGCTCTACGAGCGGATCAATGTCCGGGTGGACCAGATGATCGAAAGAGGGCTGGAGCAGGAGGTACGCGGGCTCCTGGCTTTAGGACTGACCGGAGAGGAGCCCTCCATGCAGGGACTGGGCTACAGGCAGATGACCGGTTATCTGAAGGGGGAATGGTCGTTCGGGGAGGCCGTGGATAGAATCAAACGGGACACAAGGCATTTTGCCAAGAGGCAGCTCACCTGGTTTCGGAGAGAACGGGATGTATTCTGGCTGGACAGGCGGATGCTTCAGGGTGACGACGCGATCATCGGCCGCATTCTTGCGGATTCCTGGACGACCGGGAAAGAAAACCCGTAATCGCATCCGGTAATACTCATTCATGTAGAGGAGTCATATGAAACAGGAAGAAATCCGGAAAACAAAGGAGCAGGCGTTCTTAAGCCTGGGCATTGACCGTGAGGTCATCGAATTCGGGGCGCAGGTGCTGAAGGCGCTTGAAGAGCGCTTCAGGACAATTGATGAGATAGCGGAGATCAACCAGGCGAGAGTCCTTCATGCCATGCAGAAGGCCCGGGTGAGTGAGGCCTGTCTGCTTGGAACTTCCGGGTACGGCTACAACGATATCGGACGGGACACGCTGGAGCAGGTCTACGCGGAGATTTTTCACACGGAGGATGCGCTCGTGCGCCCGCAGATTACCTGCGGCACCCATGCGCTGGCGCTGTCGCTTATGTCGAATCTGCGTCCGGGGGACGAGCTGCTCTCCCCGGTCGGCAAGCCCTATGACACGCTGGAGGAGGTGATCGGAATCCGCAAGTCTTTGGGATCGCTTGCGGAATACGGCATCACCTATGCGCAGGTGGATCTGCTTCCTGACGGCGGCTTTGACTATCCAGGCATCCGGTCGGCATTAAATGAGCGCACCAGGCTCGTCACCATCCAGCGCTCCAAAGGCTATCAGACCAGGCCGACACTGTCCGTTGAGAGAATCGGCGAGCTGATCGCCTTTATCAAGGGGTTCCGTCCGGACACCCTCTGTATGTTGGACAACTTCTACGGGGAATTTGTGGAGACGACGGAGCCCTCCGATGTCGGCGCGGATCTGGTGGTGGGCTCCCTCATCAAGAATCCCGGCGGCGGACTGGCCCCCATCGGAGGATATCTGACGGGCAAAAAGATCTGTATCGAAAATGCGGCAAGACGCCTGACCTCTCCCGGACTGGGAAAGGAGGTGGGCGCCTCCCTGGGAATCCTGCCTGCCTTCTATCAGGGGCTGTTCCTTGCGCCCACCGTGACGGCTTCTGCCTTGAAGGGCGCGATCTTTGCAGCCTCCCTCTATGAACGGCTGGGCTTTTCCTGTTATCCGGACGCCGAAGCAGAACGGTTTGACATCATTCAGGCAATCACCCTTGAGACGCCCGAGCGGGTCTGCGCCTTCTGCGAGGGCATTCAGGCGGCGGCGCCCGTCGATGCCCATGTGACGCCCACCCCCTGGGACATGCCCGGATATGATGCTCCGGTCATTATGGCAGCCGGCGCCTTCATCTCCGGAAGCTCCATTGAGCTGTCCGCCGACGGCCCGATGAAACCGCCGTACAATGTCTATTTTCAGGGCGGGCTGACCTGGCCGCATGCAAAGCTGGGGATCCTGAAAACCGTTCAGAATCTGAAGGATAAAAAGATGATTTCCATCGCGTAAGAAATATGGTATAATTAATGTTTGCGAAACCACCCGACTGCCCGGAGCGCAGAAAGGAGCGGATTCGCATGAACAGACACAGGAAGGAAGCAGCCTGCCAAAGGACGGACACCCATTCCATCGCCGGCATGCTGCGGGAGGGAGAGATTCTAAAGGAGGAGCTTCCCTACGAAAAATTTGAAAGGCTGGGTCCCGGCGCCCTGAGCGATGCCGAGCTGCTGGCTATCATCATCCGGACCGGATCCGGCGGGCTGACTCCCACGGAGATCGGATGGCGCATCCTTCATGCGGGCAAGGAGGAAAGAGGACTGGCCGGTCTCAATCATCTGTCGCTTACGGATCTGCAGAGGATCCCGGGCATCGGCCATGTGAAGGCCGTGAAGCTCAAATGCATTACGGAGCTTTCCCAGAGGATGTCCGAAGCGCGCACCAGACCGGGGCTTTGCTTTACCAGTCCGAAAAAGGTGGCCGCACATTACATGGAGCGCTTAAGACACAAGGATCGCGAGGAGGTGCTTCTCCTTACGCTCAACGCGCGGATGGCTCTTATCGCCGAGAGCGTGGTGTCCACAGGCACGGTCAGCCGCGCGATGATCACACCGCGGGAAATCTATCAGACGGCACTCGGACAGGGCGCATCGAGCATCATTTTGATGCACAACCATCCGGGCGGTGATCCGGCGCCGAGCAACGATGACATCGAACTGACGGCCAAGGTGGAGCAGGCGGGGGATGTCCTGTGCGTCCGCCTCGCGGATCATCTGATCATCGGCGACGGCTGTTACTTCAGTTTCCGGCAACACAGACTGTTAAAGAATTATTCTGAATAACGAAAGGGGACGTGATGAGCGCCAATACCTTTGGAATCGATCTTGGTACAAGCAACATCAAGATTTATGACCTCAACGCCGACGGTGTGATCGTCGAAAAAAACATGATTGCGGTCAAGGATAAGACCCATGTCTTTGCTTACGGCAATTCCGCCTACGATATGTATGAAAAGGCGCCGGGCAACATCAAGATTTCCTATCCGCTGGCCAACGGCGTGATTGCCGACATCAATCACATGGAGACACTGGTGCGTCTGTTCATCAATGCGCAGATGAAAAACCAGTCCAAGCCCATCGACGTCTACGTCGCGATTCCCCATGATGTGACCGAGGTGGAAAGAAAGGCCTTCCGTGATCTGATCCGCGACAGCAATGTGCGCGCCAGGGACATCATGCTGGTGGAAAAGGCCGTCGCGGACGGTCTGGGTATGGATATTGACGTCCTGAACGCGCAGGGCGTGCTTGTGGTTGATATCGGCTTTGAGACCACGGAGATTTCGGTGCTGTCTCTCGGCGGCATCGTCATCAGCAAGCTCATTAAGATCGCCGGCAGGAAATTTGACGAGACGATCCGCAGCACGGTGCGCAAGGAACTCTCCCTGATCATCGGAGAGAAGACGGCCGAAAACTTAAGAATCTCCCTGAGAAACCTCGAAAAGACAGGAGAGGACGCTCTGGTTTACGGCCGCGACATCGTGACGGGTCTCCCTGTGGAACGCAAAATACCGACGCATCTGATCGACATGGCGCTGATCGACGATTTCGACCAGATCCTTGACGACATCAAGGCCACGCTGGAGCGCACACCGCCGGAGCTGGCCGCGGACATCTACAAGCACGGCATCTACCTCACCGGCGGCGCTTCCCAGACAAGGCACCTGGCACAGCACATCTCCGACGGTGTGAACTTAAACGTCAATCTCTCGGAGATCCCGGTGGTTTCGGTTTCCATGGGACTGGCCAGAATCATAAGGGAGAGCAACTACCGAACCCTTGCCTACGACATTGAGGGTGGCGGAAAATGAGTCCCGTCATCAAAAAGGAGGGAGAAAGGGTCACCATACCTGCCAAGTATCTCCTTTTTCTGATGTCCATTCTGTCTGTGGCACTGATTCTCGTGACCTCTGCCACGGATGTGATGAATTCCCGTGCATTTTCATTTCTGGAATCCTCGCTGGTGCCCTTTGAACGGGGACTGGTGCGTGTCAATGACTGGATAATCAGCAAAAGTGCGCTGATCGGCAATATCCGTCTCCTGGAATCGGAAAACGCGGAGCTCAAGCGTCAGATTGAGGCGCTGCAGACGGAGAATATCTATCTGCAGCAGGACGCCTACGAGCTTTCCGCCCTGCGCAAGCTCTACGATCTGGACGAGCAGTATGTCTCCTTTGAAAAGACGGGTGCCAGAATCATCGCCAAGGACGCCGGCAACTGGTATGACAGCTTCCTGATCGATAAGGGCTCGCTGGACGGAATCGAAGTGGACATGAATGTGATCGCCGGCTCCGGCCTGGTCGGAAGGATCAACACCGTGGGCGACGACTGGGCGCGCGTGCAGGCGATCATCGCGGACAACGCGGCGGTTTCCGGCATGGTCCTGTCCTCCTCTGACAATCTGATCGTATCCGGATCGCTGGAGCTTTACAAAAACGGCAAAATCTCGTGGTCCAAGCTGGTGGATCCCGCAAACCGCGTATCCGTAGGCGACAAAATCGTCACCAGCAACATCAGCGACAAGTATCTGCCCGGTATCCTTATCGGATATATCAGCAGCGTGGAGCTGGACGCCAACAATCTGACCAAGTCGGGAGAGATGATTCCCGCCGTGGATTTCGAGCATCTTGGCGAAGTGCTGGTCATCCGGACGATGAAAAAGGATTACCGGTCGATATCGGAACAGGAGAGCGGCTCATGATCCGGGTGCTTTTCTATGCCATCTTCCTGTTTTTTTCTTTCCTGTTTCAGGTCTCGGTGACGTGGTTTGTCCCGCTTACGGCGATTACACCGAATCTGCTGCTTATCCTTGTTGTATCCTGGGCTTTGATGCGCGGCGAACAGACCGGTATCATGCTCGGCTTCTTTGCGGGACTGGCTGTTGATATCGTCTTCGGGGATTATCTGGGAATCTATGCGCTGATCTTCATGTTTCTCGGCTTTGTGGCAGGCAAATTCCACCGGATCTACACCTCGGGCGGCTATGTGCTTCCGATGGTGCTGATTCCCGGCATGGACATCGCGTACGGCTTCGCCTGCTACGTCCTGTTCTTCCTGTTGCGTTCCCGTTTCGCCTTCTGGTTTTATCTGTTCCACATCATCCTGCCGGAGGCAGTATTCACGCTGCTTGTTTCACTTCCCCTGTATCCGTTCTATTTTTTTATCAACGAACGGCTGGAAGCAGGGGAGCTTCGGAGGGCTAAAAAATTTGTTTAGGGAGTCCTTACATCATTTTCTGCGTTTTATCCGTACCAGATCGTTTCTTCTTATCCTTCTGGTGTGTGTCTTTGCATGCGTGCTGATCGCGAGAATCTTTGATCTGCAGATCGTACACGGCGCGGAGTATCTGGATTCCTTCCAGCTGCTGATCCGCAAACAGCGGTCCATTCCCGGCTCCCGTGGCAAGATCTTCGATCGCAACGGAAATCTTCTTGCCTACAACGAGCTGTCCAACTCCGTCACCATCGAGGACGTGTTTGAAAGCGGAAGAAACCGGAACCGGACCATCAACAACGCGATTGACAAGCTGGTAACCATCCTTTTAAAAAACGGCGATGACCCGGTCAATGATCTGCCGATCGAACTGGAGGAGGGAGAGTACACGTTTTCCGTCAGCGGTACATCGCTTCTGCGCTTTCTGGCGGACGTCTACGGACATCCCAACATCGATGATCTGACGCACGAGGAGCGCACGAAAACCGCCCCCCAGGTGATCGACGACCTCTGCACGCTGTTCGGGGTGGGAGAGTACGAGGATCCGGAAGCCAGAAAGGGCTTTATGCCCGGGCGCGGCTACACCAGACTGCGCGCCCTGCAGATTGTCAATATCCGGTACAAGATGAATCTGAACAGCTATCAGAAATATATCACCACCACGGTATCCGAGCGCGTCAGCGATAAGACCGTGGCGGATGTGATGGAAAACAGCGACGTGCTGCCGGGCATCTCCATCGCCGAGGAGACGGCGAGATCCTATATCGACGGCAAGTATTTCTCCCAGATCCTTGGCTATACCGGAAAGGTTTCCCAGGAGGAGCTCGCCACGCTCCAGGAGGAGCATCCCGGATATGAAAACAATGACACCGTCGGGAAGACCGGCATCGAACAGGCGATGGAAACGGAGCTGCAGGGAATCAAGGGATCGGAGACCGTCTTTGTCGACAAGCTGGGCAAGGTCATCGAGATCAGCGAATCCGTCAATCCCGCCGCCGGCAATGATGTGTACCTGACCCTGGACAAGAATCTGCAGAAGGCCGCCTACAACATCCTGGAGGAGCGTCTTGCGGGTATCATCATTGCGAAGCTCCAGAACATCCATTCCTACACGCCGGACAACACCCCCAGGGGCTCCAGCCTGATGATTCCGATCTACGATGTGTACTATGCGATGTTCAACAATTCCGTGATTGACACGTCCCATTTCAAATCTCCGGATGCCGGCGAGACGGAGCTCGCCGTGCTTGCACAGTATCAGGAAAAGAAAAACGTCGTGATCGAGAGAATCCGCGAAGAGCTTACGGTGAACAAAACCCCGTATGAGAATCTGAACTATGAGTATCAGGTATATGAGAGTCTGATCGTCCAGCTGCTCTATGAGGCGGGCATCATTGACACCAAGCTGATCGACAGAGAGGACGAGACTTATGTAGCCTGGACGAGGGATGAAACCATTTCCCTGACGGATTATCTCCGACACTGCATCGCGAAAAACTGGGTGGATGTGGGCAAGCTTCCCCTGGACAACCAGTATTCCGATTCCGAGCAGGTGTTTGAAAAGGTCATAGACAAGATCTGTGAACGGCTCGATAACAGCCGGGAATTTGAGAAGCGGCTCTACAAATTCATGCTCAACAGCGATCAGATCACCGGCGCACAGGTCTGTGACATCCTTCTTGAACAGGAAAAGATCAAGATATCCGATCAGGACGCTGATCTCTGGGCCAGGCGCGCGGAGAGCGCCTATACCTTCATGCAGAAACGCATCAAGAACCTGGAGATCACTCCGGCCCAGCTGGCCCTGGATCCCTGTACGGGCTCCATCGTGATCACGGATGTGAAAACAGGAGATGTGCTGGCGCTGGTGTCCTATCCCAGTTATGACAACAACCGGATGGCCAACGGGGTGGATGCGGCCTATTACGCCCAGATCCGCATGGATCTGACCAATCCGCAGTACAATTACGCGACGCAGCAGCGCACGGCTCCCGGTTCGACCTACAAGATGGTTTCAGCCACGGCAGGCCTCATGGAAGGCGTGATCACAACGGGCAGCCACACCACCTGTATGGGCGTGTACGAAGCGGTCTACGGCGAGCCCAAATGCTGGATCTATCCCGGTGCGCACGGCTCCCTCAATGTGACCGGCGCCATCAAGAATTCCTGCAACTACTTCTTCTATGACATCGGCTATCATCTTGGCATGGTCAACGACGTTTACTCCTCCGACCGGGGCTTAAAGACGCTCGCGAAATATGCGAATCTCTACGGACTTTCGGAGAAGAGCGGGATCGAGATCAATGAAAACGAGCCGCAGATCTCGGATCAGGACTCCGTCAGAAGCGCCATCGGTCAGGGAACCAATTCCTTCACCACGGTGGGACTGGCCCGCTATGTGACGACGGTCGCCAACAGCGGCACCTGCTATAATCTCACCCTGATCGATCAGGTCAAGGACGCGGACGGCAACCTCCTCTATGACAACAGCGCTGCCATCCGCAATCAGGTGGACCTGGATGAATCCTACTGGAGCGCGATCCATGTCGGAATGCGCCAGGTGGTGGAAAACATGTCCTATTACGACGGCTTCGGTATCACGGTGGCCGGAAAGACCGGAACGGCACAAGAGTCAAAGAGCAGACCGAACCACGCGCTTTTTGTCTGCTATGCACCTTACGAGTCACCGGAAATCGCGATTGCCACCCGGATTGCCTACGGCTACACCTCCAGCTACGCGGCGCAGATCACCCATGACGTGCTTTCGTACTATTACAGTCTGCAGGATTCGGGCGAGCTGGTCACCGGAACGGCCCAGGAGCTGCAGGGCGGTGCGGTCAACGCGGACTGATGAAATCCAGGAGACTGACATGACGAAGAAATCACCGATTCGCATACAGAATTTCGATTTTCTCCTGCTCCTGCTGTGCAGTGCCCTGACCATGATCGGCATTTTCGCGATCTCCAGCGCGGATGAAGCCCTGGCCAGAAGGCAGCTGTACGGTTTCCTGCTCGGCGTCGGCATGGCCGTTTTCCTCGCTTTTCTGGATTATCACATCTTTCTCAGGTTCTACTGGTTCTTTTATGCACTGAATATCGTTTTATTATTTTTGGTTTTACGTTTTGGGTATTCCTCCCACAATGCGCAGCGCTGGCTGGTGATAGCCGGCATCCGTTTTCAGCCGGCGGAGGCGGCGAAAATTTTATTGATTTTGTTCTATGCAGCGTTTATTATGAAATACAGGGAAAAGGTGCGGTATGTCTGGTTTGATCTGATTTGTCTGGCACTTGTCTTGCCGCCGATCGCCCTGGTGTTCAGACAGCCCGATCTGTCAACCAGTATCATGCTGGCGCTGATATTTTTTACCGTCATGTTTGTCGGCGGCATTCGTGCAAGGCTGATCGCTGCGATGGTGGCCGTCGGCATTCCGGCAGTGCCGATTCTGTTCCATCTGGCACTGCTCCCGGATTCACCGATTATCCGGGGATTTCAGCAGCGCCGGATCCTGGCATGGCTTCATCCTGAGGATTATGCGACGACCGAGGCCTATCAGACGCTCAATTCCCTGATGGCCATCGGCTCCGGACAGATGTCCGGCAAGGGCTTTGACACCAATGAAATCAGCTCCGTCTTAAGCGGCGGATTTATTTCGGAATCGCAGACGGATTTTATTTACACGGTGATCGGAGAGGAATTCGGGTTTGTCGGCGCCTGCACCGTGATCCTTCTGATTCTCGGAATTGCCGTGGATTCCTACATCATCGCGGCAAGATCGAAGGATGTGGGCGGCAGGATCATCGCCGCGGGTCTCGGGACCTGGGTGGGGCTGCAGGGATTTTTAAATATCGGCGTCGCAACCGGCCTGGTGCCAAACACCGGAATCCCGCTGCCTTTTGTCAGTTCAGGTCTGACCTCGCTGTTATCGACCTACATCGGCGTCGGATTTGTGCTGAATGTCCGCATGCAGGAGGAGAGCGTGCTCACCGCATCGGTTTCCGACGGCTTCTGGTGAGCAACTGATTTTGTTCGACAGGAAAAAGCTCGGAAGGAATGACATGAAAATCGTACTGATCGCGCATGATGCCAAAAAGAAGCTGATGCAGAATTTCTGTATTGCTTACCGCGGAATCCTCAACAAGCATGACATTTATGCGACGGGCACCACGGGACGTCTGGTGGAGGAAGCCGCCAATCTCCTTGTACACAAGTATCTTGCCGGGCACCTCGGCGGTGTCCAGCAGGTCGGTGCGGGAATCGAAGCCAATGAGATCGATCTGGTCATTTTCCTCAGGGATCCGCTGACCCAGAAGCAGAACGATCCCAATCCCGACAACATTATGCATCTGTGTGACATGCACAACATCCCGATCGCAACCAATCTGGCGACAGCGGAGCTTCTGGTCAAATCGCTGGACCGCGGAGATCTGGAATGGCGTGAGATGTACAAGTGATCCCGGATGAAGACGACGACGTCACAACTTTACCGCATCATCGCGCTTCTGATGCTTCCCCTGTTGATCAGCGGATGCGGCAGGGCGCTTGCTGTGCCCTACGAGCCCGCAATCACCGGCACGGAAATCGGTCAGCGGAAAGCGCCGTTTTTTGCCGAGGAGCTCTGCGTCGCGGAGGGCGACGTGGCTGCCTCTTCCCTGGAGCTTGCGGACAGGACCTGTGCCGGCCTTTTCAATGTGACGACAAGAGAAACGCTGTACGCCAAAAATATCTATGAAAAAATCAATCCGGCCAGTCTGACCAAGATCATGACAGCGCTTGTCGCCATCGAAAACGGAGATCTGACCAGGACCATCGTCGCGGGGGAGAGCGTGATCATCACCGAATCCGGTGCGCAGAAGCTCGGCTTAAAGCCCGGAGACCGCATGACGCTTGATCAGGCACTGCATATTCTGCTTATCTATTCCGCCAATGACGTGGCGCTTCTGATCGCGGAAAATGTCGGCGGCAGTGTCGAGCGCTTCGTGCAGATGATGAATGACCGCGCGCAGAGCCTGGGCGCCACGGGCTGCCATTTCACCAACCCGCACGGCCTGACCGACAGCTATCATTATGTGACCGCCTATGATCTGTATCTCATCTTCAATGAGGCGATGAAGTATGTCGAATTCCGCGAGATTGTCAATGCGGCGCATTATTCCTCCTCCTATCACACGCAGGACGGGACGGAGATTCCCGTGGATATCCGTTCCACAAACGGCTACCTCACCGGTGCCTACACTGTGCCGGAGGGGATCCGCATCGTCGGCGGCAAGACCGGAACCACCGCGGCGGCAGGCCACTGCCTGATCCTTTATCTCGAAAACACGGGAGGAGAGAGCTTTGTGTCCGTGTTGATGCGCACGCCCGATTCGGAAGCGCTCGACCGCGAAATGAAAAAGATCATGAAAAGTATAAATGGATAAATTCCGGTTGTGTTTTGATCGGGATTAGGCTATAATAAATGAATCAATTATCTTACCCAATGAGGAGGAACGGACATGGTGCAATTGATCGTCGGCGAGAAGGGAAAAGGCAAAACCAAATGTCTTCTGGAAAAGGTCAACGAAGAAATCAGGAATATTCTCGGTAATGTGGTTTTTCTTGATAAGAGTCCCAAGCACATGTATGAGCTGAACAATAAGATCCGCCTGATTGTCGTACCGGATTTCAACATCGAGACGCCGGAAGCGTTCCTCGGTTTTGTGGCCGGCATCATCTCCCAGGATCACGATCTGCAGCAGATGTACTTCGACAGTTTCCTGAAAATCGCCTGCCTGGAGGATAAGGACATCTCCGAGACGGTGGATAAGCTCAAAAAGCTCTCCGATAAATACAAGGTGGACATGTTCCTGTCCGTCTCCACCGATAAACAGGATCTTCCGGAGCATCTGCGCAACGATGTCATTATCTCACTTTAATGCTGATTCATTGATAAGCCGCGGACTTTGGTCCGCGGCTTTATTATGATGTCAGGGCTCATTTCTCTATTATAGGATAATCGGTATGGCTGACAATCCCAGGCGGGGGAGAATCACCTCCTACCCGCGCGGCATCCATCTGAATATCGGCATGATCATTTTTGCGGTCATCCTGATTTATCTGATGATCAGTATTTTCAGTTATATGAACCGCAAGCATGTGGTGGGTTATGAGGTGAAGGAGGGATCTCTTTCCTCCGACAACATCTATGAAGGGATCGCCCTGCGCAAGGAAAAGATCGTAAACAGCGACGGAGCCGGCTACGTCAATTATTTTGCAACCGAAGGGCGGCGTGTCGCAGTGGGGAACCTCGTTTACACACTTGACTCCTCCGGCAGACTGCTGGAGTTTCTCAACGCTGAAGGCGGGGATTCCCTCCATCTGAGCGCGGAAAATCTCAGAGAGCTCAGGACACAGATTGTGGGCTTTTCGGAGGGATTTGAACCGAAGCATTTCCAGTCGGTCTATGATTTCTCCATCGGGCTGGACGGCACCGTCCAGAAGCTCTCCAACACCAACATCCTGCAGGACATCAATTCCCTGAACGCGGGTGAGACGCTGCAGTCCATTTCCTACCGCAATGCGGCCGAAACCGGAATCGTCGTCTATTCCACGGACGGTTTCGAGGAGCTGACCGCGGATTCTGTGAAGGCATCCCTGTTTGACCATGACAACTACAGCAAAAAGCAGTTGGTCGGCAATGCCCTGGTGGCATCCGGCGATCCTGTGTACAAGCTCATCACCTCCGAGGACTGGACCGTCGTCATCCCCGTGGAAAGTCCCGAACGCGCGCAGGAACTGGTGGATGAATCCTATATCCGCGTGCGGTTTCTGAAAAATCAGGACGAATCCTGGGCCAGTGTGAGCAGCACCATCGACGAGGACGGCGAGGCCTTCGTCCTGCTGACCTTTAACAATTCGATGTCCACCTTCTGCACCGACCGGTTTCTCACCATCGAGCTGATACTGAACGACAAGAAGGGGCTGAAAATCCCCAATTCCGCCATCGTCGAAAAAAACTTCTTCCTGATTCCGATCGATTATCTGACCTCCAGCGGCGGGAAGGAGGGCGTCCTGCGCAAGGTCTATATGGAGGACGGATCGGAATCCACGGAATTTGTTGAAACCCCGGTCAAAAACCGGACGGAAACGGATGCCTATCTCGATGAATCCGCCTTGCGCAGCGGAGATCGGATCGTAAAGCCGGAATCCGATCAGACCTTCACGATCTCCAGACAGGAATCGATGATCGGCGTGTACAACATCAACAAGGGGTATGCTGATTTCAGACGTATCCGGATCCTGTATCAGAATGATGAGTATTCCATCGTGGAGTCCAACACCGCATACGGTCTGAATGTCTATGATTTCATCGTCCTGGACACCTCGACGGTTGATGAAAACGAGTTGATCTATGAATAAGGGTTGACAAGAGCGCCCGCGTGGCAGATAATATTTTATTGTTTATACCCGCCATCACAAGGAGCAGAAGCGATATGAGTAAGAAAAAGGGTGTCATCGATATGATCGTCAAGGGACTCGGTATGAACGGGGAAGAAGACGAATACTACGATGGCCTTGATGACGATTATTACGACGAGGCCGGCAGCAATATTGAGCCGTTCAGGCGCACAAATTCCGCCAAGGAGGATATGGATTATCCCGAACCGGAGCGCCCCAAAAAAGCATCGTCCAAGCCCGCGCTGGCTTCCAGAAGTGCCAGACGCACGGTCAGTGCGTCCGGAAGCAGCAATGAGGTCTGCGTGATCAAGCCGACCTCGGTGGAAGAGGCGAGAGAGGTCACGGAGACACTTCTGGCCAATCGTGTGGTGGTGCTCAATCTGGAAGGACTGGACGTCGATATCGCCCAGCGCATCATCGATTTCACCTCCGGTTCTACCTATGCCATTTCGGGAAATCTGCAGAAGATCTCCCGCTACATCTTTATCATCACGCCGGCAAGCGTTGACATTTCCGGCGATTTCCAGGATCTTCTCTCCGGCACGTTCAGTCAGAGCGGCCCGCAGAGACTGGACTGATTCCATATGCTTGTTCTTCAGGACGGCAGGCCCTGTTATGAAATCGAGTTTACGGACGGTTTCTCCGGGCTTGCCGATGTTTTATCCGGTCTTGGTTTTTCAAAAAGAAGAATCGCCGTGATCAGCGATAGCCTCGTGGCGCCGCTGTATCTTTCCGCTTTAACGGACACCCTTAAAGGACTTCCCTGCACACTGGTTTCCCATGTCATTCCGGCGGGAGAGGAGCATAAAACGCTGGATACCGTGCGCGGGATCTATCGCTTTTTAATCGGCGAGCATTTTGACCGTCATGATCTGCTGCTTGCGCTCGGCGGCGGTGTAACCGGCGACATCACAGGCTTTGCCGCGGCAACCTTTCTGAGGGGTATCTCCTTTGTTCAGATTCCCACCACGCTTCTGGCACAGTGCGATTCCAGTATCGGAGGCAAGACCGGCGTCGACTTTGAGGGCTACAAAAACATGGTGGGCGCCTTCAAAAACCCCAGGCTTGTGTGGATGAACCTCACCACATTGAAGACACTTGATGACCGGCAGTTTCTTGCGGGCTTCGCGGAGGTGATCAAGCACGGCTTTATCATGGATCGTGCCTATTTCGACTGGCTCCTTGCGCACAGGGAGCAGATCCTTAAGCGGGATGTGGGGACGCTGATAGAAATGATCGAAAAAAGCTGTGATATCAAGCGGCAGGTGGTCGAGGAGGATCCTAAGGAGCAGGGGCTTCGGGCCGTCCTCAATTTCGGTCACACGATCGGCCACGCCATCGAAAAATACAGCGGTTTTACCCTTTTGCACGGCGAGTGTGTGTCCCTTGGCATGCGGGCCGCGGCCGCGTTTTCCGTTCATGCGGGAAAGCTTTCCGGATCGGAGGAGGAGGAGCTTGTCTCGGCGCTGACATCCTTCGGTCTTCCGGTGCGCTTTGCGCACACCGATCAGGATACCGATGCGTTGCTTTCCCTCATCCGTTCAGACAAAAAAGCAGACGGAGATCAGGTGAAATTCGTGCTTCTTTCAGGTATCGGGAAGGCCGGCTTTACCCATATTCCGGTAGAGGATCTCCGCGTGGGAGTGGATGCGTTATGATCAAACTGAGCAAAAAAAAGAAGATCTTTCTGATTGTTGATCTGATCGTACTGGTGCTGCTTGTCGTGCTGGACCGTGTGGCAAAGATCCTCGCGATCAATCATCTTAAAGAGCAGCCTGCGATCTCGCTGATCCGCGGAGTGCTTGAGCTCAATTACCTGGAGAATCACGGTGCCGCCTTCGGCATGCTGCAGGACCAGAAGGTGTTTCTTGTACTGATCGCCGTTCTGATTCTCTTTATCATCGGCTACGTGATCATCATGCTCCCGGACGACAACCGCTACAATATCATGCATATTCTTCTCGCCATGCTCGCCGCGGGAGCCATCGGCAACATGATTGACAGGCTCCTGGCAAGCTATGTGGTGGATTTCATTTCCTTTGTCATCATACACTTTCCGATTTTCAATGTCGCGGATATCTATGTTACCCTGTCGACCTTCATTCTGGTGATTCTGTTTCTTTTCTTTTACAGAGAACAGGATTTCGCGTTCTTAAGCTTCCGTCAGCAGAAGAAATTCCGGGAAATGAAATAATGTCTGAAGCCTTTCACCTGACCGTCAGCGAAGAAGGGGCGGGAGAGCGCCTGGATGTGCTTCTTACGGCGTTCTTTCCGGAAAGGTCGCGGACGTTTATCAAAAAGCTGATCGATGAGGGGCAGGTGCAGGTCCTCTCCGGAGATCAGACTGGCTTAGATACGCCTGTTTATCGTAAATGCAAGGCCAGCCTGATCATGAAGGAGGAGGATCGGATCACGCTCACGATCCCGCCGGATACGCCGCTTGATGTGGAGCCGGAAAATATCCCCTTAGACATTCTCTATGAGGATGACGACCTGCTTGTGGTCAACAAGCCCAAGCATATGGTGGTGCATCCCGCACCGGGGCATCTGTCCGGGACACTGGTCAACGCGGTTCTTTATCACTGCGGGGACTCGCTCTCGGGGGTCGGAGGCGTGCTGAGACCCGGAATCGTGCATCGCATCGATAGAGACACCACCGGATCGCTAATCATCTGCAAGAACGACATGGCACACCGCGGTATCGCCGCACAGCTCTCGTCACACAGCCTGGTGCGCATCTATCAGGCACTCCTGATCGGGAGGCTTTCTGAAGAGGAGATGGTCATTGACAAACCCATCGGAAGAAGCCCGTCCGACCGGAAGAAAATGGCGGTCGTCCCTGCGGGAAGCGGAAAAGAAGCAAGAACCCATCTGAAGCTTTTGAAATACTATCCCAAGGATGGAATCAGCCACGTCGCCTGCCGACTGGAGACCGGCCGAACCCACCAGATTCGCGTCCACACAGCGTCCGTCGGGCATCCCGTGCTGGGGGATGAGGTCTACGGCGGACTGAAAAAGGGATTTCACACGGACGGGCAGTGCCTCCATGCCGGGACACTGAACTTCATACAT
Organism: Lachnospiraceae bacterium; assembly: GCA_024682835.1. Lineage (GTDB taxonomy): Bacteria > Bacillota > Clostridia > Lachnospirales > Lachnospiraceae > Butyrivibrio. Next base: position 2,037 of record JAIKYU010000099.1, on the reverse strand, counting down.
CCGAGAAGCGGCGAATGGATCTCGACCGAGGCGCCGCTTCCGGAATACTTTGAACAGCTGTTAAAGACACTGACATGAATCAATAGAGGCGAAGCACACCGAACACCTTGCCGAGAATGGTGCAGTTGTCCACGATGATGGGCTCCATGTTGTCATTCTCCGGCTGCAGGCGGATGTGGGATTTCTCCTTGTAGAAGGTCTTGACGGTGGCGGAATCGTCGATCAGCGCCACCACCTGGTCTCCGTTGTTGGCGGTGTTGCAGGCATGAACGAGCACCTTGTCGCCATCAAAGATCCCTGCATTGATCATCGATTCCCCTCTGACATTGAGAATAAAGGATTCACCCCGCGGCACGAAGGAGGTCGGGAGCGGGATGTAGCTGTCGATATTCTGCTCGGCCAGAATTGGCTGTCCGGCCGCCACCTGGCCGATAACGGGGATGCTCACGATCTCGGTGCGCACCATCTGAAAGCTCTCATCGCAGATCTCGATGGCGCGGGGCTTGGTCGGGTCGCGGCGGATATAGCCGTTCTTTTCAAGGGTCTCAAGATGCGAATGCACACTGGAGGTGGATTTTAAGTGAACCGCATCACAGATATCCCGGACAGCGGGCGGGTAGCCGCGCTTTAAAACGACCTCCTTGATATATTCGAGGATCTCTTGTTGTTTTTTTGTAATCCTGCCGTTTGACATCCTGTGCCTCCTGTCTACCAATATTACCATGATTTCCTCCAAAAAGCAAACATATTTTCTGAATATATGTTCTGAATATATGTTCGAGTCAAGGCTATTATTCACAGTTGAAAAATCTGTTGGCAAAGCGGTGATTTCCCTGTACAATAAATAGGAAATACGCAGGGAGGTAATGCTATGAATCAGAAAAAGACAAACGATTACGGAACCGGTGCCTCTGAGGTCCGTCCCTCTGTAAACCGTGCGGTGGTGCGGGCGAAGAAGGCAGCCCAGAAGAAGGAAACCGCAGAGAAGAAAGCTAAAGCAAAGCGGGTTCATGCGGAGAAAAAAGCAGCGGCGAAAAACCGCAAGCCGACCAATATTGTGCTGCAATATGGGGACAGGAGTGTGAATTACCGCTCCGTCGTCGAGAATGCGCGTCGCATCTGGAAAGAGGAGCACAAGCGCAAGGCCTCGGAGATGCTGTCGCTGGATCTCTACATCAAACCGGAGGAAAACCGGGTCTATTACGTCATCAACGGCGAAATTGCCGGCGATTTTGCGCTCTGAGATCAATTTGAGGCTTCTTCCGCGTAGTAGGGGATGATCAGCTTTGTCCCGGCGAGGGGCTGCTCATCGGGTGAAAGGTGATTGATGGCGCGGATCTCAGCCGCGTAGGCTTCCCGATCCTCGATGCCCTGTCTTTCATCGGCCGTGAGATAGTTCGATGCGGCATTTTCCACAGTGTCCCTGGGGAGGACGGTGATGCAGCGGTAATACTTCACACCTGTCGGGACGCCTGCTTCTTTAGCGCTTGTCATGGCGCTGCTTAAGCCGAACAGAAGGATAAAGAGCATGGCGGAGAGTGCGGCAATGCCGTTGGTCAGGCGTCTTTTCAACTCTCTGTTTCTGCGGAGTCTGTTTTTCAGGATCCGATCCTCAAAGCAGATCATGCCGATCTCCTGTCCCATGTTGACCGATACTTCAGCTACCTCAGCCAGTGTGTCCATTTGCTTTTCCTCCGCAGGTTCTTTCTAATCTGATCCGTTCAACTAGCGATCGTTGCACCAGAACATTTGTTCTGTTCTTATTCATAATATCGAACATATATTCGGTTGTCAAGTAAAAATCGAAAATATGTTCGATTTTTTGAAAGAAGCCCGGTCGCCCTGTGCAGACTCACTCGCCGCTATCCCGCTCGGATTGCTCGTTCGTCTGCACAGGACCTCCCGGGCATGTATACGTTTCCTCTTTATATAGAGTGAACAGGCGAAAAAGCCAGAACCTCCAGCCGGGAGTCCTTGTAAGCTGCGGAGATGAGACCAAAGCGACGTGAGCGCCATTGCGCGAATCGGCGCTTGTTA
>JAIKYU010000122.1 GCA_024682835.1 Lachnospiraceae bacterium | reverse complement strand
GGAATGGCGAGCGAATATGAAGCGCGTGAGCTGAAAAGGCAGGTGGTGGTGCAGGGTCGCATCAAGACGATGAACGAGAGCATCTATTACATCGTCGATGAAATCCACAACGCCATCACGAATAACAGAAAGATCCGCTTTGAGTACTTCAAGTGGAACATTGAAAAGAAAATGGTTCCCAGAAAGGACAAGCCCTACGAAGTCAGTCCCTGGGCGCTCACCTGGGACGACGAGAACTACTACCTGATCGGTTACGATGCCGAAGAGGACAAGATCAAGCATTACCGTGTGGATAAAATGCGCAAGATCGAACTGACTGACAAAAAGCGTGAGGGCAGGGAGCATTTCAGAAATTTCGATATGGCAACCTACGCCCGCATGAACTTTGGCATGTTCGGCGGCGAAGTGGTAAAGGTCAGGCTCCAGTTCGAAAACGATATGGTGGGCGTCCTGCTCGACCGCTTCGGGAAGGATATCATCATATCACCTTCAAAGAAGAAAGGCTGGTCAGAGACAAGCGTAGACGTGGTTTTCAGTGATCAGTTCCTTGGATGGATATTCTCGCTGGGGGCGAGAGTGAAGATCGTAGGACCGGAGCAGGTTGTGGAAAGGTTTGCCGGGGAGATAAGGAAGATGAGCGAGCAGTATGCCTGATGAAGGACGTAAAGATGAAGAAATGATTTATTACAGACAGAATACGAGAAAAGAAAGATGGAAAAAAGCACGAAGACATCATGGTAGAGTGAATGAAAAATCAGTATGTTGGAGATATAGGTGATTATGGTAAATACTCTTTGCTCCGCGCATTTTCAGATGCGGGGATAAGGCTTGGGGTGAACTGGTATCTTACGGACGATGATGGATCGACCGATGGGAAATTCAAAGACTATCTTAAGAAAGATACATTCCGTAAGTACGATCCTGTCGTTTATGATGCTCTTAAAAAGATAGATGAGAGTGGGAATCGGACGGTTGAAGCCATTCAGAACAGTGATATTCTTCCGGGGGCTAAATTCTTTGCTGATTCTCTTAGTATCAAAGGCGCTCCTTCAGAGAGAGCAGAAAAACGGTATAAGTGGCTGTTGGACAGTATATGGGCTTTGAGCGGAACGGATCTCGTGTTTTTGGATCCGGATAATGGATTGCTGGTTAAGGATGATCCTTCCACAAGAGGAGCCGAGAAGTATGCTTTACCCAGAGAGGTAATGGAATACTGGAATTCAAGCCATAATGTTGTGTATTATTGTCATCGAGGAAGAAGAACGGATGAACAGTGGCAGGAATATATGCGTGCAATGCGTAAGACTATGCCGGGAACAAGAATTATTGTTCTCACATATCATAAGGGGACACAGAGATCATATGTTTTTCTTGTTCGGAAGATGCATTTTGACAAATACCGGAAGATATTAGATGGGGTTCTTAAAAACTGGAATGGCGTGTTTACCGATGAAGGAATCGAACATGATGATGAATCTTCACCGTTTATCCTGGCTGATCGGGAGTTTGTAATATACAATGAGCAGAATGTAACGCTCAATGCTTCAATAAGAAATGGCTGTCTGCATCTGGAATCAAGTGTATATGGTGAGGAGTATGACAGCGAGAAGTATTATGATTTTACGTCAGAGGACACCAAGAAGTTGCTTTCTATCATGACATTGGAGAATTTTATTGCTTCATGCAGAGAAGGCCATCTGATATGGATGGAACAGTTCCTTAAGGATAATGGTATCCGACCGAAGACATTTTGTTATTGAGAATGCAAGATTATGTCACAGAAGTCACGAAACGACCAATAAGTTGATTGAGTCAAGATCTTACCGCTGATTTACAGGTTTGAAGGAGATTACGTAATGGCAGACATCAAATATGAGATCAAACAGGAGATAGGCATTCTTTCAGAAAATGCAAAAGGTTGGCGCAAGGAGTTCAATCTCGTGTCCTGGAACGAAGCAGCGCCGAAATACGATCTCCGCGATTGGGCACCCGGGCATGAGAAGATGGGGAAGGGCGTCACGATGACGAAGGAAGAAGTGGAGAAACTCAAAAAACTGTTAGCGAACATCTGAAACAGCCAATTGTCGTGGAGGTGGCACCGGTTTCATGATCAAAACTATTGTAAAAGACGCCTTCTTCCTCGGCCAAAAGTCGGACGAAGCAACCAGGAATGACCTGTCTGTCGGCAAGGATCTGCAGGATACGCTCGCGGAAAATCGGGAGCACTGTGTCGGCATGGCTGCCAATATGATCGGTGTGAAGAAGCGAGTCATCATTGTGAACGTCGGCATTGTGAATCTTGTCATGTACAATCCGGTGATCATTGCAAAGGATTCGCCATATGAAACAGAGGAGGGATGCCTTTCTCTGATCGGTGTCCGAAAGACCACCAGATATCAAAACATCGAAGTCGAATTCACGGACAGCACCTGGAACAGACAGCGAAAGAAGTTCTCCGGATGGACGGCGCAGATCATCCAGCATGAGTGCGATCATCTGGAGGGAATTGTCATTTGAAGGAATAAACGATGGTCGGCAGATATCCCGTAATCACATTGTGCGGCAGCACGCGGTTCAAAAAAGAATTCATGGAGGTTCAAAAGCGCTTGACGCTGGATGGCAACATCGTGATCTCTGTCGGCCTGTTTGGTCATTCCGGAGATTCCGAGGTTTGGGACGGCATGGATGAGGGAACCATGTCCAGAACCAAAGAGATGCTCGATGACATGCATAAACGCAAGATTGACATGGCAGACGGGATCTATGTCATCAACGTGGGCGGATATATCGGTGAAAGCACGAGGTCGGAGATCGATTATGCTCTGGCACATGGGAAGAAGGTTAGATATCTGGAGGATCCCGGATTAAGGCAAAAGGGGTGGTCAAACTATGATCGTTTATGACGGGTTGAAAACAGATTTTTTAGCCAGCTGCGAGCGGGATTCGATCGCTATGGAGATAGAGGAGAATATCCTTTCAAAGTTGGGAAAGCATACTTCGAAAGCGGAATTCCGGTCATGGGAAAACTCGCTCAACTATATGTATAAGGTGTTAAATGATGATGAGATCCCTGCTGATTCGGGAGTGGCGATAGAATTCAATATTCCGCAGACATCCAAGCGGGTAGACTTTATGATCTCCGGATATGACGGGCAGGATGAGCCGGGAATGGTGATCGTAGAGCTGAAACAGTGGGATTCATTGACAGAAGTGAAGGGGACGGATGCTTTGGTCGAGACTTATGTCGGCGGCGGAAATCGCAGGGTGGTGCATCCTTCCTACCAGGCATGGTCTTATGCGCAGTTGATCAGGGATTACAACCAGGAGGTTCAGGACAGGAGCATCAGGCTTTCTCCCTGTGCCTGTCTGCATAACTACATCCGGCATGCGGATGATCCGCTTGATGCGGAGCAGTATCAGGATTATCTTGATGAGGCGCCCGCCTATACAAAGGGGCAATTGGATCAGCTTCGCGCCTTTATCAAGAGATCGATACGGAAAGGGGATCGGAAGGAAGTTCTGTACCGTGTGGATCATGGAAGGATACGACCGTCAAAGAGTCTCCAGAATGCCATTGGCTCCATGCTGAAAGGGAACCGTGAGTTCATCATGATCGATGAGCAGAAGGTGGCTTATGAGGAGATCTTAAGATTATCCGTGCAGTGTCAGAAGGATTTTAAGAAGCGAACCGTGATTGTCCGTGGGGGTCCGGGAACGGGCAAAACCGTGATTGCGGTCAATCTTCTGGCGGAGCTTACCCAGCGGGATCAGCTGGTTCAGTATGTATCAAAGAACAGTGCACCGCGTCAGGTCTATCTGAAAAAGCTGAAAGGACAGATAAAGAAAAGCAGCGTTGACAATATGTTCAAGGGATCGGGAACATATACGGAGGCCGGAAACAATGTCATACAGACCATCCTGTGTGATGAGGCCCATCGCCTTAATGAGAAATCCGGTATGTTTCATAATCTTGGGGAAAACCAGATCAAGGAGATCATCCATGCGGCGTTCTGCAGCGTCTTCTTTATCGATGAGAGCCAGCGGGTGACGATGGATGATATCGGCTCGGTGGAAGAGATTGAGAAGTGGGCGAGGGAAGAAAACTCGGAATTGCATTATCTGGAACTTGAGTCACAGTTTCGCTGTAACGGATCGGATGGTTATCTGGCATGGCTGGATGATGTTCTGGGTATACGAAAGACAGCTAATTATGACCTGGAAGGGATCGACTATGACATACGGATTTTTGATACGCCCGGAGAGATGCGGGAACTTGTGATCGAGCGTAATCGGATCTCAAACAGGGCAAGAATCCTGGCCGGTTATTGTTGGGAGTGGTTCAAAAAAGAGCAGAACAATACGGATTATCATGATATTAAGATCGGTGATTTTGAAATGAGCTGGAACCTCGGAAACGGGGAGCCGTTTGCGGTAAGCGATACCTCGATCAATGAGGCAGGATGTATCCACACCTCTCAGGGACTGGAGTTTGACTATGTGGGCGTGATCATGGGAGATGATATCCGTTTTGAAAATGATCATGTGATCACCGACTTTACCAGAAGAGCAAAGACCGATCAGTCGCTGAAGGGGATCAAAAAGCTGTTTAAGGAATCGCCTGAGGAGGCGAAAAAAAGAGCCGATGAGATCATAAAAAACACATACCGGACACTCCTGACCAGAGGGATGAAGGGGTGCTATATTTACTGCACGGATCCGGGAATGTCAGCATATCTGAAGAAAAGATTGGAGTGTGTGAAACATGAAGCAGGAAACCATTGACAGGATCAGAAGGTTTTCGGAGGACAGGGACTGGGATCAGTTCCATTCCCCGGAGAACCTGGCAAAATCCATTGTGATCGAAGCAGCAGAGCTTCTGGAGTGTTTCCAGTGGAGTGATTCGGAGTTTGATCTGCAGCACGTTAAAGAGGAACTGGCGGATGTGATCGTTTATACACAGGATCTGCTGGACAAGCTTGGACTGGATATAGATGAGATCGTAAACATGAAGATGGAACAGAATGAGAAGAAGTATCCGGTGGAGAAAGCAAAGGGAAGTAACGCGAAGTATGACCAGTTGTAGGAGCATTTAAAATGATAAAAAGTCCGCGATGCCTTTATGAAAGCGATATCGATTCCTTCCTTGGTAAGCAGAAGGAATCGATTTTTGGAATACTATGTGAGAACTATCACGGAGATGCCCAGACGACAACAAGAGAAGCCTGGTCAAAAGAGATAGAGATTCTTCAGGAATCCTTGCTTCCGTGGAAGGGAGCGGATGGCCATATTGTATTCGAGTACGATATTCCACGCCTGGGAAAAAGGATTGATGCAGTTCTGCTACTGAAGGGGATCGTTTTCTGCCTTGAGTTTAAGGTTGGTGAATCGGATATCCATGAGGCAGATGTGGATCAGGTTCTGGATTATGCACTGGATCTGAAAAATTTTCATAAGTATAGTTGTGACAGGTTGATTGTGCCTGTTCTTGTAGCAACAAAATACAAGTCGCATTCATCATTGATACAGGAGTCCATTTATGATGACAGAGTAGTGAATCCGTTGGTGACCGGAGAAAGCTGGATCATCGATATCATAGAGGAAGTGATACAGAGGTTTCCTGCGGAAGGATTTGTTAACGAGAATTGGATCATAAGCCCATATGCGCCGACACCGACTATTATCGAGGCAGCAAGGACTCTATATGAGAGTCATTCGGTAGAAGATATTACCAGACATGAGGCAGATAAAGTCACGACTGATAAGACAATAGCCTATATTTTGGATGTAATACATAAAAGCCGCGAGAAGGGAGAAAAGAGCATCTGCTTCGTGACCGGCGTACCGGGTGCAGGAAAGACGCTGGTTGGCCTGGACGTGGCGGTAAAGCAGACTTATCAGGGATCCGATAAGCCGGTGGAAGACGAAGGAGCCGTGTACCTATCCGGTAATGGTCCATTGGTGGCAGTGTTAAATGAGGCTCTGGCGAAAGATAATTATGCAAAGTGTAAGGAACGAGGCGAGAAAAAGAAACTGACTGACTCCAGGCGTGAAGTCGGGAAGTTCATTCAGATCATACACCGCTATCGTGATAATATGCTGGCAAAGATAAAGAATCCCGTTGAAAACGGTATGTTGGAGATCGACCCGGAAAAAGCTGTCAGGCAGCAAGACACGGGCTATGGAGAGGTGGAGCATGTTGCGATCTTTGATGAAGCACAAAGATCGTGGACACATAAGCGACTGGCGGATTACCTGAAAAGGGGCGGGACCTATGGTAATAAACTCAAGGTTCCCAATTTCCCTGTTTCAGAAGCAGCTTTTTTGATTTGGTCTCTGGATCAGAGAGAAGATTGGGCAACGATCATATGTCTTGTCGGAGGTGGGCAGGAGATCAATACAGGAGAGGCCGGAATATCAGAGTGGATCAGAGCCTTAAACGATATGTTTCCGTATTGGAAAGTATATATTTCTCCGCAGCTGACGGAACCGGAATATGCTGAAGGGAAGGTTAATGAACTGCTTAAGGATAATCGGAATGTCACATACTCCGAGAGCTTGCACTTGGGAGTCTCGCTGCGGTCATACAGAGCGGAGAAGTTATCAGCGTTTGTTCACTCCTTACTGGCTGTGGATGAAAATGCGGCGAGTATATATGCACAGATCAAGGAAAAATATCCAATCATTCTGACAAGGGATATGGAGAAGGCCAGAAGATGGCTACATGAAAAGGTTAGAGGAACCGAGAGAACAGGCGTGTTAATAACAAAAGAATCAGCAAGGTATAAGCCTCTTGGGATACATGTTTTAATGTCAGATGACGAAAATGCGGTTCACTTGTTTCTTGATGACAAAACGGATACAAGATCTTCTAATTATTTAGAGGATGCAGCAACGGAAATCCAGGTTCAAGGTCTGGAATTGGATTATACCTGTTTGTTATGGGATGCTGATATGCGATTCGAGAACGGCCAGTGGTTTTACTATTCATGGAATAGACAGAAATCTGAATGGACCAGGATCATTGCTAATAGCGAGAGCAAGCAGGAGAAGATGAAATATATGCTGAATGCATACAGGGTTTTGCTCACGCGGGCAAGAGCAGGGATGATCATCTGCGTGCCGGAGGGAAATGCGCATAAAACGATCAGTGGGTTCTGGGAAGACAGTACAAGAAAGCCGGAGTATTATGATGGCACATATCAATATCTGAAGGGTCTGGGAATTGATGAAATATAGAACGGAAAATCGGGATAGAAAATATTGCCGACAATTAGGGATGATGCAGGAAAACGGAATAGTCCAATCGCCGATTGGACTATTGACGGTTGATCATCAGAGCTTTCCTTTGAATAGTATTGGGGAGTTAGTGGACTTGCAGATAAAATGAAAATCATAAGAGTAGTCGCAGCCGTAATCCGAAACGGCGATAAGATATTCTCGACCGCCAGAGGATATGGAGAGTATAAAGGCTGGTGGGAGTTTCCCGGCGGAAAGATCGAAGAGGGAGAGACGCCGCAGCAGGCGCTGATACGGGAGATCCGAGAGGAACTGACAGCGGAGATCGTTGTGGGTGATCTGATCAAAACAATAGAATATGATTATCCTTCCTTTCACCTTTCCATGGATTGCTTTTGGGCAGAGGTTGTATCGGGGCATCTGGAACTGAAGGAAGCGGAGGCTGCAAGGTGGCTATCTGCAGATCAGCTGGATGAAGTGAAGTGGCTTCCGGCGGATAGGGAGCTGATAGAGCCGATAAGACAGACGTTGGCAAAGCGGAAGACGCTTGATTACTATGAGAAAAATGCGGAAAGCTTTGTTACAGGAACCCAGGATGTCAGATTTGAAGATACGCAAAAACGCTTTGCGTCGCTTTTGCCTGATGGAGCATATATACTGGACTTCGGATGCGGTTCCGGCAGGGATGCGAAGGCTTTTCTGGATATGGGATACCGGGTTGATGCGATTGACGGATCTGAGAAGCTTTGTGAGCTGGCTTCCGAAAATGTGGGGATTACGGTTCGGAAGATGCTGTTTTCCGAGCTTGATGAATGCGGGAAGTATGACGGGATCTGGGCATGCGCATCCATATTGCATCTGCCGAAAGAGGAATTAAAAAGTGTTTTCGGGAAGATGCTTCGGGCGGTGAAGAGCGGGGGATACATCTATACATCCTTTAAGTATGGCGATTTTGAAGGCTGCAGAAACGACCGGTACTTCACGGATTTCACAGAGGATTCGTTCGGGAGGTTTATCAGCGGGATAACGGAGATCCGGATAATAGATAATTGGGTCACATCAGATGTCCGTCCGGGCAGAGGGGATGAGAAGTGGCTGAACCTGATACTGAAAAAGTCGGATACGGTCTGACGATCGCAGGGAAATATCATAATACGCTGGATATCGAGGGATTTTCTCATATGATGAAGGATCCCTCCTATTGCTATAAGTTCTATTGGCTGGAGGCGATTGTTCAGGTCATTTCCGAGGGCATCCGGGAGACCACGTTTGACGCTGTGATCAATGAGATGATCTGTAATGCCTGGTATTCGGTAAGAGAGTTTCACATTCATCTTTCGGGTATGCAACTTGATGGTCAGGTTAGAGACGGACTGGAACGTGCCGTATTAAAGCTGTCGGAACTCAGCAATCTGCCCGCCAACGCGTCGAAGGTTGAGATCAAGAATGCGATCAGGGAGCATGAAGCGGAGCTGAAATCATCGAAAGAACAGCTTACCAACATGGTTCCGTACCGTGCGCTGGCCGGGTTTTTTCTGAAGGACGATTCTGCTGTGGATTGGGGAAGTGTCCGGAGGCTGACGGCTTATATCGAAAGGATAAACAGGGATGTGGTGTTGCTTCCATATACGCTGGGGCCCTCCAGTAAGCTGAAAAAAGAAATCTATTTCCAGCCTGCGTGGATGGAGATGATACAGGATCATACGGTTTCCATTCTTGGCTGGATCCAGTATGAAAAGGTGAAGTGGCTTCAGAACAATAATCCGGAGGTGCCGGGGCTTGTGTATAAGCTTGCGCCGATGGATGAGAAGATGCGGAAGCTGAATAATGTGCGGAAGCTCTGGGAAGGTATTCTTGATCTTAGCGAAGTGAGGGATGTTTTCACCGGCAAAGTGGTGGTGCCAGATCAGTACGATGTGGATCATTTCATTCCGTGGTCATTTGTCATGAACGATGAACTGTGGAATCTGATGCCGATGGATTCTTCCTTGAACAGTGCGAAGAGTAACCGCCTGCCCAGGTGGGATCCGTTCTTTTCCAGATTTGCGGAAAACCAGTTCCTGCTGTATGGTTTCATCCATGAAAAGGCAGGCATTCACAAATTGTTTGAAGCGTGCTTCCGGGATAACCTGCATTCAATCTGGGCAGGTCAGGATCTGTATCGTAAGGGCAATTCCCGGGAGGAATTCTACGGTATCTTGCAGAAGAACATGCAGCCGGTATATGACTCCGCCCGGAGACAAGGGTACGAAATCTGGAACAGGACGACGTAGGTGATGAATCAGATCGGGGGGATCGACATGGTCAAGGCGAAGATCGGAGACTATGAGTGTTGGAAACTCTTGGATATGATATTGAGCTGAACTATGAGATGAGGGAAGAGTACTTTTGCGGTCAAAACTTTTGACCGCAAACATAAAGATAAAGGTTTGATCAGCTGTGTGTCGAGTTTGGGATGATTGATACATAGGAGCCGGATGAAGATCATCGATGTGCTGCAGGGGGAATAAACTTCGCCGGTGAGATGAAGGGAGATTGTGAAACTTTGAGATTGTTCGTGGCGATACGATTTAATGATGTAATCCTGGACGCTCTGGAGGAAATTCAGGCGGATCTGCTTCAAGCCGGCCTGAGAGGAAATTTCACGAGAGTGGAAAATCTTCACCTGACACTTGCGTTTATCGGTGAGTATGGGGATGTGGGAGCCGTCAGGGATACACTCGGCGATGTGGAGTTTTCTCCGTTTGAGATTTCTCTTCAGGGGATCGGGAGATTTGGTGATCTGTACTGGGCGGGAATCCGCGAAAGCGATGACCTGGAGAAACTGGCGAAGCGGATCCGGAGAGCATTGGCCGAAGCAGGGATACCGTTTGACAGAAAGAAATTCAATCCGCATATCACACTGGTCAGGAAAGCGGTGTATCGAGGGCAGGGGGCTCTTCCCGAGGTTGCGTTGCCGGAAGTCAGTATGCAGGCGGATCACTTTCTGTTGATGAATTCGGAACGGGGAAGGAACGGGATGATATACTCAGAGATAGGGTATTTCGGTTAAGTGATCTGTAAATGAAGCTCCCATAAATCATGCAAAGATGATTTTTTCTTCTGATCTGGAGGAGTGGGATATTATCATGAAGCTGTATTTTGCGGCTTCACAGGAAGAATGATTTTTGAGATGCCCAAATGGCATCTCAAAGGATGAGGGTGCAGAGGGACGTGGCGGCAGATGATATATAGATGATCCGGGTGTTGTGGCAGATTTGTTGAACCGGCTGAAAACAGCTTGAAATTGATTTTTGTAGGAAAATCACAGAAAGTATTCTGAACGATGAAGGGAGAGTTTATCATGGTCAAGGTATATTGCTATTCAAAATGTACAACATGCAAGAAAGCTCTGAAATGGCTGGATGACAACAAGATCGATTATAAGCTGATTGACATCAAAGAAGATCATCCGGATGGGAAGGCTCTTCGGGAGTTTCATAAGAGGAGCGGTCTGCCGCTTCGGAAGTTTTTCAATACCAGCGGCCAGCTTTACCGGGAGATGGAGTTGTCAAAGAAGCTTCCGGATATGAGTGAGGATGAGATGTTCAAGCTCCTGGCATCCGACGGGATGCTGGTGAAGAGACCGCTGCTGATTACAGAGGATACTGTCCTTACGGGCTTCAAAGAGGATGACTGGAGGAAAGCATTATGAGCAGGTTGAAGGAACTGCGCAAATATGTCGACGCGGAACTGAACAAGATGGAGGATACGGATAAAAGGACAAGCGCAATTGCGCATCTGTATGGTGTGTCGCTTGCTGCAACCATGATCGCAAAGAAGCGTGGACTGGATCCGGAGATCGCGGCGATGGCGGCCATGCTCCATGACCTGCATGCCTATAAGACCGGCTCCTACGATGATCACGCTCATAAGGGTGCGGAACTTGCCGGGGAGATTCTTAGAGAACTGAAGCTGACGGATGAGGCGGAGACGGAGATGATCTGCTCCGCGATCTATCACCATGACGATAAGCTGGTAACGGACGGGCCGCTGGATGAAGCGCTTAAGGATGCGGACGTGATGGATCATTGCCTCAAGGATGCATCGAAGGCCGTGAAGGAAAAGGAACAGGCAAGGTTTGATAAGCTGTGTGCCGAGTTTGGGATGATTGATACATAGGAAGGCGGTGTACCGAGGACAGGGGGCTCTTCCGGGGGTTGCGTTGCCGGAAGTCAGTATGCAGGCGGATCACTTTCTGTTGATGAATTCGGAACGGGGAAGGAACGGGATGATATACTCAGAGATAGGGTATTTCGGTTAAGGCAGCTTTTTTGCTTAAGGTAGGGCGAAACATAGGCAGATAGTTTCCATGCAATAATATGATATAATTATTCGAGAACGAAAAAAGTTCATGGAGTACACAGAAAAAACAGAATTGTTTCTGGATCTACGATTGTAAATTGTGATTTGTGGGGGTGGAGATAGAAAGACGGAGGAAACCATGTGCTATACGGTTAGTGAAATTAGAGAAAAAGCGGTGCCCATAGCAAAAGAATATGGCATTCGACAGATGAGCCTGTTTGGGTCATACGCACGAGGCGACGCAAATGATGAAAGCGATGTGGATATATATATCGATAAAGGGCAATTGAGGAGTCTGATCAGATACTTTATGTTTGTATCAGATTTGGAGAAGGCGCTTCAGTGTCATGTGGATGTGGTTACTACTGGCATAGAGGATAGAGATTTTCTTGACAGAATAAAGAGCGAGGGAGTGCTGCTATATGAAGAATGAAGACAGGGAGGTCCTTGAGCGAGTAATCAAATACTGTGATGATGTGAAATCGGGATACATTGACTCATGAGATTCCGGAACTGATGGAAACGATAGAAAAGATGTTGTGATTATTGAGATTTAGAGAAAACAAAGGATCGTTATTACGATACACTTGAAGAATCTGATGCCGGATGGCATGAAGAAGAAAATGATCCGACACCGTTTATAAGATATATGCTGCAGGCAATTCTGGCCTGTTATACAGAATTTGAAGAACGAGTCGGATTAATGGCTGAAAATGGGAACGGCAGTACGGCATACGATATTGTTAAAAAGTACACCGAAGAGAAAATCGGCAAATTTACGGGGGCGGATGTAGTGGCTCACTGTCCGAGCATAGGAAGATCGTCTGCGTTGGCAGCGTTAAAGACACTTACCGGGGAAGGACGTATCATCAGAGAGGGTTCAGGAAGGAGTACATTCTATATTCGTGCGGACAGTAAATGATTTCCGTCCAAAAACCGGGCAGAATGAAACGGTATAAAGCGTCAACGATACGTCGATTCGGGGAAGTGATGGTATAATGGTTCCTGTCTGAACCGGTCTGGGTGAAACGGCATGAGGCGTCACCGGTTAAAAAAATGGAGGAAATGGCTGGAGAAGCTGGGCTGATGAGGAGGCAGAACATGCTTAGGAACCCGAAAAACGGATTATCACTACGAACGATACATATCTGGTTGATCATAACCATGGTCGTATTGTCAGGGACAGTGCTCATTGCGTCTTATCGTCTGACCAATACATTCATGCGTCTGGCACATGCGGAAGAGGTGCATACGGAGCTGGAGAAGGCTGCCCACGAACTGATGGATGCGTCGGATTATCTGACCGAACGTGTGCAGCGGTTCACGATACACGGCGATATGCGTTTCCTTGATCAGTATTTTACGGAGGCATTCGAGTCCCTCAGGCGTGAGGAAGCACTGGACAGGATGAATGTTGATGAAAAGACCGGAGCAGCGCTTACAAACCTTCAGGAAGCAATGAATCATTCCGTGAATCTCATGAATCAGGAATACTATGCCATGCGCCTGGTAATCGATGCCAAAGGATACACGGATTATCCGGATATTCTTGATGAGGTAAAGCTTAGTGAAGAGGATGCGGCTTTGCCGCCGGAAGAAAAGATCAGACTCGCAACGGAGCTTGTGCTGAATGATGATTATTACGACCAAAAGGACAGTATAAGAAAAGAAATGAGGGAGAGCCTCGATGAGGTTGACAAACTGATGAACAGCATGAAGGGTGAGGAATTTGCCGTGCTCCATCGGGAATTGACGTTTGTCCGTGTGGTCATAGTCATACAGGTTCTTTCCATCCTGGTCATGGTCAGACTCACCTCCGTACTTGGCATACATCCCGTATTAAAGGCGATCGACAGGATAAAGGCGGACAGTCCGATTCCTGAGGTCGGTGCCAATGAATTCAGATATCTTGCGCAGGCATACAACAAAATGTATGCAAAGTACAGATCAAGTCTGGAAAATCTGAACTATAAGGCTTCTCACGATGAACTGACGGGAGCTTATAATCGCGCCGGATATGATCTCCTGCTTTCCAGCATAGATCTTGATTCCACAATGATGATGCTTTTGGATGTCGATAACTTCAAGACGATCAATGATACCTACGGACATGAGACTGGGGATAGGGTACTGGTAAGGCTTGTGCAGGTGCTGAACAGTATCTTCCGTGATGATGATTGCATATGCCGGATCGGCGGGGATGAATTTGTTGTATTCATGGTTCATTCTTCGGGGATACAGCGGAATCAGATCATATCAAAGATCGAACAGATCAATGATGAGCTTGAGCGGACGGATGGCGATTTGCCGGCTGTTTCCATCAGCATCGGTATCGTAAACGGAAAAGATATATCCGATACGGAGAACCTGTTTGAGAAGACGGATGCCGCGATGTATGAGTCAAAGAAGAAGGGAAAGCATACCTACACCTTCTATGAGGAGGGGATACCGAACGCGGACAGAAAGGAATAGCTGATATAGGGGGTCAACATGTCTTTTCAGATCATAAGAGACGACATCACAAAGGTGTCTGCGGATGCCATAGTCAATACAGCGAATCCGAAGCCGGAATATGCGGGCGGTACGGATTATGCGGTTTATATGGCGGCGGGATCGGATGAGCTTCTGAAAGAAAGACAGAAGATCGGCGACATAGAGACGGGGCAGGCGGCGGCGACGCCGTCGTTTGCTTTAGATGCGAAATATATCATCCATACGGTCGGACCGGCGTGGGTGGACGGCGGACATGGGGAGAGAGAAGCGGTTCGCAGCTGTTATGAGAACAGCCTTCGTCTGGCAAAGGAGCTGGGGTGCGAGAGCATCGCGTTTCCGTTGATCGCTACAGGCGTGTATGGATTCCCCAAGGCGGATGCGCTTCAGATAGCGGTGTCGGTATTCAGTGAGTTCCTGGCTGATACGGATATGGAGATCATCCTCGTCGTGTTTGATGAGGCTTCGTTTGTGCTGTCCGGTCAGCTCTTCTCCGGGGTGGATGCGTTTATCGATGAAAACTACGTTTCGGAGAGGCTGGATTCTGAATATGGCCTGGGCGCATCCGCACCGGTTGCTCACGGAAATGCCCTTCCTGACGGGAGGCGAAAAGGAGGGAGGCTGTTCGCGGATTCGCTGTTTCATCCGCGACGGAAGGAAGCGGCAAGGGCAGAGACCGGCACGGCAGATTTTGCCGATGAAGAGGTTTTTGATGATGAAGCGTGTACCGGTGCGCCGCTCATGGCGGTATCCATGGCGATGGCCGGTGCGGAGAAAGCGGGGCGATCGCTGGACGATCTCATGGCTCATGTGAGTGAGACCTGGCAGCAAAGCCTTTTTCGGTTGATCGATGAAAAGGGATATACGGATACGGAGGTCTATAAGCGCGCGAACATTGACAGGAAGCTTTTCTCAAAGATCAGGAGCAATGCGGAGTATCAGCCCAAGAAGATCACGGCGGTGGCATTCGCCCTGGCGCTGAAGCTTAACCTTGATGAAACCAGAGATCTGTTGGGAAGAGCGGGGTATGCGCTTTCTCCGAGCAGCAGGTTTGATCTGATCATAGAGTATTTCATAGAGCAGGAGGTTTATGATACCTATACCATCAATCTTGCGCTGTTCGAGCATAAACAGCCGCTGCTGGGGGTGTGAGCGGGGCAGTTCGTGACCTTCGGTCACTCACTGTCGCGCTGTCGCGCGATATGTCCAGTGTGTCAGGCATCGGATTGTGAGCAAGCTCCCAACCGATGCCTGACACACTGGACATGCCCCGCTCGTAGGAACGCGCAGATGTCGCTTGCCATGCGACCATCCGGATAGCGGATTTTCATATACTTGCCTCAGAACAAAGGGAAAGCGGCCGGTTACCGGCAGAAAGCGAGGTGGGTATTATGAAGAAGGGATTAACGGAGATCGTTTTCATTCTGGATCGCAGCGGTTCCATGGGAGGGCTTGAGGCGGACACCATCGGAGGCTACAACGCCATGCTGGATAAGCAGAAGAAGGAAGACGGAGATGCGCTGATATCCACGGTCCTCTTCGATGACGAGACGGAGATCCTTCATGACAGAAAGAATCTGGAGAAGGTGGAGAGGATCACGGACAGGGAGTATTATGTCAGGGGCTGCACGGCTCTTCTGGATGCGGTAGGCGGAGCGATCCATCACATCAGTCATATCCAGAAGGAGATGCCGGAGGAAGAAAAGCCGGAGAAGACGTTGTTCATCATCACCACCGACGGAATGGAGAATGCCAGCAAAAAGTATTCCTATGACAAGGTGAAGAAGATGGTGGAGAAGAAAAAAAAGAAGAACCACTGGGAGTTCGTGTTCCTCGGAGCCAATATTGACGCGGTGGAGGTCGCCGGAAGATTCGGTGTGGCGGCGAACAGGGCGGTTCGGTATGAATGTGACAGCGTGGGCACGGCACTCAACTTCAATGTGATGTCCAGGATGGTGAGCTGCGCGAGGGCCTGCGGCAGCGCAGAGGCTATGGAAGAGGCATTTGACAGTGATGAGATGCTCGCTCCGATCCAGGCGGATTATAAGAAACGCCACTTTTTGGATTGAAGTCGGCAAAACGATCCGGAGGTTGAGGGTAAATGGATTTCTATGGCATAAAAGAGGGAGACAATATGTACCTGGCTCCTGAGAACAGAGTGGCAGTGTGGTGAGTGAAACGGGAGGTCGGCTTCCTATGGCGTTTCATCTGAATGAACTGACAGGGTATGACGATATCGTGATCCAGTGTCACGATAATCCGGATGCGGATGCGCTCGCAAGCGGATACGCACTGAAAAAGTATCTGGAACGAATGGGCAAAAAGCCCGGATTCGTGTACGGGGGCCGCAATGCGGTCAGCAAGAGCAATCTTCTCCATATGATTGATCATCTCTCCATTGAAGTCGAACATGTGGAAAGGCTGGACAAACCGCAGCTTCTCATCACGGTGGACTGTCAGTACGGCGAAAGCAATGTGACGAAATTTGACGCCGAAGAGATCGCCGTCATCGATCATCACCAGGTGTCCGGGACTCTGCCCGCGATGTCGAATGTGCGGAGCAATTACGGATCCTGTTCGACAGTGATGTATGAGATGCTTCAGAGCGAGGGCATCGACATCAATGAGGATGAAAACCTCGCGACGGCATTGTATTACGGGCTGATGACGGATACCGGAGGCTTTGCGGAGATCTCCCATCCGCTGGACAAGGATCTGCGGGATATTGCGAAACCGAGGATCGCGGACATCGTTCTTTTCCGGAATTCCAACCTCTCCAGGGAGGAGCTGGTCATCGCCGGTGATGCGCTCAAACACGCGCAATATGACACGGACCGCTCCTACGCCATCGTCGCAGCCAGGCCCTGTGATCCCAATATTCTCGGAATCATCAGCGACATGGTGCTCGAGGTGGATTCCGTGAACACCTGCCTTGTCTACAGCATGATGCCGTTCGGTGTCAAGATTTCCGTGCGAAGCTGTATCAGGGAGGTCAAAGCCAGCGAGATGGCCGCTTTCATCACATCGGGCTTCGGCGGAGGCGGCGGGCATCTCATCAAGGCGGGCGGTCTGCTGAAAAAGGATTTGCTTGAACGCGCCGGTATCCGCTATGAAGAAGAGCCTGTCCGGCAGTTCCTTGCGCAACGAATGAAGGAGTATTTTGAAAATACGGACATCCTCTATCCCGAGGACAGGATCGACGATCTCTCTGATTTTTCGCATTACACGAAGAAAGAGATCCGGCTCGGATACGTGGAATGTGAAAAGCTTGCGCCGATCGGTACCGAGATCATGATCCGGACACTGGAAGGCGACGTGAATGTGAAGATCGATGACAATCTGGTCATTGTGATCGGCGTGGACGGCGAGATCTACCCCACCAGCATGCAGAAATTTCATGCGTCGTACCAGGTGCTCCCCGGGGAGGACTATGTCTATCCGGCGGAATACGCGCCCACGGTCACGGATATTCTGACCGGCGAAAGAGTGGGGCTCCTGCCTTATGCGAAGTCCTGTCTTGCCGCGGGGGGCGCGGGAATCTATGCAAGAAAGCTGGACCGCAGGGTCAAGGTGTTTACACAATGGGATCCGGACAAGTATTATCTTGGCGTTCCCGGAGATTACCTCGCGGTCAGAGTAGATGACCATGCCGACATCTACGTGATCGCCGCGGAGATTTTTGCAAAAACCTATCAGAAGGGATGATTCCTGATGAGATATGATGCTTTTATAAGTTACCGGCATTCCGAGCTGGATATGGAGATCGCCAAAAAGGTTCACGCCGGCCTGGAGACCTATAAGATTCCGCGGGCGGTACGGAACAAGGTGGGAAAAAAGAAGATGGGCCGCGTCTTCCGGGACCAGGAGGAGCTCCCCATCGGAAGCGATCTGGATGACAATATTTCCGGAGCCCTGCAGGGGTCCGAATATCTGATCGTGATCTGTTCGCCGCGGACGCCGGAGTCCTATTGGGTCTGCAAGGAGATCGAGACCTTTATCCGGATGCACGACAGGAATCATGTCCTTGCCGTGCTCATCGAGGGCGAGCCGGATGAGAGCTTTCCGCCCCAGCTTCTGACCGATGAGGACGGTAATCCTGTAGAACCGCTCGCGGCCGACGTCAGAGGGGAGAACCGCAGGGAACGGAACAAAAAGTTCAAGACGGAGATCCTTCGTCTGGCGGCCCCTGTCATCGGATGCACCTATGATGATCTCAAGCAGCGTCACAGAGAGCGGATCATCCGCAGGACCATTGCCGTCGTGTCATCCGCAGCGGCTGTGATTGCCGCCGCGGGGATGGCCTTCGGGATCTACAATGCACGGGTCGCCGAAAAAATGAAGCTGCTCGCCGACGAAAAGGCGGCACTCGCGGATGAAAAAGCGGCGCTCGCGGATGAGAAGACCCGGCTGGCGGAGGAGATCAGCATCCAGTACGAAGGCAAGTTGGAGAATCAGTCGAGGTTTTATTCCGAGGAGGCGTTGTCTCTCTTAAAGTCCGGCAACAGGGAAGACGCGGTCCTGGTGGCCATGGAGGGACTGCCGGCGGAGAATAACGAGAGGCCGTATGTCGCGGAAGCGGAGTATGCCTTAAGCCGCTCGCTCTATGCGTATGATAGTGCGGGCAGCATGACCTACGACCGGATTCTTTCACACGACCTCGCCATTTCGGCCATGACGGCTTCCGAGGATAAGAGATGGCTCATCGTCAGGGATAACGGAAGCAAGGTCTATGTCTGGGACACGAAGGACTGGTCTCTGAAAACCGCTATCGAACCGGCCGTCGATGATTCGAATCTTTTTGTGACCGTGACCGGTGCGGATGCAGACGATACCGGCGTCTATATCACCACGAAAAACAGACTGATCAAATACAACTACGACGGCGGCGCGCTGTATTGGAAGGATTTTGACGACAGCGTCCGGGACTGCAATTCCTGCGGGGATACGGGGAAAGTGGTTGTCGTTTGTCAGACTGCCATGTATGTCCTTGACGCTTCGGACGGAAAGATCCTGAACACCTGTGCGGATCCGGACGGGCAAACGTTTCAGAAGGGCGGAAAATACGATCAGGACTCCGGATTGTTTGTCGTTTCGCATTACGAAGCAGACACGACGGCGACCTATCTGTCCGCGTATGATGCAAAGGATGACGAATACCGGGAAATGGGGTTATCGGAGGGCTATTGTCTGGATTTCTGCCTGACGCCGGACGGCAATATCGCCGCTGTATCCTGCAATAATAATGTGCTTGACGGGGATGTTCATCATGTGGTGGCCGATCTGTTTTCCCCTGACGGGAAGCGGCTATGGTCATCGGAGCTGGACGCGCATATCAGGTATCCGCTGCTGTTCCACACGGTTGTCAAAGCGCACAAATATCTCTCGGATGACACGGAACACAAGGATATCGTGATCGTGATCGAGTCGGAGGCGTTTACGCTGGATGAGAACAACGGTCATACGGTTGCCGCCTTCACGCTTCCGGGGGACGCAACCGCGCTTTCTGTGGTGCTTTCGAATTCACTCGGGCGGGTCGGTTACAGACAGGGCAATTTTGACGTCGTCGATTTTGCCGCGGGAAGGATCTATTCGGAGCATACCTTTTACACGGAGGGATCGATCAGGGACTGGACGGTTCTGAATGACAAGATCGCCTACTATTCTACAATGGCCACGGAGATCTACGTGGTTTCCTGGCATTCGGCTCCGGATCTCGAGGATTTTCACACCTTTGACACCGCGGTCACGCCGTCGGCGGTATCGCCGGACGGATCCTGGTTTGCCGTGACGCCGACAAATGATCTGAATGCCGTGATCTTCGTGGACGCCGACGGGAAGGAGCTTTACCGGTATCAGGGAGAAAAACTGGTAAGCGATGTCCGGCTTTATCCGGACAAGGCCTGTCTGACGGACTCGAACGGTCTGACCATCATTGATCCCCGCGCCAAAAAGGAAGAGCAGATCCACCCTGACGATTACGGCTTTTCGGCATTCCTGGTTGAGGCGGCTCTGAATCGTGACGGGAGCAAATGCGCATTCTGGACTTCGAATCAGATCATGCTGTTTGATACCGTGAACAAAGAGGCGGCGGGGAATTATGAAGTGGAAGGCAATATCGGAAAGATCATCCTGTCAGACGACGGGAGCCGGTTATATTTTACCGGGGGGAAGGGGGATCTTGCCGCGCTCGATACCGCGACCGGCGAGGTGGAGAAATTCCGGGATGATCGCTTACGGACGGTTGCCGAGGATTTCTACAAGGAATATATGACCGTCAGTCCGGACGGACGTTATGTCGCGATCTGCTGCATGGACGGGATGCTTCGCGTGGCGGATACGCAGACGCTCGAAACATATGCAGAGGTGCCGCTCCAGTCTTATTTGAGGTCCTATATCACCTTTACGGACGACGGAAGCCATATCGTCGTGCAGGGCGATGACTACCGCATCCGTCTCTTCGACATGGAGAAAAAGACTTATATCAACTATCTGGATGGCACGGCATCGATCGACTATATCGTGTGCGACGAGGACAGCGGTCTGATGGCCGTTTGTTCGGGATATGACCTGTTCCTCTTCGAAACCGGCAACTACGGCTGCGTGGCCTATGCGGACGCCGGGATCGTTTATCTCAAGGGCAATGATTCGATCCTTCTCTGCAGCGATAAGACCGAGGTAAAGAGGACCTGCTACAAGGATTATAAGAAGCTGATCGCGGAAGCAGCAAAACAATTCCCGGGCGCCGCGTTAAGTGATGAAAAGCGGGCAAAGTACAATATCAACTGATAAAGGAAAGGCCGGATAAAAAACCAATGAAGAGAATGGAGTGTGACCATATATGATTTCGCGGGCAATCAATCTGATCATTTTTCTGGTGACCCTGATCATTCTGATCCTGTTCTTCAGGAAGGACGGGAAGTGGGATGCCGGGAACGCCAAAAAGGCGTTTCGGTATTTCACTGTGCTGAGCAACACGTTCTGCGCGATAGCTGCGCTTCTTATGGTCATTAATCCGGCGAACGGCATCATCTGGATGCTGAAGTATGTCAGCACCGTCGCCGTGACCGTGACCATGCTGACGGTCTTTATCTTTCTGATGCCTGTCTACAGGACAATCACCGGATTGCTCAAGGGCTATGATCTGTTTATGCATCTTTTGACGCCGGTCATGGCGGCGGTCTCTCTGTGCGTGTTCGAGAGGCATCCGATCAGCCTGCTCACCGCGGCATCCGGCGTGATCCCTGTCTGCGTGTATGGCATCTGGTATCTGTACCAGACCATCTATGCACCCGAAGAAAAACGCTGGGAGGATTTCTACCGTTTCAATATGGGCGGCAAATGGCCGATTTCCCTCGTGTCCATGCTTACGGCCACCTTTCTGATCTGCGTGGGCTACTGGGCAATCCTGCGATGACCTGTCTGCTCTGCCGGAGCAGAATTACGGGATCCGGAACCGGGAACGGTTAGAGTTGAATGATGAGCTGGTTTGATCGATTCAAAAGAAAAAAAGAGCAGGAAGAACCGGACTATGAATACTGCCCGCGCTGTTACGCAAATCTGACGCTTCAGAAGGGATATCACAATGATCTTCCCTGCTGGATCTGCGCGGGCTGTGGCGAAATGCTCATCAATCCGGAGGTGGAGGGAAACACGGCCTGGATCTGCGACGGCTGCGGAAGGATGCTGAATATCCAGCCGGGATTCAGCGAGGACTGCGGCATCTGGACCTGTACGGAATGCGGAACGGAAAATAAGATCGACCCGAGTGAAACATATGCCTCGGAGGAGGAGTATCAGGCGGCAAAACGGGATCCCTACCGCGGATTGTCCGATGAGGAAGCGCTGCGGCTCCTGCACTATCACAACGAAGGAACCATCGACGACCGGGAAGACATCCTCAGTGTTCGCCACGTCTTTACGGAAAAGCCCTACCTCGAAAAACACCTGACCGTCTATAACCGGGACATTTACGAGTATCTCAGAGAACATCCCGTTGCACACATGCCGAAGATCATCGATCTCTTTGAAAGCAGGAACTGTCTGATCGTCATTGAGGAGTTTGTAGAAGGCAGGACTGTGGCAGAGCTCCTGGAGCATGGCCCTCTGTCGGAAAAGGAAGCCCTGTCAATCACGAAAAGTGTCTGCGCCATACTGGACGAGTTGCACGGTCTGCCGACGCCGATCATCCACCGGGACATCAAACCCGCAAACATCATCATCACGCCGGAGCACGAGACCTGTCTGCTGGATATGAACGTGGCAAAGTGGTATGATCCGGATGAAACCGATGACACCAGGCATATGGGCACACAATTCTATGCGGCCCCGGAGCAGGCGGGCTATGGCCTCACCGCGTCCATCACAAAGACGGACATCTACGCGGTCGGCATTCTTTTAAACGTGATGCTGACCGGTGCATTCCCGAAGGAAAAGCGGCCGGACGGAAGGCTGTGGCACATCATCGAACGCTGCATCAGCCTGAACGCCGAGGACCGGTACACGGCAAAGGAATTGATACAGGCGCTGGATGACCTGTGAAAAGCACGGATATGTCCCGCATCTGCCGGGGCCGTGATAAAGTGAGGAACGATGCAGCAGAAGCCGACCGATGAACTGAATGATCTTCTCGAAAACATGCGCCCGGATCAGCTGGATGCCTATCTGCAGGACAACCGGAAATATCTGGCGGGCGAAGAGAAGGCTTTCTACTACTATTTCAAGGATATCCTGGATGCGAAGCGGATCAAACTGAAGGACGTCTACACCTATGCGGGCGTCACGGAATCCTTCGGCAGCAAGATCATCCGGATGGAGAAGCACACCGCCAGCCGCGACCTGATCATCCGCCTGTGCCTCGCCGGTCATTTTTCCCTGATCGAAATAAACCGCGCGCTGAAGCTCTATGGTATGACGGAACTCTACGCCAAGGATCCCAGAGACGTCTGCATCATTCTCGCCGTCAACAACCGGCAATATGATCCCTATCAGATCGATGAAACACTGACCGCGCACGGATTTCCCAGACTCACTGCGGAAGAATAAAAGATCACGTTCCGTGAGTTTCCTCACCAAATCGGTGAGGATTTTTCTTTTTGCGCTTTGTTACGATATTCCTGAATCCGGGCGGTGTTTACGCAGCGTAACCGAAAAGTGATTTGATATCGGTTACCCCGCACGATACGATGAAAGGAGGCAGTATGGGAGAAGCCGGGAACGGAGGATACAGGAACCGCGTGCAGCTTTGGGAGGAACAGATGAGCTTCGGACAGTTTATCGCAAAAAGAAGGAAATATCTGAGACTGACACAGGAGGAACTGGCGGACCGGATCGGCGTATCCAAATCCGCCGTCGCCAAATGGGAGACCGACGGCGGCCTGCCGGATCGGGATAATCTGAGAAGGCTGTCAGAGATCATGAACGTGTCCGTGGATGACCTGCATCGGATCATCGACAACCGGGAAACGGAGAGTATTGACAGAAAGATCAACATCACACCGGATGTGATCGCCACGCTGGAATCCTACGGATACCAGGTGATCCGGCCCGATGAGAAGGAAGAAAAGGGATGAATATGAATGAACAGAAGGCAGGTAGAAAAGGAGGAAAGACGATGAAGATGAAGAAATGCGCGATATTGATACTGTTTATTACCATGTTGATTCTCGTCTCCGCATGCGGGAGCGGTGAACAGGGCGGGAAAAAATATTATGGCACCTGGAAGGCAACGCAGGTAGAGATCGAGGGCAGCGTTTTCACCGTGGACGAGCTGGAGGCTGTCGGAGATGACTCTGTCAGCGATGCCTATATCATCATCAAAGAGGGTGGAAAAGCCTATCTGCATGACCGGTACGACTCCGACCTGATGGACTGGTCTGTGGCGGAGAATGGAATAAAGATCGAGGATCTGACCTTCGAGTATAAGAACAGGACCCTTTCCGTGATCCTGGATGACAATAAGGTCATATTCGAAAAGGTGTCTTCAAGTCAGTCGCTTACAGATGCGAAGAAAAAGAGCGACACGAAAGACAAGAAAGCGGACAAAAATAAAACCTCAAAGTCAGATAAGGGAAGCAGCAAAACGGCGAAAAAAACAGAGGAAACCAAGCAGAAAAAGTCTGAAAAAGCTAAACAGGATAAGACCGGGGAAACAGAGGAAAAGGCATCTTCGGAGGAAAAGGCATCATCGGAGGGCGGCGCGAAGGAAGCGGAAAAGGAAAAGGCATCTTCGGGGGACATCGAGAAGGAAGCGGAAAAGGAGGAGAAAAGCGAGGTTAGCGAACCTGTCGGAGACTTTACCGCGATTGTAAACAACGGAAACGCAAAGATAGAAGACATTGAGGCTGAACTCAGGGCAGAATGGGAGAAACTGACAGCTTCCATCACGGATTACGCGTCCTTTGTTCAGAATGAGGAGGCGGTGGAGACGTTTTATGAAACCATAGAAGATCGCCATGTAGAAATGTGCACCATCGCTTATCAGGCAGCCCTTGACTACGGGAAAGCAATCATGGCCTCCGATGACGACTGGGGTGCCAGATACGATATGGCAGGGAAGCTTGAAAACGACATCTACGACGACATGTTTGATAACGTGGAGGATCTGATCTATGACGGTCTTCTTGATGATATGGAAGAGTATCTCTACGACGGCGTCCTGAAGGATGACGATGAAGCCGGTGTGCCGTATGGGGACTGGTACGATACAAGATCCGATGAATACAGCAGATGGTACGATTGCCGCTCCGGTGTATATTCCGAATGGTATGACAGCCGCTCTGATGTATACAGCTTCAAGTATGATCTGGCCGGTGAGTTCTGGTCCAAGGATGCCGACGGCGCACAGAAAACCATCGATCGATTTGCGAAGAAGGTGAATAAGCGGTTGGGGTCATAATGACTTTGGACATGCTTCGGTAAAAATGAAGAATGAGAAATAGCTTGATAAGCGGGTATCCCTGGACGGGGTTGACAATATTTGAAAAATAATTATAATATAATTATGAACGATCTGCGTTTTGAATGGGACGAGAATAAGAATCAGTCCAATCAAAAGAAACACGGGATTTCATTTGAGGAGGCCAGAGAAGTGTTTTACGATGATCAAGCCATCCTCTTTGACGATCCTGATAATTCAACGGATGAAGACCGTTTTCTTTTGATTGGTATCACTCAGAAAGAGCATATTTGTATTGTGAGTCATTGTTATCGCGGAGAGGATGATGTGATTCGTATTATATCCGCAAGAAAAGCAGTTACATCGGAGATACGGACATATAATGAATACAGAGGTGACAAATGAGAGATGAATATGATATCAGTAAACTGAATCCACGAAAAAATCCCTATTCGCAGCGGTTGAAGAAGCAGATTACGATCAACATCAATAGCGATACGATAGATTACTTTAAGGAGCAATCCGAGATCTCCGGGATTCCATACCAGACTCTGATCAACCTTTATCTGACCGATTGTGCTGTCAATAAGCGTCAGTTAAAAATGGTTTGGAGCTGATCGAGTGATGCTTAGTTTACTTTATATTTCTGTCTATACCCCGAATCGGTATTCCTTCTCGTCCTTGTTGTTTGCGCTCAGATGAAATGCTGCAATGATCCTGTCCGCTGCCTGATCAGGTTCCAGTTCCGTGTTATCTATCTTCAGATGATTGTCATACCAGAATTCGCCATCTGCTGAATTGAGCCGGTGGTTTTTATCGTCCTTCAACAGATTGTCCCTGCTCCACGCGACATTCCTCTTGGAGGCTTTTCGTTCCATACGATGCGGCGTTTCGTTTCTGGCCAGTCTTGTCTCAAGGTCGGCACTAAGCTCCACAAAAAAGAACTGCCCGCCGTTTTGAGTAAACAGATCACGTAAACCATTCAGATAGTCGCGTTCCTCTTGCATCTCAAAGGCGCAGACATAAGTGAAGATCAGATCAACATCGTGTTTGACGGCCAGTTCAAATGCCTTTTCCCGGAAGATTCGATTGAATTCTCTCTGGGCAGGCGTGTCAAAACCGAAGATCCTGTCAGACATCTCTATGCTGTCATGATTCATCATCAGATTATAGCGAAGCTTATCCCTGAGGCTTTCTGCCACAGTCATTTTTCCGACCGCCTGAGGACCGCATATTACGATCAGATTTGCCATGTTTATACCCCTGTTCATGAAGGATTGACATTTATGAAGAAAAACGCGATACTTGTCAGATCTGTATGCCGGCAAGGCGGCAGAACGCAACGCAGATGAGTGGCTTTGTACTTGTCGCGCAGATCCACTCTCGGCGCATTACGCAAAACTCTTCATCAGGTCATTTGCTGCTTCGTAGACATCCTTGCCATATTTCTTTCTGACCTCGGAGGCTTTCATTCCGTCTTTAATTGCATAAACGGCGGCTTTGACTCCCTGTGCACCTTGAGCTTTTCCGCGTTTCTCTGCACGCGCCTCTCTGGCTTCCAATTCATCCTTCATCAGTTCATTCAATGCATTGCACATGACTTTCTCCTTTCTGATCCGCTCGTACAGCTTTGGGTTGGACGATACGCTCACCTGCAGTACGGCGTCAGCGTTATTCCGGTCAACCGGTGTATCGAAAGTGCGGGCCTGCGATACAAATCTCCTGACTTCATACTCATCGGCTTTGTCTGTCAGGATCTTGAGTGCCGAGTGTTCTCCCTTTGCCAGTTCTTTGGTTACGATGATCTGTATCGGAAAATTGATCAGTCCCTCGATCCGGTAGATACCGTCGTGTACTTTTTTCACGCTCGCACCGGCATCATGTAACGCCCTGAACAGATTTCTCGGATTCGCGATCTTCTCATTTGTCTTCTTCTTGATAATCAGCATGTCCATCCGGAGCGGTTCGTTGGAAAGATTCAGCTCCTGTTCAAATTCGAGGATATTTCGGTACAGTTTCAGTTCAAGCGCTATCCCGCCGTAGAATCCGGGATGCCACTTGACACGTTCGGCCTTCTCGCGTTGCTCCATACGTGTTCCTTTCTTAAATATACCCCATAGAACAGCCCAATTCAGCAGGAAATCCGGCTGAGGTGCATGAGGAATTTGGAATCCGCGAATCATTGTTATTCCCCGGTGGACGCATGTCCCTCGTCGCCCAACCCGTGATTCAGTATCTCATTGTATTTCGCGTTGGCTTCTTCGCACGCCTTCTTCTTTCTCCATGCATCGATCTCGCTGCAGATCGCAAGCATCTCATCGACGACCAGCTCCTCACTCCCTGGCCTGACATTTTCCAGATATGCGATCATCCGTTCCATCGCCTTGGGACTTCCAAGATTTCTGGCAATGGCATCACCCAGCTCTTCGGGAAACCCGAGACTTGTGACAGAAGTTACGAGTCGATTCCTTGATCGGTTCCATTCATAGTGATCCGTTCGGTTCATTCCGTCTTCCTCATGACAGCAGCAATCATGCTTGTCTATACGATCACGGCCCTTTCTGATCAGATTCGTCGATGTGTCCATTATACTCTTCCTGCCCGAAATATCCAAACAGATGCATGTCCCTGAATCCTTTCCCGAAGTGCATGAGGACAAATGAGGTGATGTGGTTTATAATACACATATGTTAGACAATGGAAAATGAAAATGCCATTCGATGGCGCGATGCAAGCAAGCTTGAGAGGAGAGCAATATGAAATCGGATAAATGGAAGATAACAGCGATCGTTTTGGCGGCATTATTGGTGATATCCTGCATATGCCTTGCTGCCGTGCTGTATCAGAAGGGAAGTGACGGTAAGACGGGCGGGTCTGAGAACCGGATCTCTGCGGAAGAGGCGTTGTCTCTCTGGACAGAAGGAGCACGGGCGAAGACGGAACTGATTTCCTATGTGCAGGCGATCACGGATGAGCGTGATCCGGATTATATCCCTCCTGCGCGAAGGATCGCGGTGTTTGATATGGATGGAACGCTCTGCTGCGAAACGGACCCGATCTATTTTGATCATATGCTGTTCATGCACAGGGTTCTGAATGACCCCTCCTACAAGGCAACGGAGGAGGAACTGGAGGTGGCAGACCGGATCTTTGATTATATCAATACAGGGAAATACCCGGAAGGTATGGACACGGATCACGGCGCGGGGGTCGCATCTTCCTTTGCGGGTATGAAACTTGCGGATTTTGACGCGTATGTCAAGGCGTACCGGGAAACGCCCGCGAACGGTTACGACGGTATGACCAAGGGGCAGGCATTCTACAAGCCTATGATACAGGTTGTGAATTATCTTCAGTCAAACGGATTTCAGGTATATATCGTGAGCGGCACGGATCGGTTCATCGTGCGCGGACTGGTGGACGGGACGCTTGATATTCCGATGAACCGGATCATCGGTTCCGACGAGAGGGTCGCTGCCACCGGGCAGGGGGATGAGGATGGCCTGTCCTATACCTTCCGGGCGGGAGATGAACTGATCCTGGCCGGCGATTTCATGATGAAGACACTGAAGATGAACAAGGTTGCCGTAATCGAGCGGGAGATCGGCATGCAGCCCGTCCTTTCCTTCGGCAACAGTTCAGGTGATTTCGCGATGGACGAGTTTGTTACGAGCGGCAACCCATACCGGAGTCTTGCTTTCCAATTATGCTGTGATGATACAGAGCGTGAGAACGGAAGTGCGGAAAAGGCGGAGAAGATGAGGACTTCGTGCGAGGAACACGGCTGGATCCCCATTTCAATGAAAAACGACTGGAAGACGATCTATGGGGATGGCGTCACACGAAAGGCCGTTCCCGACGTGGAATTCTCCGAAGAGGCCCTGGAGCAGGAGCTCTCCCCTGCGGCATGATGAGCGAACTCGTTATCTGTCAAGGGGTGAAAACAAAAAAAGTCAAAACATGAAACGGCCTCCGTCAAAAACCGATAAGCGATCCCTCTCCGGCGGGCTTATAGTATGCTCATCAAACAGAAACACGCCCATGAGGCGCAACCATATGAGGAGAGAAGTATCATGAAGCTTTGGAACAAGAAAGAGACGATTGAATTGTTTTCTGAGAGCCAGAAGGACAATATGCTGGAGAGACTGGAGAAAGCTCACGTGAACTACCAGATCCGCGAGGTAGATGATCTGTTCAGCTTTGGAAGGCATTACAGTATCAGCGTGAATGCCGTAGATTTGAAGAAAGTTGCATAACAATCAGATACTCGGCTCATGAAAGCATCTGCCTGCGGGTGGGTGCTTTTTTGATGTCTCCTTTTATATCCTCCGGATCACGCATCTGATTGGATATTTCAGGCAGGAATAGTATAATGGACACATCGGCGGAGCTGATCAGGAAGTGCTGTGAGCATATCGGCTGCAGGCGATGGGAGAAGCATGGAACAACAGACGTGGATGTTTTGAGGACGCAGGAAGCTGATGAATGAGATTGTACTGGCAACAGAAAGCGACAGGCATCAGATATTGGATTTGTATGAGGAGCAGAAGGGCAGGGAGTTCTGCCCGTGGGATGAGGATTACCCGTCAAATGAGACCGTTGACTTTGACCTGTCCCGGGATGCGCTGTTTGTCATGAAGGAGAACGGTAAGGTCATTGCGGCCCTATCCATTGACGAAGACCCGGATGTGGACAATCTGGAATGCTGGAACAGGGCTCTTTTTCCGGGCGGAGAGCTGGCACGGCTTGCAGTCACGCCCGCGATGCAGAATAGAGGGATTGCCAGGAAAATGATGCAGCATGGCCTGGATGCGCTGAAGGAACGCGGTTACAGGAGCATCCATTTTCTTGTAAACAGACACAACGTGAAAGCCATTAAGTGCTACGCAGTCTTTGGCTTTCACATAGTCGGCGAGTGTTATATGTACGATCAGGACTTTTTGTGCTATGAAAAGGAGCTTTAATTCTTCATTGGGAATAATTCTCATATTGAGCAGGAGGATGCCTTGAAATCACGATCAAAATATAAAACCAGACAGAGGGAAATCCTCGTCGAATATCTTAAGTCCGTTGCAGGTGAACACATTACGGCCAGTGACGTGTTCAACTACTTCAAAGAACAGGGAGCGACGATCGGACAGTCAACGATCTACCGGCAGCTGGAGAGCCTTGTGGACGACGGAATTATCAATAAATATATTATTGATGCGAACAGTCCGGCCTGCTTTGAATATGTTGATCATGACAGTCATAAGGATGGGAAGGTGTGTTATCACTGCAAATGCGAAAAATGCGGCTGTCTGATCCATCTGAAGTGCGATGAGCTTTCCGGGACGCTGGATCATCTGTATGCGGAACACCGGTTCAAACTGGATCCGAAGCGGACGGTGTTCTATGGGGTATGTGAAAAGTGTATCTGATTTTTTCCGTCGTGGGATATTTTTCTTCCGTGCATATATCCTGTATATCAAGTGTTGCTGCACATGAGGAAAGCGAGAGAAAGAGATGAATGAGACAAAGAACCGGTCACTCAGCCAGGCCATCGAGGATCTGAATAACGTCAATTCCGAGGGCCATGGCAAATCAGGAAAATATACGAGGATGGAGACGGCGCTGGAAACCCTCACCGGCGTGATTGCGAAATACTATCCGCAGAACGGTCAGGAGGCGCCGAAGCTGACAAAGCGGGCGCTCAAGGAGATCCGGGACGCCTACAGCGAGGCGATCCGCAGGTGCAACGAATACACCAGCGGCAAGGGCGACACGCGCAGATCCGGCTACGGCCAGGGACGTCTGAATTGCGCAAAGGAAATCACCCGGATCCTGAATCAGGATATGCTGGCGATTTCGGATGCCAGGGAGAGTGATCTTAAGACGCTGCCGGAGGTGATCTCGCGCGGGAGACTCTCCGAGACGCAGATCACGGAGGATAACCTGAAGTTCGCCAAGGGCGGCATGACAAGCCGGATCCCGCTCGCCATACAGACCGCGGACGGTGTCTGCGAGGGCTTTTTCACACAGGACAAAAAGCTGCAGAGTGTTTCGGAGCTCATGGAGGATCTCGGCCAAAAGTATGATCTTACCAAGGGCCCTCTTGAGAGATTTACCAGGAGTGCCATGCAGGGCGGTGAGCAGTCCAAAAAGCTTCTGTTAAGCAATATGTCGGCCGTGGTTGATCAGATATCGAAACTCAACGATATGGTACAGAGAAATATCCGGAACAACCCCATTACGGCGGAGCGGTATCTGGGGAAACTGGTCGAAGCGATGGTACCCGATGAGAATGAGAGAAGGCGCCTCTGGATCGAACTCAGCGAGGCTCAGACGCTGAATGACTTCGTTGATTTCATCATGGAGGCCGGGGACACCTATGGC
>JAIKYU010000108.1 GCA_024682835.1 Lachnospiraceae bacterium | reverse complement strand
TGAATGGTCAATTTTTCGCAGTGAATGATTATAAAAAAATATACCCAATAGCCTTCTGCTTTGAATTGATATTATATCATTTGAAAGTGTTGCATGGCATCCTCTATCGCCTTAATCTTCTCTTCCGGGCATCCAGGCTGTTTGCTATTCTCAGATTTAGGCTTATTATAATTCTCCCTTTCTATAATCCCATGCTTCTGTTTCACCTGAGCTATATTCAGATTCGTTACATGCAATCCATATTTCTCCTGCACCCAATTCCGAATTTCTTCATATGTCGCCTTTGCTTCTGCACTCGTCAGATCCAGCTCGTCCATATCCACCTTAACTTCGATATGATGTTTGGCTTCAGAAAGTTTGGACAAAAGTGCGACCGTCTCAACGTGTACGGCCGCAGGAAACTGATTCAGAACACAGAGGCGCCGGACCGCGTATCCGTTTTGAATAAACGCCGCAAGATCTGTCGCGAGGCTGGTCGGTTTACAGGACACGTAGATGATATGCTCTACGCCAAAAGACAAAAGCTTGGGCAGTGCTTTCGGATGAATCCCCTCACGGGGCGGATCGAGAATAATCAGATCGGGTTTGCCGACCGTTTCGGAAAGTGCCGGATCATCCACGAGTTTCAGCACGTCGCCTGCGAAAAAAGTGCAGTTGGTGATCCTGTTTTCCTTAGCATTAAGAATGGCTGCCTCAACGGCCTCCGGCACGATCTCGATGCCGGCCACTCGATCCGCGACGGAAGCAACAATCTGCGCGATGGTACCCGTTCCGGAATAGAGGTCGTAGACAACCGGCCTGATTTCACTATCGTCCAGTGCCAGCCGGACATACTCTCTCACCTTGCGATAGAGCACTTCGGCGCTGTGGCTGTTGGTCTGAAAAAAGGAGAAGGGGGTGATGCGAAACCGCAATCCCAGCAATTCCTCATAGAAATGATCCTGACCGTACAGGATTTCAGTTCCCTCATCGCGCACCACGTCCGCTCGCGAATCATTGATCGTGTGCAGAATACCGACGATCCGGCCTTCAAGCTCCAGGGCAAGAAGCGCCTGTGCAAATGCCTGAAGCGCTGTTTTTTGCACCGTCTGCGAGGTGGTCACCAGATCAGCCAGAATCTCTCCGGTATGCGCGGCTTTCCGAATCAGAAGATGACGAAGAAAACCTTCTCCGGTCATCCGGTGATAAAAACTGATTTTTCCGCTTGCATAAAGCGGGGTAAAGACATCGATTACCGCCTGCAGAATCTTCCGATAATCCTCATCCACAATTTTGCAGGATGTCACACTTTCGATATCATACATGCTCCCGCGCCGGTGCAGACCGACAGACAACGGCCCGTCTTTCACGGAATCGCCGAAGGTAAACTCCATCTTGTTGCGATAGCCATAGCGAAGGGGAGAATCCAATGCCTCTTCCCACTGGTATGGCTCGTCCTGCCGTGCCAGAACCGGTTCAAGAAGGCGCCTCACCTGAGCCTCCTTCAGGGATAGCTCCGCATCCGCAGACAGCGTCTGATAGGAACAACCGCCGCAGATGGAAAAATGAGGACAGGGAATCTCTGTTTCCATCTCCCCCGGTCTGATCACCTCCAGCAGGCGGGCCTCCTTTCTGTCCCTCCCGTTTCGTGTGATACGGCATCGCACCCGCTCGCCCGGAAGCACGCCCTTTACACGAAGCCGGATGCGCTCGCCGCTCTCCCGGTCTTCTGCCTCCGCTACCCCTTTATTTGGAAAATCGAGGCGGAGAATCTCCGCCTCGATTACATCACCTTTTTTCATACAAAATAATTGCTGACCTCTGTCCCGGCAGAATGCGGCACTCAGTCATCTCCTTCCTCAAAATCCTCAAAGTCTTCATCAAACTCATCGGTATAGGCAGGCGTCAGATAACGATAGATCAGAAACGCGATACCTGCTGCCACGGCCACCGCGCCAACGATAGCGAGAACAAAGAGTAATGTGTTGGTCGCCTTTTTTGATTTCCGTTCATTCAGCACATCCGTCAGCTTATCCAGATCGAAACGGCTTCCCAGTTCCCGCAAATCTATCCGTTCCTTGATCCGGTCGATATCCAGTTTGTCGCCAAGTTCTTTCAGATCAATCAGATTTTCCAGTTTCTCCCTGATCGTGTCCATACAGACCTCCTTATTCCATGATGCTCTGCAGATATTTGCGGCTTTCGTGTGATGTCTGCCAATGCCTTCCACATCACTTCTCTGCTGACCATTTGCTTATCATCGTAACACAGATTCAGATTTTCTTCAACCTTGCGAACCCGGCATACATAATTTTCTGACCGCATGTGTCAAACGTAACCGTGACCTTGACGTCCTTCGGTCCGGTCTCCATCGTCAGCACCGTCCCGTCCCCGTATTTCACATGCCTTACGCGATCGCCCTCTTTGTAGTCTATTTCCGTTCCCTGCGGTATTCCTTTGCTCAATCCGGCAAGTCCTGTCTGTCCCGCAGCCGCACCGGCTCTCGAGTATGGCTTTTTGTCCGGTACGGCACGTCTGATCGGCTTACCGATCTCAGCTCGGGGTCTTTTCTTCATGCCGTAGATGCTGCTGCCCGGTTCGTGCTCAATCGCCTCACTCTTTCCACGCCTTGCGCCGATTGCCATGGCAAATGCACTGGCGACCGACGGATTCACGTCCTGTATGTCTTCCTTCCGGATTTCTGCCGGAAACCCTGTGCTCTCTACATCAAACGGAAAAGCATCATCCGTCTCCGGTAGACTTTCTCCCCGGATATCCTCCAACAGGGATTTGGGAATCTCCCTGACGAACCGGCTGACCTCGTTGTAATTTCTTTTGCCATTGATCATCCGTTCCATGGCAGCTGTCAGTGTCAGGATCCGTCTGGCTCTGGTAATCCCCACGTAAGCCAGACGACGTTCCTCCTCCATGGCGCCCGGATCAGTCGCTTCCGCTTCCAGGGTCATATATCCGGGGAACAGGTTTTCCTCCATGCCGGTGATGTAGACACGTTCAAATTCCAGTCCTTTTGCGCTGTGAAGGGTCATGAGCAGGACACGGTCATCATTTCCGTCCACGGAATCAATATCCGCAATCAGAGCCACCTCTTCGAGAAAACCGGTAAGGGTCGGTTCCTCCTCCTTTTCCTCATAATCCACAAGCTTGGAGATAAGTTCCTCCACGTTGGCTTCCCTGTCATTATCACCGCTCTCATCCTTTTCTGACTCCTTCTGCAGGTATTCCCGGTAATTCACTGTATCCAGGATATCCCTCATCAGATCCGGCAGCGAGTAGGAGCGGGCCTTTGTCCGAAACGCGAGGATCATATCAACGAAGCCTGTCAGCTTCTGTACACTTCTCTCCGCGCCGGGAATCCGGTCAGCCTCCCGCAGAGCCTCAAAGAGACGCTGTCCGTTTGCAGCGGCATAGCGTTCGACATGGGTGATGGTCGTCGCGCCGATACCCCGGGCGGGCACATTGAGGATACGGCGCACGGAGAGATCGTCATCCGCGTTGGCCACAACGCGCAGATAGGCCAGTATATCCTTGATTTCTTTTCTGGCATAGAAATTGACACCGCCGACCAGGGTGTAGGGGATCCCCTCCCTCACAAATTGTTCTTCCAGAATCCGGGACTGCGCATTGGTGCGGTAGAGAACGGCCATGTCACTGTATGTTTCTCCCCGCAGGCGTTTTGACGCGGCCACTTCCCGTGCAATGAATTTCGCCTCTTCGTAGGCTGTCCGGAAACGGTGGTGACGAATCGCGTTCCCTTCCTCCTCCTCGGTCCAGAGAGACTTGTCCTTTCGTGAACGATTGTTCTTAATCACGGCATTTGCCGCTTTGAGAATATTGCCGGTGGAACGGTAATTCTGCTCCATGTAGATGACTTCCGCATCCGGATAGTTTTTTTCGAAATCAAGAATATTGCGGATATTCGCGCCTCTGAAGCGATAAATGGATTGATCGTCATCCCCCACCACGCAGAGATTGCGATATTTTGCCGCAAGAAGGCGGATCAACTCAAACTGGGCATTGTTGGTGTCCTGATATTCGTCCACATGAATGTAGCGAAAGCGTTCCTGATAGCTTTCCAGCACCTCCGGATTCTTCTGGAAAAGGAGTACGGTCTGCAGCAGCAGATCATCAAAATCCATGGCATTGTTTTCCTTCAATGCCTTCTCATACTCCTCATAGGCTTTTGCAATCAAAATGTCCCTGGATTCCGCGCCACCCTGTGACAGATAATCCGCCGGTCCGATAAGATTGTCCTTGGCATGGCTGATGGCATTCTGAATTTGCCGAACCTTGAGAAACTCGCGTTCAAGCTCGTGGGTTTTGCAGATTGACTTGAGCAGCGCTTTGGAATCATCGCTGTCATAGATGACAAAATGATCCCGGTATCCCAGAAGCTCCGCATGGCGACGAAGAATCCTTACGCACAGGGAGTGAAAGGTGCTCACCCAGATGCTCTCCGCGCCGAAGCCGACCATCCGGTCCACGCGCTCCCGCATCTCCCCCGCCGCCTTATTGGTAAAGGTGAGTGCCAGAATATTCCACGGATTGACGCCGCACTCTGCAATCAAAAAGGCCACCCGGTGTGTGAGCGCTCTGGTTTTCCCGGACCCGGCGCCGGCAAGGATCAGAACCGGCCCTTCCGTCTGTTCTACGGCCTTCCTCTGTTCCGGATTGAGTGTATCGTAAATGGACATGATCGGTTAATCCCTTTCCTGCTTGTTCATCTGGCGTCGCTTTCTTTTTCCTTCCTGTTTTCCCTGCGTTTTTTTGCCCTGCGGCTCCTCAAATCCGTCGATGATTTTTTCAATCAGCAGTTTTTTGATGTAGACGTCATAAGAAAGCATCGATATCAGAGAAAACATCTGCATTCTTTCCCGATATTCCTCCGGTGCATCCGCAAAGGTTTTCTCTGATCTGGCGATCTTCTGCCGGATGTCTTCTTTGGTGGATTCCATCTGACTCTTTTCCAGTTCACAGATTTCCGTGTAGATATCCGAAAGCGTCAGCTTCTCCGTGTCGCTGATATGAAACCGTTCCTTCAACGGCTCGATTAATCGCTGAATGTCATTGATGGACAGAATGTTCTTGTAGTAGTAGATAAAGATCAACAGAATCATGTGATCCCTGGAATACTTTTTCCGGATCGGCGGGGGGAGAAGGTCGTTTTTGGCGTAGTTGTTGATCATCATTTTGGTGAGGACCTTGTCCTCTCCCGGATAGCGCGTCGTGTGGGAGAGCTGCTCATCCATGAAGGTGGTCAGCTGATCCATGTAGAGATCGATATTCGGAATGTCCGAGAGGCTGATATCCGGTATGCGGTTCAGGCTCTCCATGACGCTCTCCGTCAGGTTGGATGGATCAATGGTCATGATGCTCTGTTCCCCGCTTTCCGTTTTCTTCCTTTGGTCGCTCGTTCCTTCAGCTGTATTGCATTCTGTCTGACCTCGTCCGTCACCTCGTCTGCGGACAGAAGTCGTGCCAGTTCATCGATGCTCTCCTGCTCATCAAGCGCGCGTACCCGCGTGTACGTGCGGCCCCCCTCTGAATTTTTCTCGATACAGAAATGTTCGTCCGCCATCGCTGCGATCTGCGGAAGATGGGTGATGCAGATGATCTGGTGACCATGGCCGAGAGTTCCCAGCTTTTCCGCGACCTTCCAGGCTGTCTTGCCGCTGATGCCCGCATCAATTTCATCAAAGATCAGGGTCGGCGTATCCTTCTGATCCGCGAGCACCGTTTTGATGCCCAGCATGATCCTGGAGAGCTCGCCGCCGCTGGCAATGGAGGAGAGCTCCCGCATGGCTTCCCCGGGGTTGGTCTGAATGTCGTATCGCACGGTGTCCCAGCCGTCGGCGTGAAGGGATTCCTGCTGCTCTTCCACCACGATTTCAAACCGTACATCAAGAAAATTGCAGTCCACAAGGGAGGTACGGATCCGCTCGGATAGTTCTCCGGCTCCGCTCTTTCTAAGGCTCGTGATTTTGTCACACTGCGCACGCATCTTCTGAAGGAGTCGTTCCTGCTCTGCTGTCGCCTCCTTTTTCCTCTCTTCCAGATCATTCAGGAATTCATACCGCCGTTCCCGCTCGTCGGCGGCTTTCAGGATGTCGTTTGTCGTATCCCCATACTTGTCCTGCAGTCTGCGCAGAAAATCAAGGCGTTCCTGTGTATCCCTGAATTGCTGTTCGTCATAAATAAGGCTCTCCTGCGCGTCCGCCATGGCCCGTGAGAGATCCTGCAGCATGCTGTCAATGTCGCTCAGCTGGTCTGCGATCGGCTCCAGGCTCTCATCGAGATTCATCACCTGAGAGAGTTCTCTGTACGCACGGCTCACCGCTTCCGAGAAACCGTCATTCCCGGATCCCGTCCCGAAAAGTGACGCACTGGCGCTGCCAATCGCGTCTCCTATCCTTCTGGCGTTGGACATCCGACGAAAATCCCTGTCCAGCTGTTCC
This sequence comes from Lachnospiraceae bacterium, assembly GCA_024682835.1. Classification (GTDB taxonomy): domain Bacteria; phylum Bacillota; class Clostridia; order Lachnospirales; family Lachnospiraceae; genus Butyrivibrio. The sequence continues at coordinate 31,350 of JAIKYU010000108.1, read as the reverse complement.
TCCTCTCCCTCTCGAAGATTCGCCCCGCGGATCTCATCGATCTCGTAGCGGAGCAGATCCATTTCCCGAAGGCGTGCGCCTGCGTCCATTTCCGTCTCCGCAAGCGTCCGTTCCGTCTCCCGGTAGACCTCATACAGTCCGCGCATCTCATCCAGAGCCGTCTTCAGCTTTTCTCCGCAATACTCGTCGAGCAGTTCCTTCTGCTTTGACACTCGCAACAGAGAGGCCTGGTCGTTCTGGCCGTGAATGTGGATCAGCACCTCCGCCAGTTCCTTTAATCTGGCGGTCGTCACCGTCTCCCCGTTCACGCGGCAGGTGCTCTTACCGGGTGCAATTTTGCGGGATATCAGCAGGGTATCGTCTTCCTCGACCGTAAAGCCCATGGCGACGACACGTTTTTTCTGTTCTTCATCAAGCAGAAAGGACAGCTCCGACAGGGCAAAGGATTCGCCGGAGCGGATCATATCCGCATCGGCGCGGGCGCCCAACGCAAGGTTGACCGATCCGATCACCACAGATTTGCCGGCACCTGTTTCGCCGGTCAGAATGTTTAAGCCCTCTCCGAAGGTGATCTCCTCCTCGCTGATCAGTGCAAGATTCTTGATATGCAGACTTTGCAGCATCGTCCCTCCCTGCCGCTCAGGCCAGTTTCCTGCGCAGTGATTCAAGGAAGCTCACCTGTTTAAGCCGGATGATTCTGGTGACCTCCTCCGAACTGGTAATCTCTATAAATTCTCCCGTCTCCATCGGTACACGGATGTTGCCGTCAAAATCGGCCTCCACTGAGAGCGTGCCACCGCCCCTGGCTTTTCCGATCTCCACCCGGATTTTGTCCTCCGGAGAGAGCACGATGCTGCGATGGGACAGATTGTGCGGTGAAATCGGCGTCAGGAGAATGGACCGTGCAGAGGGCGACACGATCGGTCCGCCCGCTGACAGGCTGTATCCGGTGGAGCCGGTCGGGGTGGATACAATGATGCCGTCCGACTGATAGGTGGTGAGATCCATGTCATTGACCTGCACCTTCAGCGGAATCACCTGAAGAGATCCGCAGCGTGTAATGACGATGTCATTCACGGCGCCGGCCTGCCTGCCCTTTACCGTTCCGCGGATCATCATCCGCTCCTCAATCATGAATTTTCCTTCTGCCAGACGGCGCATCGCATCATCGATACCGGATTGTTCCACCTCGGCAAGGAAACCCAATGTGCCCAGATTGACGCCGAGAATCGGGATTCCCATTTCCCTTGCAAGTCTTGCGGCGCTTAAGAGCGTTCCGTCCCCGCCGAGCACAATCATGCACTCCGCGTCCGCCGGAAGCTCATGATGTTCCGCGATCACGCAGCTCTTTCCCAGCTTATGAAGCTGCTCGGAAATATGCTTTGCCACCATCAGTTCAGGGTCTTTTTCCCGATTGACCACCATCACAAACCGTTCCATTCCTGCCCCCTCTTTCTTATACACAACAAAAACTCGCGGTTTCCTTCCGCACCGCGGATCGGCGACTCCGTCACACCGATGACTTCAAAACCGGTTTCCCCGCAGAAGCTGCAGATCTTATCCACCGTGGCCTGCTGTACCGCGGGATCACGGATGATCCCGTTTTTTCCGACCAGTTCCCTCCCCGCTTCAAATTGCGGTTTGATCAGGCATACCATCAGTGAATGATCCTTCAGAAGCGCTTTTGCAGGCGGAATAATCCTTGTGAGGGAAATAAAAGAGACATCCGCACAGGCAAAATCCACCTGTTCCGGCAGATCCTCCGGACTCATATAGCGGAAATTGGTCTTTTCCATGCAAACTACCCGCTCGTCGCTCCTGATCTTCCAATCCAACTGGTTGGTGCCGGAATCCACACTGTAGACACGTCCGGCTCCGTTCTGAAGGAGGCAGTCGGTAAATCCCCCTGTAGAAGCGCCGATATCCAGACAGACCAGCCCTTCAACAGAGATGGAAAAAAAGTCGAGTGCACGGGCCAGCTTCAGTCCTCCGCGACTGACGTAAGGAATCGGATCGGTCTTGACGATCAGCTCACGGATTTTGTCCGGATCAAAAAAGCTCCCGGGTTTATCCTCACGCTGTCCGTTGACAAAGACCACACCCTCCATAATATATGCTCTGGCGCGCTCCCTGCTGGAAGCCAGTCCGCGCTCCGTGAGCAACACATCCAGCCGTTTCTTCATCGACCTTTCACCTGTCCGCGGCCGGTCGTCTGGTTTTCATAAAACAGAGAATGCGCTCCGCGACGGAATCCGCATCGATGCCAAGAAGTCTGCGCAGCTCCTCGACATCCCCGTGCGGTACAAAGCGATCCCTGATCGCGACCGTCATGACCTTAACCCCCGGTGCCGTATCATAGAGCTCTGCCCTTACGCTCTCTCCAAAGCCTCCGGCTGCGATATTCTCCTCCATTGTCACAAAAAGCTGGTGCGTCATGGCCAGGCGAGAGATCATCTCCACATCCAGCGGCTTCATAAAACGCGCGTTGACAAGGCTCACGGAATAACCGCACCGCTTGAGAATCGTCCGTACCTGCTCGGCGGTCTCGACCATATTACCAAGAGCAAACAGGCAGATGTCCCGTTCCTCCTCGATCAGCTCCGCTTTGCCGTACTGGATCTTCTCCCGGTGTTCCTTAAGACCGGCATACGCGGTACCGCGCGGATAGCGGATCGCGACAGGCGCATGAAGACTGACCGCAAATTTCATCATATCAGAGAGTTCCCACTTGTTCTTCGGTGCCATAACAGTAAGCCCCGGCATCTGGGAAAGATAGGACAGATCGAAAATTCCGTGATGCGTTTCTCCGTCCCGCCCGACCAGTCCCGCTCTGTCGATGGCAAAAATCACAGGGAGATTCTGGAGACACACATCCTCCATGATCTCATCGTAGGCGCGCTGCAAAAACGAGGAGTAAATCGCCACCACCGGAAGATAGCCGCCGGCCGCCATTCCGGCGGCAAAGGTCACAGCATGTCCCTCGGCGATACCCACGTCAAAAAAGCGATCCGGACAGAGATTGCGGAACCGTTTCAGACCGGTCCCGTCCGTCATTGCTGCCGTGATGGCAACCACACGCTCCTCTCTCTGTCCGAGCTTGCACATGATGGTAGAAAAGACATCCGTGTAGTCCGCTGCCTGCTTCTGCTTCCTGGGAAGACCGGTCTCAATGAGGAAGGGACCTGTCCCGTGAAAACGCGCAGGATGGCGGACTGCCGGCTCATACCCCCTGCCCTTCTGCGTGAGGACGTGGACAATCACCGCTTTCTTGACCTTGCGGGCCTCCTGAAAGACCTTGCGCATCGCCCTGATATCATGACCGTCCACCGGCCCGAGGTAGGTGATGCCCAGATTTTCAAACACCATACCCGGTCCCGGAACAAACAGCTGCTTCAGAGAGTTTTTGGCGCTGCGGATTCCGTCGACCGCGCGCGGCATTCTGTCCTTGATCGAATAGTAAACGTCATCCCGCAGGTTCAGATATTTTTCCGCGGTCCGGACATTATTTAGATATTTGGACATCCCGCCGATATTCTCGGAAATGGACATATTGTTGTCATTCAGCACGATGATGAAATTGGTTTCAAGCTTTGAGGCATTATTCAGCGCCTCATAGGCAAGTCCGCCGGTCATGGAGCCGTCTCCGATCACGGAAACCACCGTGTATTTATCGCCGGCCAGCTCTCTGGCCTTGACCATCCCGATGCCCGCTGACAGAGAAGTGGAGGAATGACCCGTATCATACGCGTCGCACTCGCTCTCCGAGCGCCGCGGAAATCCGCTCATTCCATCCAGGCACCTGAGCCTGGAAAAGCCCTGCTGCCTTCCTGTCAGGATTTTATGCGTATAACACTGGTGTCCCACATCCCAGATGATCCGATCCTTCGGAAGATCCAGAAACAGATGAAGTGCCATGGTGAGCTCCACCACGCCGAGATTGGATCCCAGATGTCCGCCGTGCTCACTCACCCGGTCGATGATAAACTCGCGAATCTCCTGCGCCAAAGCAGGATATGCGGATTCAGGGAGTTTCTTGATATCATTCGCCTTCTCAATCTGTTCCAGATACATGGATCAAAGCTCCCTGGTGATCATCCACTCAATCAGATCCTGCAGGAAATTCCGTTCGTCTCCGTTACCGGCAGTCAGCCGGATCGCCTCTTCGGACAGTTTTTCCACGTCTTCTCTCGCCTGTGCGCTCCCGTACATGGAGACGTAGGTCAGTTTTCCGTTTTTCGCGTCCGATCCGATATCCTTGCCGAGGGTGGAAGCGTCTCCCTCCACATCGAGAATATCATCCCTGATCTGGAAGGCAAGACCGATTTTTTCGCCGGCCTGCTCCATTTTGCGAACGTCCTCCTTAGCGGCGCCTGCAAGGGTCGCGCCGATCATCAGCGCGCTTTCAATCATGGCGGCGGTCTTGTTTTTGTGGATGTAGATCAGCTCGTCGCGGGTCCGCACGCCGCTTTCTTCCTTCTCTGCCTTCAGATCCGCGCACTGCCCGCCGATCATCCCGTTAATTCCGGCTTTGTCGGCGAGGATTCTCAGGGCCCGGACAACATCAGCCTGCCCGGCGTCCGTCTCCCGAAAATCAAATGCAAGAAATGCCGTTTCAAAGGCGTGGTTGAGCAGTCCGTCGCCCGCGAGCGTGGCCATTCCGGCACCAAACTTCTTATGCGTGGTGGGCTTGCCGCGGCGGTAGTCGTCGTTGTCCATCGCCGGAAGATCATCATGCACCAGTGAATAGGTGTGTATAAACTCGATAGCCGCCATAAACGGGTGCAGCGCAGCCTCATCGGTTCCGTCATACAACCGGAAAGCCTCCCGCATCAGGATCGGCCTGAGCCTCTTCCCGCCGGCCAGAACGCTGTAATTCATTGCTTCCGCAACGGTGCGGTTAAACCCCTCCTCCGCGGGGAGATATCGACGGATGATCTCCTCCGCTTCGCGCGCCCGGTCCTTTAACCTCTGCACCACATCTTCCCGTGTCATACGCACCTCCTTTTCCGTTTGCGGACAGGAAACAGCATGTCGCACGCCTTGCCATATGGCAGTCTGTGAATACCTTCCGTAATTGGGAACCCCCGCAGAACATGCGTCGGATAGAGTGATGGATCGTTTCAGCCGGGCAGATGCTCATGCAAATTTTGCAAGCACTCCGTTTACAAATGACGGCGATTCATCCTGACCGTATCGCTTGGCGAGCTCGACCGCCTCATTGATCGCGACGCCCACCGGCACAGAATCGTCATAGAGAATTTCATAAACTGCGAGCCGGATGATCGTCAGATCCACCTTGCTCATCCGGTCTGTATCCCAGCCGACCGTCCTGTCGTTGATCGTCCGGTCAATCTCTTCCAGCCTGTCCGCAATTTTCTCATATTTCTCACGGATCTGGCGCATATCTCTCTCCGCAAAGGGCGTATCTGCCTCGGAGAAAAAGAGACACTCCTGATCCTTCATCTGTTCCGCATCGCTAAACTCGATCCGGAACAACAGCAGAAATATCTGCTCGCGCAGTGCACTCCGTTTCATGCCTGCAGCTCACGTCCTGCCGGTATGGCGATCTCGGAAATGCGAACATTGACGGCCGCCACCTTCAGTCCGGTCATATTTTCGATTGCGGTTTTGACACGCGTCTGAACCTTGCTGCTCGTAGCAGGGATATTGTAGCCGTATTCCAGCATAATGGACAGATCGCAGCGCACTGTGGTCTGATTCAATGTCACCTTGACGCACCGTGAAAGCCTGGATCTGGAGAGATGCTCCACAGCATCACTTTTCACGCCGCCCGCCATGGAGGACACGCCGTCCACCTCCAGTGCGGCCAACGCGGCAATCATGGCCACGACATCGTCCGCGATCTTGACTGCGCCGATCTTTCCATGGCCGATGAGGCTGCTTTTATCGCCAATCTTATCCCTTGTCTGCGCTTCCATAACAGATCCTCCATAAGCAAACATCTGTTGCGTATTATACCATATTCCCGTGCGTTTTTCAAATCAAAACAAACGTCAGCGTGCGCTGCATCTCCGATGAAGCAAAGGATGCGGAGTTATTGTCGGAGCGCAGGTAATCAAACACCCCCCGGTCTGTCACGAGCCGATCCGTCAGCGCATCAAAGACCCCCATGTCCGCACATTTCAGGGTGACCGTTGCACGTCCTTCGTCATAGGCCCTGCGAAAGAGATCATCCAGCTGCTCCGGATCCGCTTCGGTAAAATACGCACCGTCCCGCACGTAATAATTGTCCTCCAGATGTGTGCAGAGGGGCATCTCCACCAGATCGTCCAGCTGATGGGTGTCAGAGATGTCCTCCGTCGTATCAAGCAGGTAATCATAATTAATCCGGCGGATCGGTTCCTCCTCTGATGCGGTCTGCTGAAAAGAGGAATCCCCCCAGGTGGTATCCAGATAGTAATCCCTTCCGTTCACACGGGTCATATTCCACGCATGCCGCGTCCCCGGCCGGTCGCCCGCCGTAACCGTCCCTGTCGCCAGCGTCGTCGGAACACCGAGACGGTTGAGCAGCAGCTGGGTCGCCTTGGCATAGCCCTGACAGACTGACTGGCCGGAAAGGAACACGGAACAGATATTCTGATTATCCGGAGCGCCGATCACATACTCCGTGTGGTCGATAATGTACTCATAGACATAACGGGCAAGCTCGTACTGATCCGTCGTCTGCGGCGCACCCGCGAGGATCTCCGCCGTGCGGGCTTCAATTTCTGCCGATCGGATGGACTCCTCGGTCGCATCATACAGATATCGCGCCGTAAAACCGAGCTTAAACAGTTCGCCGTCAACCGTGTAACGCGTATAGGTGTAACCGTCCGTACAGAACAGTTCCGGATGATCAGCCAGCAGATACTGAAACGCCCGGTCGACCTCCTCCTCGGAAAGAGACGAGACGCGGATCTTCTCCCCCCGCGCACGGATGATGTGCAACAGCTCCGCATAGAGGCGCTTTCCGGCATCGTCCATATGATCAAAGTAATAATTCCCCTGATTATCCTGAATCAGGCCGGCAATCTTCTCTTCCGTGAGACCGATCCGCGTGCGCAGCTCCTCGTCCTCGCGTTCAATATCCTCCCGGGAGCGTTTGCTGTCCGAAAGCTCCATCTGCTCCGGCAGAGCCTCGAAATCCTCCTCCAGGACGCCCACACTCTGTCCGGCTGCGGGCTGCTGTTCCTCTGCTTCGGACGTTTCCGACTGCCGGGACTGTTCCTGCTGCTGCACCTTCGGACCGAGCACAACAAAGGAGGAATTGCCCGCGCCGTATTCGAACAGACCGGCATCACGCTGATCCTGTTGGGAGAGATCATAGACCACATCCAGATCCCTGAGCCGGTCCACCGCGCATCCGGACAGTGTAAGCGCCGCTGCCGGAAGCAGAATCATCAGTTGTAAGCCTCTCCTTTGCATCTTACCGCATCAGTTTTTCCGGAACTCTGTCAGCACCAGCCCTTCGTTGCGGTCCATGGTCATCTGCACGCTCCATTCATGAGCAAAAAGCAACAGAGGACGATTCTTCATGTCCTTGACTTTTTTCATATCGGAGGTGCCGACGAGCCTGTCCATGTCCACATCACTTTCCACCCAGCGGATATGCTCATAGGGCAGCATATCCAGGCGGATCTCCACGCCATATTCGCTCTCCAGTCTGAATTTGAGCACATCGAACTGCAACACACCGACGACGCCCACAATGATCTCTTCCATTCCGGACTGGAACTCCTGAAAGATCTGGATTGCGCCCTCCTGTGCAATCTGCGTGACGCCCTTGACGAACTGCTTGCGCTTCATGGTATCCACCTGCCGCACACGGGCGAAATGCTCCGGTGCAAAGGTGGGGATCCCCTCGTAACAGACATTGTCCCCGGGGGCGCAGACTGTATCACCGATGGAAAAGATGCCGGGATCGAAGACACCCATGATGTCACCGGCATAAGCCGTCGTCAGAATCTTGCGTTCATCCGCCATCAGCTGCTGAGGCTGGGAGAGACGGAGGGTTCTCCCGCTCTGTACGTGCTTCACCTCTTTGTCCGCGTCAAACCGTCCGCTGCAGATCCGCATGAAGGCCACACGGTCCCGGTGCGCTTTGTTCATGTTGGCCTGAATCTTGAACACAAAAGCGGAAAAGGAATGACTGGCAGGGTCAATCACCTCTTCGGCGCTCTTTCTGCCGACCGGCGGTGTGGCCATGGCAAGAAATTCCTTCAGAAAGATCTCCACACCGAAGTTTTGCAGTGCCGATCCGAAAAAGACCGGCGTCAGCATCCCGGCACGCACCTCTTCGAGATCGTAGGCCGCGCCTGCGCCATCCAGCAGATCGACTTCTTCGGTCAATTTCTCCAGCGCCGCCTCATCCACGTATTTTTTCAGCTTTTCCGTGTCATGGATATCGATATGAATCTCTTCGCCTTCCTTTGTGCCCTTCTCGGTGCCTTCATAGACGATGATCCCCTGTTCCCTGCGGTCGTAGATTCCGCGAAAGCCCTTGCCAGAACCGATCGGCCAGTTTCGCGGACAGGTGGCGATGCCCAGATGATTCTCGATATCCTCCAGCAAAGCAAAGCTGTCCAGCGCGTCGCGATCCATTTTGTTGATGAAGGTGAAGATCGGTATGTGGCGCAGCGTGCAGACCTTAAAGAGCTTTCTCGTCTGCGGCTCAACGCCCTTTGCGCCGTCGATGACCATGACCGCACAGTCAGCAGCCATCAGCGTGCGATAGGTGTCCTCCGAAAAGTCCTCGTGTCCCGGTGTGTCAAGAAGATTCACGCAGTATCCGTCATAGTGAAACTGCAGCACCGAAGACGTGACGGAGATTCCGCGCTGTTTCTCGATCTCCATCCAGTCGGAAACCGCATGTCTGGCTGTCGCCTTGCCTTTCACACTTCCTGCGGTGTTGATCGCACCGCCATAGAGAAGGAATTTCTCTGTCAGGGTCGTCTTACCCGCATCCGGGTGCGATATAATCGCAAAGGTGCGGCGGCGTTCTATTTCATTATTTATGCTGTTATCGCTCATCGTTTATACCACTCACATATCCGGTGATCCGGGATCATCCGTCCGTTTGCAATCTATAAAGAACGGAACCGAATGACCCCGCGGGGTCTCACGCCCCATGGGATCATCCGGTTCCGTCCGAAGTGTCTGTCAGCGCTGTGCGACGTCCTTCATGGAGAAGCTGATCCGTCCCATCCGATCCTTTCCGAGACAGACCACCGTCACCTCGTCGCCGAGCGAAAGCACATCCTCCACACGGTCGATTCTGCGATCCGCAATCTTGGAGATGTGTACCATTCCTTCCTTGCCCGGTGCGAACTCGATGAAGGCGCCGAATTCCTTGATGGACACGACCTTACCCTTGAAAATCTGTCCCTTCTCGAATTCCGTGACAATGATATTGATCATGTCAATGGCCTTCTGGATTCCGTCGATATCCTCACCGCAGACGGACACGCGCCCGTCCTCATCGATGTCGATCTTGGTCCCCGTGCGGGCAATGATCTCATTGATCGTCTTTCCGCGCTGTCCGACCACATCGCCGATCTTCTCCGGATCAATGTTGATGGAGACGATCTTGGGCGCGTACTTGCTGACTTCCTTCCTGGGCTCGCTGATCGCCTTGCTCATGCACTCATCCATGATGAAGAAACGCGCTTCGCGGCACTGGCTGATCGCCTGGCGCACAATCGCCTCGGTGAGACCGTGGATCTTGATATCCATCTGAATGGCGGTGATGCCGTCCTTTGTGCCGGTCACCTTGAAGTCCATGTCGCCGAAAAAGTCTTCCAGACCCTGAATGTCCGTCAGCACGACGAAATCGTCATCGGTGTCCCCGGTGACCAGACCGCAGCTGATACCGGCAACCATCTTTTTGATCGGAACGCCCGCAGCCATCAGACTCATGCAGGAAGCACAGGTCGACGCCATGGAGGTGGAGCCGTTGGATTCGAAGGTTTCGGAAACCGCACGGATCGAATAAGGGAACTCCTCCTCCGAAGGAAGAACCGGCAGGAGGGCGCGCTCCGCGAGTGCTCCGTGTCCGATCTCGCGGCGGCCGGGCCCTCTGGATACCCTGGTCTCACCGACGGAATAGGACGGGAAATTGTACTGATGAACATAGCGCTTGTTCGGTGCGAAGGCGTCCAGACCGTCCACACGCTGCATCTCGGACAGCGGCGCCAGCGTGATCACATCGCAGATCTGCGTCTGGCCGCGGGTAAACATCGCACTGCCGTGTACGCGCGGAATGAGGTCAATCTCAGCGGAAAGAGGCCGGATCTGCTTGATATCACGGCCGTCCGGACGCTTTCTGTCCTTGAGAATCATCTTGCGGACGGTCTTTTTCTCATACTGATAAATAGCTTCATCAAGAATGGCAAGCCACTCCTCGTTATCCGCAAATTTCTCTCCCAGTCTTTCCGTAATATCCCGGATGTTCTGCTCACGTACCTGCTTCTCATCCGTGAAAACCGCCTTTTCCATTTCTTCCGGCGGAACGGTCTCCTTGATCGCGGCAAACAGCTCCTCAGGCACCGCGCAGCTCGTGTAACTGTGCTTGGGCTTACCGATCTCGGCCACAATCCCGTTGATAAACTCGATGATCTGCAGATTGACGGCATGCGCCTTGTAGATCGCCTCGATCATGGTGTCCTCGGGAATCTCATTGCATCCCGCCTCAATCATAATCACCTTCTGTCCGACGGAAGCGACGGTCAGCCTCATCTGGCCTTTATTCCACTGCTCCTGCGTGGGATTGATCACCAGTTCACCGTCAACCATACCGACCTGCGTCATCGCGCAGGGTCCCGCGAAGGGAATATCAGAGATGGAAACCGCGATGGAGGAACCGATCATTGCCACCAGTTCGGGGCGACAGTTCGTATCCACCGACATGACGATATCGTCAATGGTGACATCATTGCGATAATCCTTGGGAAACAGCGGACGCATCGGACGGTCGATCACACGGCTCGTCAGAATCGCGTTCTCGGACGGTTTGCCCTCACGCTTATTGAAGCCGCCGGGAAACTTGCCGGCAGCATAGAATTTCTCTTCATATTCCACAGAGAGCGGGAAAAAATCAATCCCGTCCCGGGGCTTGGCCGATGCCGTCACCGTGCACATGACAGTCGTGTCACCATACTGCATGAACGCGCAGCCGTTTGCCTGCTTACCAACCTTGCCCGTAGTAACCTTCAGGGTTCGGCCGGCAAGCTCCATTGTGTAAATCTTTTCCATTTGTTCTCTTCCTCCTCGTCTTCTTCTCGCGGCGGATGCCGCATAAACCGATGATATAAAGAAACGGTAAGCCGATTGTGGTGATGTAACGGCTTACCGTACTCTTTCCGCCAGATTTTTACTTGCGCAGACCCAGCTCGGCAATCAGCTTACGATAACGCTCAATGTCCTTCTCCTGCAGATAGGACAGAAGACGCCTGCGCTGACCGACCATCTTCAAAAGGCCTCTTCTGGAGTGATGATCCTTCTGGTTGGTGGACAGATGCTCATTGAGCTCCCGGATCCGCTCGGTAAGGATGGCAATCTGAACCTCCGGTGAACCGGTATCCGCCTCTCCACGCGCGAATTTGCTGATGATCTCTGCTTTCTTTTCCTTCGTAATCATGTTGCTCTCCTCTCTTTCCTGCAGGCACAGCCGGTGCCCGCAAATACGCCCGATACGGCGAAGGGGTTGGAGTCTCCCGCCCCGACGCACGGGTAAACAATTTCCCGCGCCCGTGAAACAATCACAAAGCGACTTCCCTACCATACCACACCAGACAACTGTTGTAAAGCACTTCTTTGTCGCACCTGGTTACCATTCGCAGTCGAACTAAAAATTTGCCAGTGCGGGAAAGGTCGCGGAGCGACCGTGAGCGAATGCAGGTGGGTGCTGCGAATGGCAACCCCCTTGTCTTATCCCTTACGATCTGTTATAATTATCGGGCGTCTTGTTAAAGAAAAGGAGAGAATCCCATGACCTTAAATCCCTTAACCATCTTTCTGATCGTGATTTCCGTTCTTCTGATCGCCGCGATCATCGTCGTCACGATCCTCGGCAAAAAGACTCAGAAAAAACAGGAAGAGCAGCAGGCGCAGATCGAAGCCGCCAAGCAGTACTACTCCATGCTCATCATCGATAAAAAGCGCATGAAGCTCAAGGATGCCGGGCTCCCTCAGGCGGTGCTCGAAAAGACTCCCCGTCTTCTGCGCGGTTCCAAGCTGCCGATTGTCAAAGCCAAGGTCGGTCCCCAGATCATGTCCTTTATCTGCGACGAAAAAATCTTTGACCGCGTGCCCGTAAAGAAAGAGGTCAAAGCAGGCGTCAGCGGCATCTACATCACGGAAGTCAAGGGATTACACGGCAAGATCCAGGTCGAAGAAAAAAAGAAGGGCTTCTGGAAGGAGTTCATCTCAAAAGTACAGGAGAAGGCGGGAGCCAAGCCTGTCTGATCCCCTTCAGTCATCCGCAGATTTCAAAGGAAATCCGGTGGACCTCCCCCGGAACCTCTGTAAACCGGTAGCAGATCGATAGCTGTATCTGCTGCCGGTTCTTTTTGAGCTCCCATTCGTCCGTCTCCAGATGAAGCTGCACGGATCCGTACGGCGTCACCATATCCGCCATCGTTACCTCCCCGGGGCGGAATAAAAAAACTGCCGACAGCTGGCCGTTTCTGGAAAACCGCGTACCTCCTCCCGGAAGGAATTCCAGCTCATTCTCCGTCAGTAAACCGGCTGCATCCTGCTCCTCAAAGCGAACAGAAAAGCACTCCCCGGCCGGATCCCCGTCAAAGCGGCAATCCAGGCCCAGCCGTTCCTCTACCGTGCGCTCCGAAGCATCGTCAGGCGTCGTCGCCGTAAGCTCCGTAACCGCCCGATAGGAGAGGCGTCCCGTACCCGTCATGCGTCAGTCCTCAAACCGGCGGTCAGCTGCCTGCTGTGCAGAAAGAGGTCTGCACAAAAAGGCCTCCACCGCTGTCTCTGTCTGTGAAAGTGCAAACACAGCAGCCTCTGCCGCCTTCTCATCTTCAAACAAACCGAATACCGCCGACCCGCTGCCGGTCATCTGCGCGCAAAGGGCTCCCGATCGGTACAGGTGATCCGCAAGCAGACCGATATCCGGCACGAGCTTTATCGTCACCGCCTCCAGGATATTGGCATGCCGGCCGATCTGTTCCGCCGTGCACTGCAACGCCGGGCGGGTGCCGTCCTCGCCGGAAAGCGCCCGTGAAAAATCCTCCCAGGAAGGATGCTGCAGCCCCCCGATGCCGTCCAGCGCCCGGTAGATCGCCGCGGTGGAAGCCGAACCCCGCGGCTTTGCAACCACAACGGCGCAGTCGGGAAACGGAAGCAGAGCGGTCAGCACCTCGCCGATTCCTTCGGCGCGCATCGTACCGCCGTACAGGCAAAAGGGCACATCCGCACCCAGCGCCAGCGCCGTACCGGCAAGCTCCGCATCCGTAAGCTTAAGACCCAAGAGCCGGTCGACCGCCAGGAGCGTGGCGGCGGCATCCGCACTCCCGCCTCCAAGCCCCGCCTCCGGCGGAATCCGTTTATACAGGCGGATGTCCATGCGGACATCCGCGGGAAAACGATCCGTAAAGCGTTCCCGCAATGCGCGCACCGACCGCAGGACCAGGTTGGAATCATCCGCCTTCACGCCCGGAAAGCAGCCGCCCTCGCCGTCTCCGATGGTAAGCCTGTCCGCTTCCGCATCCCCGGTCTCTCTTACCGTAAACAAAAGGTCATCCTGCAGATCAATGGACTGCATCACCATATTGACGGTATGGTAGCCGTCCGGCCGGCGGCCGGTCACGTCGAGAAACAGATTGATTTTGGCATAAGCCCGCACCTTCAGAGATCGATCGTTCATATCGAGAAATTCCCCTGAAAAAAAATGGATTGCTATTGGGTTGATATTTACAAAAAATAATAAATTAAGGTAGTATTTCACGAATCCTCATGCTATAATAAATTCGGTACACCCTATATACCACGTTTCTATCAACATTGCAACCGATGCACCCAGCATCAGAAAAGGAGTTCACTATGAGTGTAAATGGAATTACATCTGGGGTGAGTTCGTCGGCGTACACATCGCAGACGGCAGCAGCGTCGCAGGCGTCCAAGGCCGATCCGGCAGGTAAGGCAGCCGAGTCCGCGGCGGCAGGCGAAACCGCTGCAGCCACCTACGAGGGCAGCGTCGAGACCAAACAGGCCGGCTATTCCAAAATCCAGCGGATGTCGGAGGAGGAACGCAACAAGATTGCCGAACAGCTCAAGTCCGATCAGGAGCAGCGCCAGGCGCAGATGGTTGATCTCGTATCAAAAATGATGCGCGGTCAGGGCGTGACCTACAACAACGCCAACGACATCTGGAGTTTCCTGCGCGAAGGCAACTTTGAAGTGGATGCCGCCACCAAAGCACAGGCGCAGCAGGACATTTCCGAGGACGGATACTGGGGCGTGAAGCAGACCTCCCAGCGCATTCTTGATTTCGCGGACGCGCTGGCCGGAAGCGATCCCAAAAACATCCAGAAAATGTACGACGCCTTCAAAAAAGGCTACAAACAGGCGGAAGACACCTGGGGCGGCGAGCTTCCCGACATCAGCAAGCAGACCTACGAATCGGTTCTGGACGGTTTCAGGAAGCGTGCTGAAGAAGCCGGCGTCACGCTGAACGAAGACTGATTCATCCGACACACAAAAATGAAAACCCCCGGTGCTTGCCCGGCACCGGGGGTTTTTATGTGGAGATATTCCTCAGTCCTTTACTGCTCCGATCAGTTCATTCACGTCAGCCACACCGGACAGCTCAAGATACTCTTCGATTCCGCGGATGATCTGCTGCATGGCCTGCGGATTGTGAAAGGTCGCCGTCCCGACCGCCACGGCCGTAGCGCCTGCGAGGATCATTTCCACGGCATCCTCCCAGCTTTGTATGCCGCCCATCCCAATCACCGGCAGGCTGACCGCATGGGCGGCCTCATAAACCATACGCACGGCCACCGGATGGATCGCCGGTCCCGAAAGCCCGCCGGTGCGGTTGGCCAGAACAAACCGGCGTCTGTGCACATCGATTTTCATGCCGGTGAGCGTATTAATCAGTGAAATCGCATCCGCCCCGCCGGCCTCGGCAGCTCTTGCCAGCTCTCTGATATCCGTCACATTCGGCGTAAGCTTCATCATAACCGGTTGCCCCGCACGATCTTTTACCGCGCGCGTCACACGCTCCAGCATCTTTGGATCCTGCCCGAAGGCGATCGCCCCCTGCTTCACATTGGGACAGGAGACATTGATCTCCAGAAGATCCACGGGCTCATCATGCAGCCGTTCGATCACCGAAAGATACTCCTCCACGCTGTGCCCGCACACGTTGACGATCACCCGCGTGCCGCTGCTTTCCTTCACCTCCTTAAGAAAAGGAAGCTCCCTCCGCACAAACACGTCGATTCCCGGATTCTGGAGACCGATCGCATTCAGCATGCCGGAGGGTGTCTCCGCGACACGGGGCGTGGCATTCCCCTCCCAGGGTTGCCCGGACACCCCCTTGGTGACAATCGCGCCGAGCATACGAAGCGCCTCCGGTCCGATCAGTTCCTCATACTCCCTTCCATTGCCAAAGGTGCCCGAAGCATCCATCACCGGATTCTTCAGCGTCACTCCAGCAATCGAAACCTCCATCCGGCTCTTCATTTCATCTCCCCCCACGCGATCTCTCTGCTGTCAAACACCGGTCCTTCCGCGCATATCCGCGCATTGCGCACCTGACTGTGGGAATCCGTGTCCGTCGTTTTCACCACGCAGCCCAGACAGGCACCGATCCCGCAGGCCATGCGTTCCTCCAGCGAAACATAGCATGCGTTATTTTTGCCGTTCCTTCTTCTTTCCTCACTGTCCTGTGCAAACGCGCGAAGCATGGGCATCGGGCCACAGACGTAGGTTGTTTCCGCCTGTAAACCCTGCGTGCGGATCACGTCGAGCGCCGTCCCCTTCATACCGACCGATCCGTCATCGCTGGCGATAAACACCTTGCTGTATTCGTCAAAAGCCCGGTCCAGAAAGACGGTGTCCGCGTCACGGTAGCCCAGAACCACCGTGAGCGAGGCGGGCGCATCCTCTCCCGCGCAAGCATGCAGAGATCTTGCAAGGAAAAGCATCGGCGGGATGCCCAGACCGCCGCCGGCGATCACAACATGCTTTCCGGCAGCAGCGGACAGACGGTAGCCATTGCCCAGATTACCGGCCAGCCGCAGACAGTCCCCCGGTTGAAGAGCGGCAAACTCGCGTGTTCCGTTTCCCACAACGCGATATACCAGCGTAAGCTCCCTGTCCCCGGCCTCACATATGCTGATCGGCCGCGGCAGCAGCCGCGCGCTGTCCCTGCAGTACAGATTGACAAACTGTCCGGGTTTCGCCGAAGCGCCAAGCGATGTCTCCAGCACCAGTTCATGGATTCCGTCTGACAGCTGTCTTTGCCGGATCACTCGGGCCGTCGATTCCCGCTTATCGGAAAACTGCGGATGATCTGCTGTCGTCTCCCTCTCTGTCCTGCTCATCACTCTTCCTTTCTGTTCTCAAATACGATCCGCCCCCCGCAGACCGTAAGCCTGACCACGCCCGGAAGCGAGGTGCCCAGAAACGGCGTGTTTCGCGCTCTGGAATACAGGGTTTCATCACTGACCGTCCATTGTTCATCAGGAGCAAAGAGAACCAGATCCGCCGGGGCCCCCTCCCGGATCTTTCCTCCCGGGAGCCCATACACGCTGTAAGCCCGGGTCATTCTCTCCACCGCCTGCGGCACCGTCAGATACCCGGGCAGCACCAGTTCTCTCCACACCAGGGAAAGAGCCGTCTCCAGACCGATGATTCCGCTTGGCGCCTTCGTGAATTCCACTGCCTTCTCCGCCTGCGTGTGCGGCGCATGATCGGTTGCGATCATATCGATTGTCCCGTCCTGCAGACCCCTGATGATTTCAAGCCGGTCCGCTTCCGTGCGCAGCGGCGGATTCATCTTGGCATTCGTTCCGAACCGGATGACCGCCTCCTCCGTAAGTGTAAAATGATGCGGCGTCGCCTCCGCGTGAATCTTCACTCCCCTTCTCTTCGCATCGCGGATCAGACAGACCGACTCCGCTGCACTGATATGCTGGATGGTAAGCTCCGCTCCTGTCCGCTCCGCGATCGCTGTATCACGGCGAACCATGGAGATCTCCGCCTCTCTGTCCGCGCCCGCAAGCCCCTTGGACCCGGCCACACTGCCGCGGTTTATTCCGGCCTGCTCAATAAACGCCGGATCCTCCTCGTGGAGGGAGAGAATCAGTCCCAGGGACGCTGCCCGGATACACGCCTTTTCCATCAATCCGGCATCCCGGATCGGTAGACCGTCATCCGAAAGCAGGACGACTCCGGCATCTTTAAGCGCCTCAAAATCCGTCAGTTCACGCCCCGCCATGCCCATCGTAATATTTCCGCAGCAATACAGCCGGATCCCCGTCCTGCCGGCCCGATCTGCCATAGCCGCCACACGTTCGGGTGTGTCGGGATGCGGATTGGTGTTTCCCATCATCACCGCCGAGGTGAAACCGCCATGCGCAGCTGCGGCAGCTCCGGTTTCCATATCCTCTTTTTCCGTAAATCCGGGATCCCGAAAATGGACGTGCGCATCCGCCAGCCCCGGCAGAAGCATCATTCCCGCTGCCTCCACGACACGGGCACCATCACCGTGCGGCAGGTCGTGAGCGGACTCTTCCTGCTCCGTAAGGATCCGGTCGATCCGGCCGTTTCGGATGAAGACCGTTCTTGGTCTTTCGTCCGTAATGCCCGGATCAACCGGACATCCATGTCTGATAATCAGTGTTTCCATATCCGTTTCCAGTCCGTTACAGAATTTTTATCGTTGCTAAGCATCCGTTCTGCGGCTATAATGAGAAAATAGCACACGGCACACAGAAGGGAATACATCATGGTACGTCTCATACTGGTTTTACTTTTCATCATCCTCTTTCTCCTGGTCAGCATTCCGATTCTGCTCATCCTGTGGATCATCGGACTGATTCGGCCGGCAATCAGGGAGCATGCTTCTCTGGCCATCGTAAGCTGGGCGTTCCGCGTCATCACGTGGCTCGCCGGCGTGAGACTGACCATCCGGGGCGAGGAAAACATTCCGGCCAATGAGGGGGTGCTGTTTATCGGCAACCACCGCAGCTATTTTGACATCGTGCTCGCCTACGGACATATGAACCGGCTGACCGGATTTATTGCCAAGAAGCAGATCCGCGTGGTGCCGATTCTGAATCTCTGGATGCTGAATCTTCACTGCCTCTTTCTTGACCGCGACGACCTGAAGCAGGGACTGGAGATGATCGGCAAGGCATCCGATCTCGTCAGGCAGGGCGTAAGCATCATGATCTACCCCGAGGGGACGCGCAATAAAACCGAAGACGCGCTGCTGCCGTTTCACCGCGGATCCTTCCGGATCGCTCAGAAGACCGGCTGCAAAATCATTCCCGTGGTCGTCACGCACACCGATGAGATCTACGAAAAGCATCGACCCTTTATCCGCAGCGCGCACGTGACGATGACCTACTGTCCTCCGATTGACACGTCCACCATGGAAATGAAGGAACGGAAAGTGGTTGATACGCAGGTTCGTGCCGTCATGGAGGCGCAATACTTCGCAGACCTGCAGCCGGAAAAGGCCTGACGGCGACTATCGTTTGCCGCCTCCGATCTGCGCCGTTGCCAGAATGTTCGTTTCAAAGCTTGTTGTGGTCTTTTGTGCCTCCCGCGCGCGCTTCTGCGCCAGAGCAATCAGCTTCTCCAGGAGCGCAGGATAAGGCATTCCCAGCGGTTCCCACAGATAGAAGGACAGGGAACCGGGAATGGTGTTGATCTCATTCAGAAACAGCTCTCCCGTCTCCTCGTCGATCATAAAATCAATTCTGGCCACGCCGGCGCAATCCAGCGCATGGAATGCCTTTATGGCCGTCTCACGTATCCGGCTTCGCATCTCCTCGGAGATATCCGCCGGAATCCTGCGCTGTAGACTCGCCATCCCCTTGGACCCCTTGGCCCCGCCGGTTTTCATACTGCCTGACTGCTTCGATCCGCCCTTACCGCCGCCGCTCATATACTTATCCTCAAAGCTTAAGATAGTCGTTTCGTCCGAGGAGAGCGGCTCCTCGCACTCGCTCGCCTGCGCCTCCTCGTAATCTCCAAGCACGGCGCAGTTGACCTCCTTGAGCCTCACGATGGCCCGTTCCACCAGCACCTTTTCAGAAAAGGTGAAGGCAAGATCCAGCGCTTCCCTGAGCGACGCCTCGTCTGAAGCTTTGGTAATGCCGATGCTGCTGCCAAGATTCACCGGCTTGACGATCACCGGCCAGGAAAGGCTGTCCATCAGTGTGCCGACCAGGCGTTCCGGATCCTCCCAGTCCTTTCGTGTGCAGACATGACACGGAAGAACCGGTACCCCGTGATCCTTAAACACGCTTTTCATCACCGCCTTATCCATGCCAAGCGCGGAGGGTAGAACGCCCGGGCCGATAACAGGCAATCCCAGGGTCTCCAGATACCCCTGCAGTGTCCCATCCTCCACATTGGTGCCGTGCACAATCGGAAACGCGAAATCCACAGCCGTTTCCTCCTGTCGGGAAAAGCGCCTGAGCGGATATCCGATCATCAGCGTCCGGTTTACCTCCTTCAGAAAAAACACCCTTCTGCTTCGCTTAAGCAACGCCGGAATGTCCCGGAAACTTTCGATATTCTCCATATCCGGATGCGTGTAGAACAGATTCTGCTTCGTCATGTAAACCGGAATAATCCGGTATTTCTCATGATCCAGATAGCCCATAGCCTGAATGGCCGAGATAATGGAGATTTCATGCTCCGTGGAATTGCCGCCGAAAAAAACAGCGATGGTGATGTTCATAGACATAATCCGCCTCCGAATCCCTGTCGAATCAATGCAATCCGCTCCATGTCAGTTTCAATCCCCGGGGTGGATGTCATCCAGATCATGTGCGTTTTCATATCCGATATTCTGCATATTGACCGTGCGCCGCATCAACCGGCAGCGCTCGGCGTTTTCCAGGATAAAATCCTTAATCTCGTGCCCCTTCCGGATATTCTTCAGCACGATAGTCGAATCGCTCACATCCGAGGTATACAGCGTGATGGAGGACAGGCCGAAAATCCGCTGCGAAAAGGTCCGGTTGAGCCGCACATCCGTGATACGGTACATGTAGCAGTCATCCTCCTTCTGATTGAGCAGTCCCGCCCGGATCACCAGATCATTGTCGTAGATAAAATACGTGCGGAAGGTCCACGGGAGTCCGAAAAACAAAAGACGCGCCGGCTCCTTGAAATGCAACTCTCCCTTTTGTGTTACCGATTCATAATCTGCCATTTCTCTTTTCCTCCTCAATGAAACACAGTTATATATCTGCCTGACACCGGTCGGATGCCGATCCCGTATACGCGAAACAGGTACCCTGCAAGTATATCAGAATTCCATCGAAATATCCATTCGCCTTGCGCAGAAATCCTCCTCATGCTATTATAAAATTTATGGGTACAGGACAAAAGAAAAACAGGCCATCTCTGCACGTGCGAATCCTACGCATCCTGTGCGGGATTCTACTGTTTTGTCTACTGTTTGCCGCAGGCGGAATCGCCCTTCTGACGGTCCTTGAGTTTCGACCTGCCGACAGGGAGGATATTCAGGTCAGGGAGAGCAGCAGTGCCGGAAAGGAATTATCTTCCGGAGACAGTTTTCGCATTGCCACCTGGAATATCGGCTACGGCGCGCTCGGAGACAACGCCGATTTCTTTATGGACGGCGGCACGATGGTTAACACGGCCGACAAAGCGCGCGCAGAGGAAAACCTTACCGGCATCGCCGACATCCTGTCCGATATCGATGCGGATATTCTCTTTCTGCAGGAAATCGATACGGATTCCACACGCTCACACCATATCGATCAGCCGGCACACCTGATGGCCGATCAGCGGATTCGCGCCTGCAGCACGGGTTCTTCCGCCTTTGCCTACAATTTCCGTACCGCTTTTGTCCCCTACCCGATCCCGCCGATCGGCAAGGTCGATTCCGGTATTCTGACCGCATCGGTCTATCCGATCTCTCAGGCCACGCGGATTCAGCTGCCCTGCCCCTTCAAGTGGCCGATCCGGATCGCCAACCTCAAGCGGTGCCTGCTGGTATCCCGCCTTCCGATCAAGGATTCCGACAAGGAGCTGGTGCTCATCAATCTCCATCTGGAGGCCTACGACAACGGCGAAGGAAAAATCGCCCAGGCAGCCATGATGACGGATCTCCTCAGGGAGGAAGCCGCAACGGGCAACTACATCATTGCGGGAGGCGATTTCAACCAGACCTTCACCTCCGTCGATCGCTCCGGCTACCCCGAATTTCCCGACAAATGGCACTGCGGCACCTATGATGTCTCATCGCTCACATCCGGCTTTTCTTTTGAAATGGACAACCGGATTCCCTCCTGCCGTTCACTCGATCAGCCTTACAGCGATGCGCCTGACAAGGATCCCGCACATTTTCAGTATTATCTTATCGATGGGTTCATTGTCTCCGAAAATCTGACCGTCTCGTCAGTGGAGACACAGGATGATCACTTCCGTTACGCCGACCACAATCCGGTTGTCATGGAAGTCACCATTCCGTGATGACACCGGCTGCCCGCTTCCCGTGATCTCAGATTTCTTTTCCGGTCTTTTCCCGCGCAATCGGCTCTCCCAGCATGGCGCAGGCCTCCTCCTCGCGTCCCTCCCTGATGGCGCGGCGGATCCGCGTGGAACTGACCGGTTCGCCGAAGGCTTCAAGCTTATCCACCACCAGAACCGTATAGCCAAGCTCTGTGGAAAGGGACTCCAGTAACGCCAGGTCTCCGCATCCGCCCGCACCGAAGGACACATCATCCCCGCACACGATCCGTTCCGCGTGCAGCTGTTCCGAAAGAATTTCCCTTACAAAGACCTCCGCGGGTATCGCCGCCGTTTCGGCGGTAAACGGAAACTCAACCAGCACATCCACCCCAAGCGCGGCGAAAATCTCCCGCTGCCTCTCATCGGACAGCAGCATCTCCTGCTTTGCCATTCCGAAAAAAACCGCCGGCGACGGGTGAAAGGTAAAGACCACTGACGAAATCGCGCGGGCTTTTGCATCCGCCACCATCGTTGTGATCAGTTTCCGGTGCCCCAGATGAACACCGTCAAACTTTCCGATTGCTACAGCACTTCGCTGTTCATGAAATTCCGTCAGATCCGCAATGATTTTCATAAAAGAACTTTTCCACAACAAACCGTTTCATGGCGGCGCTGTACCGATAGATTCCGAACCATTCCCCGTCGCAGTATGCACGGACGCGCTCCCCGTCCCTGAAGCCATCCTCATCTGCCGTACCGTCCTCTTTGTCCGGCAGCGGTTCGCCCGCGATACGATCCGTACCGAAGGGGTTTCCGTTTTCCATCTGTCTGCGAAAGGCCGGCTCCACCTCAATCCGATCCAGATCCCGGAAGAGCTCCTCCACAGGGAGAATGTGATCCGCAAGCGTCCCGTCGTCCCGACAGGTCTCAATCTGCGACAGGGTCAGTGCCCCGTCCACATGGAAGCTTCCTACCGCCGTGCGGATGAGCAGTCCCATGGCCGCACCGCACCCGAGCCTCTCTCCGATGTCATGCGTGAGCGTTCGGATATAGGTCCCTTTGGAGCATTTGACATCCATCGTAAAAAGATGATCGGTTAAAAGCAGATGGTCATCCGCGATGGAAATCGTTTCGATCTCCACCCGCCGCGGCTTGCGCTCAACCGTTTTTCCTTCTCTTGCCAGCTGATAGAGGCGCCTTCCGTGCACCTTGACGGCGGAATACATCGGCGGCACCTGATCATATCCCCCCTTAAAAGCCTGCAGGGCCTCCACAAGCCGCTCATGAGTGACATCCCCGCAGTCACGGCGTTCCAGCACCTCTCCCGTCATGTCCTGCGTGTCGGTGGTGACACCCAGCTGCACGACCGCAAGATATTCCTTGCTGTGCTCCGTGAGGAGATCCACCACACGCGTGGCGCTGCCCAGACATACAACAAGAAGACCGACCGCACCGGGATCCAGTGTCCCCGTGTGGCCGATCTTTCTCTGTTTCAGTATTCCTCTCAGCTTTGCCACGACGTCATTGGAGGTGTATCCGGCCTCCTTGTTGACGCACAGCAGTCCGTTCCAGACGTTGCTCACGCCGCGTTCCCGTCAGCCGATACCATGGATCTGTTCGGCGATATACTTGGACAGATTGTTGATGCAGTCGTGACTGGTTCCGTTCATGGTGCAGCCGGCTGCCCGCACATGACCGCCGCCCCCGAAGATCTCGGCGATTTTGGAAACATCCACCATGCCGTTTGACCTGAGGGACGCCTTATACTCCAGGCTGCCCGTCTCGTGCAGGAAAATCGCGCACACCACCCCGGATGTCAGCATGAGCTGGCTGACGATGCCCTCCAGATCACTGGTCGTGGCATGGTAAAACTCCATCGTTTTTCTGCTTACCATTCCGAGAATGCACTTCCCGCCCAGAAACAGAGTGGACTCCATCAGCACGCGGCCCAGCAGCTGATTCTGCACATAGGTCTTGCGGTAAAAGGTCCGGTCGATCAGATCGTTGAAGTCAAAACCGTAGGAGATCAGATCCGCGCCGATCCGCATTGTCTTCGGGGATGTGCAATTGTACTTAAACACACCGGTATCCCCTATGATTCCGCAGTACAGGGTCTCCGCGATCCCCCTGTCAATGTGTTCGTGCTCGATCAGCTCGTAGATGAGCTCGCTGCAGCTGCTCGCGTCCGCATCCAGGTAGTTTTCGTCTCCCGTTCCGTGATTGCTCACATGGTGATCGATATTGACGGTGAACCGGGCCGCGTCAAAAAGCGCTTCCGCCCTTCCGGTGCGGCTCTTGTCGGTATCCACCGCAATGAAAAGATCATATTCCGCAACATCCGTCACATAGTCCGTGTGGACCTGGTCGCTTCCCTTGATAAAGCTGTAGATCGAAGGGATCTCCTCCAGAAAAACATCCGTACGAACCTGCGGCCAGCACTTGGTCAGGTACTGCCAGAGGGCCAGCGACGAGCAGATACAGTCCGCATCGGGCCGGATATGACCGGCAATTCCGATTGTCCGGATCTTCTTGCTGTCTATCAGATCATCTATCTTTGTAAAGGCCATTCTCAATCCTCTGTCTGAGTCTAAATCTCATCCGTCTCTCCGCGCGCTGCCCGTGCGGCCCGATCCTGTGCCGCCACCTCATCGATACGCCTGCCGATCTCTATCGCGTATTCGACGGTACTGTCGATATAGAAATGCAATTCCGGCGTGTAGCGCAGATTGATTTCCCTGGCAAGCGTCGACCGGATATAGCCCGCAGCACTTTTCAGACCGCGCAGTGTCTCCTCGCGCTCTTCCTCACCGCCCATAACGGAGACCCACACCTTGCACGTCTTTAAATCGGGTGCGACCTGCGTCTCCATCACCGTGGTCATCGGAGAGATCCGGGGGTCCTTGGAATCACGGATCGCCTGTGCGACGACGCGCTGCACTTCCCCGTTAACCCTGTTATTCTTGATACTGTTCTTTCTCATTTCTCAATCTTTTCCCGTGGGATTTCCACCATCACATAGGCTTCCACAACGTCTCCGACATTCATGGCATCAAAGCCGCCAAACACCAGACCGCATTCATAGCCCTCGCGCACTTCCTTCACATCATCCTTGAAGCGCTTGAGACTTGACAGATCTCCTTCAAAGATCTGCTCGTCGCCGCGTCTGACACGCACCTTGCAGCCCCTCTGCACGATGCCGTCCAGAATGTAGGAGCCCGCAATATTACCGACCGAAGATGCCTTGAAGATCTGGCGCACCTCCGCGTGGCCGATGATTTTTTCCTCATAAACGGGTGCGAGCATGCCCTTCATTGCCGCTTCCACATCGTCGATGGCCTGGTAGATGACCTTGTAAAGCTTGATCTCCACACCCTCCCGTTCCGCAATGGACTTGGCGATATTGTCCGGCCGCACGTCAAACCCGATGATAATCGCGTTACTGGCCATGGCCAGCGAGACATCGGATTCGGTGATCGCGCCGACGCCCGAATGGATGATCTTGACGACCACCTCGTCGTTCGAAAGCTTTTCCAGACTCTGCTTTAATGCTTCCACAGAGCCCTGCACGTCCGCCTTGATAATGAGCTCGAGTTCCTTGAGCTTGCCCTCCTCGATCCTGGAGAACAGATTGTCAAGCGACATCCGGTTGCCCCTGGTCTCGTCGATCAGTTCCTTCTTGTGCTGCTTCAGATAGGTGTCCGCGTACTGCTTGGCTTCCTTGTCACTGTCATGTCCGAGGAACACCTCACCGGCATCCGGCACATCCGACAGACCCAGAATCTCCACCGGTTCCGACGGCCTCGCCTCACGCACACGGCGTCCCTTGTCATCGATCATGGCGCGGACCCTACCGGAGCAGGCACCCGCGGAAATGAAATCGCCCACATGAAGCGTGCCCTTTTGAACCAGCACGGTCGCTACGGGACCGCGTCCCTTATCCAACTGTGCTTCCAGCACGATACCGCGCGCCACACGATCCGGATTGGCCTTCAGCTCGAGAATATCCGAGGTCAGGATGATGGTCTCCAGCAGATTCTCCAGACCCTCACCGGTCTTGGCGGAAACCGGAACGAATTCCGTCTGCCCGCCCCAGTCGGTCGCGATCAGCCCGTACTCCGTCATCTCCTGCTTCACACGGTCAATATTGGCATTGGGTTTATCGATCTTGTTGACGGCGACGATCATTTCCACCTCCGCCGCCTTGGCGTGATTGATTGCCTCCACCGTCTGCGGCATCACGCCGTCATCCGCTGCGACGACCAGCACCGCGATATCCGTGGATTTGGCGCCGCGCATACGCATTGCCGTGAACGCTTCATGTCCGGGCGTATCAAGGAAGGTGATCTTCTGTCCCTTGACCGACACCGTGTACGCACCGATCGCCTGCGTGATACCGCCCGCTTCGCGGTCCGTCACGTTGGTTTTGCGGATGGCATCCAGGAGTGAGGTCTTGCCATGGTCGACGTGACCCATGACACAGACAACCGGGGGACGCTTCTTCATCGTCTCCGGCGCATCTTCCTCCTCCTTGAGCAGCTCTTCAATGAGATCCACCTGCTCTTCCTTCTCGCAGATAATATCATATTCGATGGCGATATTTTCCGCTTCCTCATAGGTAAGCTCCGAATTGACCGTCATCACCTTTCCTGACAGGAACAGCTTTTTAATGATGGCGGAGGGCTGCATTCTCATCGCCTGCGCCAGATCCTTGATCGTGAGCGTCTCGGGGATCGTGATGACCTTGATCTGCTCCTCCGGCTCCTCCGGCTTAACCTCCGGCTTGATGAAACGTCCGGCCCGCTTGGCCCGGGACATATTTTCCTCATTCTCAAGCTGAATGTCCTTGCGCTTATCCTTATCCTTTTCCTTGCCCTTCTGCCGTTTGCCCTGTCCGCGGCCTCCAGGCAACGGCGCTGCGGCGCCGGAAGCACCCGCACCGAAACGGTTTCCGCCGGCTCCCTGTCCGGGGCCGGCCGGTCTGCCCTGTCCTCTGCCTGCCGGGAATCCTCCGGGTCTGCCGGAAGGAGATCCATAGCCGGGACGCTGCTGGCCCATTCTTCCGCCGCCCTGACCCGGACGTCCGGCTCCGTTCTGGCCGTATGCAGGGCGCTGTCCCTGTCCGGTTTTCTGAGGCGCACCGGCAGGACGGCTTCCCTCTGCCGGGCGGGGTGCAGGCTTGACCACCGGTCTGGTTTCGACCGGCTTTTCCTGCGGTGTCTCCACAGGAGGAGTTACCGGAGCCTTGGGTGCGGTCTCCGCTGCGGGCGCCTGTGGCACAGGTGCCGCCTGCGTCACCTCCTCTGCCGGCTTGGGTTCCGGAGCGGGAGCGGGCTTGACCGGCTCGATTCTGGCGACCTCCCGGGTGTAATTCTCCGGCTGCGAAGGCGCAGTGTGCGGCTTGATCAACGGGCGCACAGGGGTTCCGGCATAACCGGTTCGCGGACGCTGTCCCGGTCTTGCGCCTCTTGTCGTATCCGAATTATAAGAGCCCGTGCCGCCCATACGGGAATTGCCCTGATTGGTGACAAAGATGATATGCTTCTTTTTCTTAACGGGCGCAGCGCCTCCATCCGGAGCAGCCCCCGCTTTCGGTGCGGCCGGTCTGTCTCCCGCGGGTTTATTCGCGGCAGGCTGTGCGGGCTGGGGCTTTTCTGCGGCGGGTTTGGCTGCCGCGGGCTTGCTCTCCGGCTCCTCAGCGGCAGATTTGGCTGCCGGCTTCTGCGCAGCGGGCGCTTCCGCTTTTTTCTCCTTCGGCGCTTCCTCTTTTCCCTTTACCGCAGGTTCTTTTGCGTCCTTTTGGGGAGCAGATTTCCCGCCAAAACGACTGCGGGCCAGTCCTGCAGCATCGTCCTCAACGGAGCTGGATTGTCTGGCTGCCTTGATCCCCTGCTCCTTCAGAAAGTGCAGAATTTCGAGTCCGTCTACACCCAGTTCCTCTGCAAGCTCAGAAATCTTGATTTTTCCCATACGGCACCTCCTACTCCGATGCGGCAAGACGCTTCTTAATCGCCCGGGCAAATCCCGGATCCGTCACGGCAGCGCCTGCCCTCTCACTGACTCCCATCGCTCTTCCCAGATCTTCCATGCTGCCGAAGATCACCCAGGGAATCCCGCGATATTCACACCTGTCCTGAATTTTCTTTTTTGAATTTTCCGAAGCATCCTGTGCAATCAACAAAAGTCTGGCCTCTCCCGAGGTGATGGCCTCCGTCACGGGCACCTCCCCGCTTCGCACCTTTCCGGCCTTTTTGCACAGCGACAGCAATCCATACACGCCCCGGTCACTGCTGTCCGTTTTTATGCTCTTCAAGCTGTTCATAAATCCTGCCCGGCACCGCCTGATGAAATGAGCGGTTCAACATCTGTTTCCTGACTGCCTTATCAAGGCACGCCGCCTCACGGCACAGGTAAGCACCGCGTCCGTTCATCCTGCCGGTCTCATCGATACGGAAGTCTCCGTCCGGCAACCGGACCACGCGCAGAAAAGTCTCCTTTTCCCCCTCGCGCCTGCAGGACACACAGCTTCTGACGGGCAACTTACGCCTCCTCCGCCGGGGCTCCTTCCGCGGTCACTTCCTCTGCCGCTTCTGCGGGCTCTCCGGCATATTCCCCTTCCTGCCATTCGCCCTCTTCGTACTCATACTCCTCGTAGTAGCCCTCTCCGTCATCCATCTCGTCATCGAGATAGTCCTCATAGCGGAAGCCCGGCGCATCCTTGGCCTGTGTCTCATTCTTGATGTCGATCTTGTAGCCTGTGAGCTTGGCCGCCAGTCTGGCGTTCTGTCCCTCCTTGCCGATGGCAAGCGAGAGCTGATAATCCGGCACGACCACCTTGGCAACGCGCTCCTCGGGATCCGCGAACACCGCGACGATTTTGGCCGGAGAAAGGGCATTCTGAATGAAATTGCCGGGGTTCTCGTCCCAGTTTACGATATCGATCTTTTCGCCGTTTAACTCATCGACGATCATGCCGACACGGTTGCCGTTGACACCGACACAGGCGCCGACCGCGTCCACATTGGCGTTGTTGGAGCGAACAGCGATCTTGGTGCGGCTTCCGGGCTCGCGCGCAATGCTCATGATCTCCACGACCCCGTCGCGGATCTCCGTCACCTCCTGCTCAAACAGACGGCGGACCAGATCCGGATGGGTGCGGGACACCAGAATACGGGGTCCCTTGGAGTTGTTTCTGACTTCCAGAATGTAGACCTTGATGCGCTCCTGCGGGCGCAGATGTTCGTTTCTGACCTGTTCGTTTTCCGTCAAAACCGCATCCGCATGGCCGAGGTTGATCGTGATGTTGCGGCCGTAGGTGCGCTGCACGACACCCGTGACGATATCATGCTCCCTCGCGGAAAACTCGTTGTAGATCGCACCGCGCTCCTCCTCACGGATCTTCTGGAGAATGACGTTTTTCGCATTCTGGGAAGCAATGCGGCCGAATTCTCTGGAATTGAAATCCCGGTGAAGCACACCGCCGACCTGCGCGGCCGGGTCATACTTTTTCGCCTCTTCCAGCGTAATCTGCAGTCCCGGCTCCTCGATGTCATCCTTGCCGGCGACAATCGTCTGTTCCGAATATACCTTGATATCACAGGTTTCCCGGTCGATTTCCACATGCACGGCATCTACATGCTCGAAGTTGTTTTTGCACGCGGAGATCAGCGAGCTTTCGATCGCTTCAAACAGGCTCTCCCTGCTGATGTGTCTCTCCTTTTCCAGCATATCCAGGGCTGCAATCAGTTCGTTGTTCATGGCTCCTCCTTTGTTTTGCCACTCGTCTGATAAAGGTTGTATGCGTCATCTTAAAAATCAATCGTCAGTCGGATCATTGCGATGTCCTTGCGGACGAAGGATCGCTCCTCCTTTTGCTCCCCCTCAAGGATCGTCACCCGCTCCTTGTCAAAGGACGTAAGTTCACCGACAAAAAGCTTTCTTCCGTCCGTCTCGCGAAAGGTCTTCACCTCCACCTCTTCGCCGATCGAACTGGCAAGGTGTCTGTCCTTTTTTAGCTGTCTGCCCAGTCCCGGGCTCGACACCTCCAGCATGTAGGCATCCGGTATGAAATCCTCCTCATCCAGCGCATCGGAAAAGGCGCGGCTGACGGCCTCACAGTCGTCGATGGTCACGCCGCCGGGCTTTTTGTCAATGTAGGCTCGAAGGATCTGCTCCCCCGCCTCCTTGACATACTCGACGTCGTAAATCGTGACGCCCTTCTCCTGCGCGATCGGCTCAAGAATCCGCTCCGCGCGCTCTGCTGTCGATTCCTTCTTTCCGGCCATACTCAAAAAACATGCTCCAAACAACAGGAAAAGTGGACTCGCAAGTCCACTTCCATTCCAACGTTACCGTGCATTACTTTATCACATTTTGCGTCCCGCGTCAAGAGGAACCCGTTCAACCTATTTTTGAAGAATCCTGTAGATCTGTTCCAGCAGCTTTTCGTTCTTCAGGATGACCAGCGCGATCCGTTCCTTCGCGCGGCTGAGACCGTGGAACAGATTCATGATGCGGCCGACGGGGCCGGCCGTATCGGACTCCTGATTCCGCAGAAAGCCGTTTGCATCGTAGTAGAAGGTATCATCGAGCATCATGACGACTTTGTCGTATTCCTTGCCTGTGACCAGCCCGGCCTCTGTGCTGCTTGCCGCATCCATCAGCGGAGACATGGTTATGTCATGACCTGAAAGAAGGCTTCGATCCCATATGAACATATAGCCGTCCCGTTCATAGCCAAGGATGAGATTGCCGGCTTCCTTCTGATCATTGCCGAAGGTGACACTGACGTTGGGGTAATCCCGTTTGTTGATCACCGATGCTTTGAAGAGGATTCGCAGGAAGGAAGAGAGCTCATGATTGAGTCGAATCCGGTTCGTCAACCGGAAGCTTCTGAAATCCGCATCCGCTTCGAGCACCGGAGCACCGATCCCGATTCGTTCCTGCTTTGAAACGCAATCTACATTATCGTAGGCGACGATGATCGGCGCATGCCATTGCCTGCTTTTCTCACGGATTGCCGTGAGCGCATCCGCACCCAGTCCGTGTCCCTCGTCCACAAAGATGGCCGCGTATGTACCGGGGATTTCCGGCAGCGTATCCCTGCTGCAATAATAGAAATCGATGCGCTTCAGACGCTCATCCAGTTCCCGAAGCTCCTGTCTGTGGGGGCCGAAGTGGAGCACACACACAGGGTTCCGCTGTGACAACTGCATGGCGATGTCATACAAAAGAATCGTTTTCCCCGTTCCCGGAATGCCCGTGAAGCCCTGCAGCATGTGGCCCTCCGCAATGTTTCTGAGGATCTGTTTCTTGATATCGCGCTGCTGAGAGGTCAGGAAATATTCGTGTCTCAGAAAGCGTCCGGGATTCGTGACCGGTGAGATCAGGTATTTTTCCGCCTTGAAAAGTTCCTCAATATCAATCTCAAGGCAGTCTCCCTGTCTGATCAGCACCGACGCCAGCTCCTCAAAGGAACTGCCGAGGAGACGTCCGCTGTTGGAAAGGCGCACCAGCCGGTTCTGTTCGCTTATGTAGGTGAAAAAGGACATGCTGCTGCCGAGCGTCGAAAGATAATACCGATTCTGAATCAGCTGGTTGCGGATCGCATCGTCGGACACATTTCCGCTTTTCAGCTCGATGTTGAGGATCAGATCCCTGCTGATC
>JAIKYU010000010.1 GCA_024682835.1 Lachnospiraceae bacterium | reverse complement strand
TCCTGCTTTTCGAACTGATGGATGCGATAAACGCCCCGTTCCTCGACGCCGTGAGCCCCCTTCTCCTTGCGGAAGCAGGGAGAATAACTGGTCAGGGTCTTCGGGAGCTCGCTCTCCGGTATCTGCTGATCAATGAATTTGCCGATCATGGAATGCTCGCTCGTCCCGATCAGGTAGAGATCCTCGCCTTCGATTTTGTACATCATGGCGTCCATCTCCGGGAAGCTCATCACCCCCTCCACCACCGCCGCATGAATCATGTAGGGAGGAATCACGTAGGTGAAGCCCCGGTCAATCATGAAATCACGCGCGTAGGCAAGCACGGCGGAGTGGAGCCGAGCGATGTCTCCCATCAGATAATAAAAGCCATTGCCCGCAACCCGGCGCGCCGCATCGAGATCGATGCCGTTAAAACGCTCCATGATGTCGGTGTGGTAAGGAATCTCAAAGGCGGGTACAAAGGGCTCGCCGTACCGCTCGATCTCCACATTGCAGGTGTCATCCCTGCCGATCGGAACAGAATCGTCGATCATCTGCGGAATCACCAGCATCTTTTCCCGCAGCTTCTCATCCACCTCCCGCTGCTTCTGCTCCAGCTCCTTAATCCGCTCGCCGTCTCTGGCCACCTGTGCCTTGACCTGTTCGGCCTCTTCCTTTTTGCCCTGCGCCATCAACGCGCCGATTTCCTTGGACACCTTGTTCCGGTTTGCCCGAAGCTCATCCGCTTCCTTCTGCGTCTCCCGGCTTTCCAGATCCAGCGCAATCACTTCATCGACCAGCGGAAGCTTTTCCTCCTGAAACTTCTTCCGGATGTTCTCACGCACCGCATCCGGATTTTCCCGAACAAATTTGATATCCAGCATCGTTGATTCCTCCTCAATAAAGCATGGTTTATCTGAATCCATTCACTATCGTCTGATCTCTTACGGCTCGCTGAGCGCCCGGTCCAGCGCCTGTTGTTCTTCTGTACCCAGGTCGGTCTCGCAGCGGCCGTCCACCACTTCTTTTACATAGGTATAATTGCCCTCCTGACTGTGGACGGAATTCAGAATCAGTCCCGCTCCGTCCTCGTTGAGCATACAAAGCGCAAAGGACAGCTTTCCGCCCATCTGCTGAAAGGCATCGTATCGGATCAATCCCACCTTGCGGATACTGGTATCCACCTGCTGCTGCAGGAGCTCGATCCTTTTGGTGAGGTCATGCGCGCTTTCCGTCAGAACGTCATTGGCCTCAAACAGATGAATGATCTCCGATTCCAGGCTGGCGGCGTTCTTGCCCCGCATCAGCTTCCGCAGGCGCTTGTCCATCTCGTGCATTTCCTTGCGCTGCTTCAGCTCCAGAATAAGCAGCACCACACAGAACGCCAGTAACACCAGAAAGAGAGCAAAGGTCTCGAGGGTCATGCCGACCGGCAGGGTAACGGTGCTTGTCATGATCTGTCCGTTCATAGGCATTCTATCCCTGCTGCTTTAAACGGTTCACGATTTTTTCCAGATCATCCCCGCTGTAGAAATCGATCTCCAGTTTGCCCGCGCCGTTTTCATCTCCTGTAATCGCGACTCTGGTTCCCAGCACCTCGGTGAGCTGTTCCTCCAGTCCGCGGTACACCGTCTCGAGATTATGATCCTTCCCTTTTGTTTTTCTGGGCTTCTTCGGCTTATCAATGCTCTTGACCAGCTTTTCCGTGTCACGCACACTCAGGTTTTCATCGAAGACCTGCTGCGCAAGCCTTAACTGCTCCGCAGAGTCCTCAATCGGAATCAGCGCCCGCGCATGGCCGGTGGTCAGCATCTCATCCACCAGCATCTGCTGGACATCCGGTGAAAGCTTCAAGAGACGCATGGAATTGGTGATGGCCGTACGGCTCTTTGAGACGCGGTCCGCCACTTCGTCCTGCTTGAGATGGTAATCCTCGATCAGCTGCTTATACGCCTGCGCTTCCTCGATGGGATTTAAGTTTTCCCGCTGGATATTCTCAATCAGAGAGATTTCATCCAGCTCCTGCTTGGTGAGATCTTCCTTGACGATCGCCGGAATTTCCCTGAGCTCCGCCTTGTGAGCCGCCCGCCAGCGGCGTTCGCCGGCAATGATCTCATAATGATCATCCTTTTTGACCACAAGGATCGGGCTGATCACGCCATGCTGCCGGATGGATTCCGCCAGTTCGTTGAGCTTGTCCTCGTCAAATTTTTTGCGCGCCTGCGCTTTGTTGGGTTCAATCTGGGTGATATTGATGCTCTGTACCATCTGTCCTTCCGGGATTTTCACTCCCGCGACATCGGCAACCGATGCGCCGGAAGGGATCAGATTTTCCAACCCTCCGCCCAGTCCTCTTCTTTTTGCCATAATTCTTCCTCTGCTCCTCTGTCTTAAAGCTTCCTCTCCAGCACTTCCTTCGCAAGCAGGCGGTAGGCCTCCGCTCCCGCCGACTTCGGCTCGTACAGATTGATGGGCTGTCCGTAGCTCGGTGCCTCCGCCAGTCGGATATTGCGAGGAATAATGGTCTTATAGACGTGCTCGCGGATGTTGTTTTTCACATTCTCCACAACCTCATAGGATAGATTGGTTCTGGAATCATACATGGTAAAGACGATGCCGTCCATCTCCAGACTCCCGTGCATCCTGGCCCGGATCAGATTGACCGTGTTGAACAGCTGGCTCAAACCATCCAGTGCATAGTATTCACACTGAACAGTCACCAGCACGGTGTCTGCCATGGTCATAGCGTTTATGGTCAGCATGGAAAGTGCCGGCGGACAGTCTATAATAATGAAGTCATAATCCTTTTTTATATCCTTCAGTTTGTCCCGGAGGATAAACTGTTTGTTCTCCTGATCAATAAAGTCGATCTCTGCACCGGAGAGATTGACGTTGGCCGGGAGCAGATCCATGCCTCCCGCCACATTCCGCACGACGCATTCCTCAAAGGTCTTGTCGCCGATCATCAGTTCGTAGATGGTCGTCTCCAGCTCGTTCTTTTTAACTCCCACACCGGTGGTTGTGTTGCCCTGCGGATCCGTGTCAATCAGCAGAACCTTCTTCCCAAGCTCCGCCAGACACGCGCTCAGATTGATCGCCGTCGTCGTCTTGCCAACGCCACCCTTTTGATTAGCGATCGCAATTGTTCTTCCCATGATACCTCCTATGTCTTATCCCGTTCATTCTTTGCGTAAATGTTAGTATAATTCGTTTTAGGGATATGTGCAACCGTTTTTTCTTTTTCCGGAATCAACCTGGCGCCCGGTCGACCCGAAAACAACTCTCTCCCCGCTATCCCACCCGGATTTCATGCAGATGCTCGTTCGTTGTTGCAGGGTCTCCGAGGCGAGATGCATTGATTTCTGCCGGCACAGAGATTTAGCAGGCCCAAGACCAGGGCATGTATGTCTCTTTTTTCTCACACGGTCCGATGATCAATGTTTCATGTGAAACATTTCTTTTGTTATTCAACATCTGGTGGTTTAATGTTTCATGTGAAACATAAGATTGTGATTTGGTATCCTTTGTTGAAAATGTTTCACATGAAACATTTCTCTGTATTAAAGATCATGGGGTTGTCAGATGTCGCGCTGTCCGAGAGCATGTCTGCGTGCACGGTCACGGTGAGGACAGACACACCCTGTGCGTGTCATTGTGACCGAGCGATAGAGCTTTGCTGCGGGTAGTCAAAAAAACGAATCCCGCGCGAGACGACCTTTCACCCTGCTTTTCAGCACATGCGCTCCGGCACAGAGACCAAGACAGACAACCGCAAAGATTAAACTGAGTATCAGTGAAGACATGGATACCGGCTCCTCATATTTAAGCGAAAATCCCATAACCCTGCTGATCACCCATGCAAAAAACATGTGATAAACATAAATGGACATGGAATTCCTGCCAAGCCAGACCAGCTCCTTTGTCCGGATGCCCTTGTTCTCCGCCATGATGCAGATGGTGCTCATGCCCCAGATGACAAGGGCCGAATCCAGGACAGACAGTAGCATGGCCTGGATTTGAGGGTCGTCGAATGATGTCCCGAAAGATCCTCTGAAGAGATTTGTCGCCGGCCCTTTCAGCATGGCCACTGCAATTCCCATGACAGTTGAAATCGCCGCCAGCGCCACATGTGCTTTGCCGGACAGTTTATCCGTCTCAATCACCCTTCCCTGCCGACACCATGTTCCCGTCAGCATGATTCCCGCCCAGAACGGAACAAGATGCACGTTATAAGCAAGCGTGGTTTTCATCGCACAGAAAACACCGGTGACCGCAAAAAGAATAAATACCGTCAGACAGGCAACCGTTCGATTTTTCAAAACGAAATCGGCAATTGCAAAGAACAGGATGCTTGCAAACATCATGGCAGGCAGAAACCAGAGATCCGCCAGAAAAATGTACCGGCTTCCCAGCTTATAGTATTCCCATCCAAATATATTCTGGATATCCGTGTTCCATATACACCCGCCATAAAAATTCCGGAGACAGGCAAGGCATTCCGGAAGCGGAGCCTGTCCGGTGACGACAAGATAAATCGTACCGATCAGCCAGAAAAGAAAAGAATATCCGAAGAACGGTATCAGAAGAGCCTTTGCCCTTGCAGCGACATTGCTTCCGAAGCTCTTTTTTCCGACATTGTAGAAATAACCGGAATAGAAAAAGAATGTGGCAAGCATCACATCACCCATATGCTCAGTAAATGATTTGATGCTTCCCGGCGCAACAGTATGATAAACCACCACCATGGCAACCGCTAACCCTTTCATCATATCCGCATAGTTCAATCTTTTCCTTGTATTTTCCGGCATTCTGGTTTCTCCTCAAAATTACGCAGATCCCTGTGTGATACTGATCGTGTACGAAGCCCTGATGACTGATGGCAGATTTTCTGATTCTATCCTCACAAAACTCTTCAGCGGGAAGAGGCCCTCCTTGCGGCAAGATAAACCATCAGAACCGAAGCGTCGGCGGGTGTCACACCGGCGAGCCGCATGGCCTGACCGATACTCTCCGGCCGAAAACGGGAAAGCTTCTGTCGTGCCTCCAGACGAAGCGATGGAACATCGGAATAATCGATATCGTCCGGGATACGCTGATGCTCCGCTTTGCGAAACTGCTTCACCTGACGCTCCTGACGCTCGATATATCCGGCATACCGCAAATCGATCTCCACCTGCTCGATCACCGCTGCCGGCAACGGTCTGCGTCCGGGATCCAGCGGAGCGAGATTCTCCCAGGTCAGTTCCGGACGGTTCAGAAGCTCCGCCAGAGACATGCCTGTTTTTAAAGGAGCGGAACCATGCTCCTCCATAAATTGCTGCACCTCCGGCGCCGCACCGAGCAGAACGTTTTTCAAACGAATCTTCTCCGCCTCGATCTGCTCCCGCTTCTTTCTGAGAGCCGTTACACGCTCCTCGGAAATCAGACCGACCGCGTACCCTTTTTCCGTCAGTCTTAAGTCCGCATTGTCCTGCCTGAGCAACAGCCGATACTCCGCCCGGGAAGTCATCATCCGGTACGGTTCCTCATTCTCCTTCGTCACCAGATCATCGATCAGCACACCGATATACCCTTCGGATCGATCGATCACAAGCGGCTCCCGCTGAAGGATCTGCATGACCGCGTTGATTCCCGCAACCAGCCCCTGCGCCGCCGCTTCCTCATAACCGCTGGATCCATTGATCTGTCCGGCGCAGAAAAGGCCGCGGATTGCGCGGATCTCCAGAGCGGAGGATAACTGGCCGGGCGTGAGACAGTCATACTCGATCGCATAGGCATTCTTTACAATCTGTGCATGCTCCAGACCGGGGACCGTATGATACATCTTCACCTGCACATCCTCCGGCATGGACGAACTCATGCCGTCGATATAGACTTCATTTGTGTAGGTGCCTTCCGGCTCCACAAAAACCTGATGTCTTTCATGCTCCGGGAATTTCACTACCTTGTCCTCAATCGAAGGACAATACCGGGGACCGACACCCTCGATAATCCCCGCATAGATCGGAGAGCGATCCAGATTTGCCCGGATGATGTCATGCGTCTCCTTGTTGGTGTAGGTAAGATAACAGGGCAGCTGCTCACGTTGCACCGTATCCGGATCGGTTGTAAAGGAAAAAGGAATCACAGGGATGTCGCCGTCCTGCCGGATCATCCGGGAAAAGTCCACCGTTGATCCGTCCATCCGTGCCGGCGTGCCGGTTTTAAAGCGTCTGAGTCCGATTCCCAGCGCACGAAGACTCTCCGATAGATTAACCGAACGCTGCAGTCCGTTGGGCCCGGTCTCCGTGATGGACTCCCCGCAGAGACACCTGGCGGTGCCGTAGGTTCCCGTACATAAAATGACCGCCTGTGCTTCAAACTCCGGACCGGTTGCGATCCTTACTCCGCAGATCCGGCGGCATCCCTGCCCGGCAGGCCCGCTCTCATCGGTGAGGAGGGCAACCGCTTCCGCCTGTTTGATTGTCAGCCCTTCCTGTTTCTCCAGGACACGGCGCATCTGCATCGAGTAGGCCAGCTTGTCCGCCTGGGCACGAAGGGAATGCACGGCAGGACCCTTGGAACGATTCAGCATTTTGGACTGTAGAAATGTGCCGTCGATGTTCCTTCCCATCTCTCCGCCAAGGGCATCGATCTCCCGCACCAGATGACCCTTGGAGGATCCTCCGATATGTGGATTGCAGGGCATGAAAGCAATATGATCCACACTCATGGTGAGTATCAGGGTGCGCATGCCAAGTCGCGCAGCGGCAAGAGCCGCCTCGCAGCCCGCGTGCCCTGCGCCGATCACAATGACATCAAACTTCTCCCGATCCATAGCAAAACCCTTACTTCCCCATGCAGAATTT
The DNA here is from genome assembly GCA_024682835.1 of Lachnospiraceae bacterium. Taxonomy (GTDB): domain Bacteria; phylum Bacillota; class Clostridia; order Lachnospirales; family Lachnospiraceae; genus Butyrivibrio. The sequence continues at coordinate 19,343 of JAIKYU010000010.1, read as the reverse complement.
CGAAAAGATCTCATCCGCCAGATCATCATCCGTCTGCGCACCGATAATCCGGCCAAGTGCTTCATAGGCGCCCATCAGGTCAACGGTGTAGAAATCCTCGCTCATTCCCCGCCCGATGGTTGCGGATAATGCCGACAGAGATTCCTGTGCCTCCTGTAAAAGAAGCCGGTGCCGTTCATGTGTGATTAACAGATCCTCGCCCCGCCAGCTGTCGTCCTGCAGCAGACTTTTTTCTATTGCAAGTCGCAGATCGGAAAGACCCTCGCCGGTTTTCGCGGAAATCCATACCGCATCTGTCCCTTCAAATTCAACCGGCAGAGAGGCAGCGACGTCCCGGACGCTTCTGCCCTGCTCCGGCAGCCGGTCAATCTGATTGGCAATCACGATGCGCCGTTTACCGTCCGTCTCCCGGTAGAGATCGATTACCTCCCGGTCTATCGCTCCCGACACATCCACGACAAAAAGGATAAGCTCCGCATCCTCAAGCGCGGCTCTCGCCCGTTCCATACCGATTTTTTCCACCGGGTCCAATTCCCTTCCGGAGCCGTCACCGATCCCTGCGGTGTCGATGAGACGGAGCGTCAGACTGCCCACCCGGACACGTTCCTCCACGGTGTCCCTGGTAGTACCCGGGATCTGTGAAACGATCGCGCGCTCCGTTCCCGCCAGAAGATTCAGTAGAGACGATTTGCCGGCATTGGGAATGCCGATGATCGCGCATCGCACTCCCTCCCGCAGAAGAATCCCTTCCTGTGCATGTCGAAGCATTTCCTCAATATCCGCGCTTACGAAGCGAAGCGTTTCTGTCAGTCTGGGTGCATAATCGTTCAGCGCATCTTCATAGCTTTCCGGATCATCCAGCGCCGCTTCAATAAAGGCGGACTCATGCAGAAGCTTCTGTCTGAGGGATTCGATCCGGGACCGCAGCGCCCCGTCGATCTGCCTTCCCGCATTTTTCAGCGCAAAATCGTTTTCCGCTGAGATCACATCCATGACGGCTTCCGCCTGTGTGAGGTCGATGCGGCCGTTAAGGAATGCGCGTTTTGTGAACTCTCCGGGCTCTGCAAGTCTCGCTCCCGCCTGCAGGACGGCATCCAGAACACGCCGCAGCACAAAGAGACCTCCGTGACACTGCAGCTCTGCCATGTCTTCACCGGTATAGGAATGCGGTCTGTCCATCCGGACCGCCATCACCTCATCGAGTCGCAGGCCCCCGGCATCACAGGCGTAGCCATGACGCAAAACACCCGCAGAAAGCGACTGTACCACGCACTCTCCACGGGCATTTCGAAAAACTTCATTCAGTATGTCATGTGCACGGGTGCCGCTGACACGGATAATCCCGATACCGGCAGGTGCCTGCGCGGTTGCAATCGCAGCGATCGTATCCTGTCGCCCGTCAGACTGCGGGGAAACCATATCCGGAGAAAATCCGCCAGACGTAACCATGTGCAGCAGTTATTTCAGCGTGACAACCACCCGGCGATACGGATCCTCCCCTTCGCTGTGCGTTGTGACATAACGATCATGCTGAAGTGCCGCGTGAATGATCCGGCGTTCGTAGGGATTCATCGGCTCAAGTGACACGCTTGAGCGGGACTTTCTCACCTTATAAGCAATATTCCGCGCGAGGATTTCCAGCGTCTCCTTCCTGCGCTCACGATAGTCCTCCGTATCCAGCTTGACATGGATATAGGATTCCTCATCCCGGTTGACCACCAGGGAAACCAGGTACTGCAGGCTGTCCAGGGTCTGACCGCGCTTGCCGATCAGCACGCCCATGTCTTCTCCCTCCATGTTGATCGAGAGCATGTCTCCGTAGTTGTCATAGGTCGCTTCCATATTTACCGGCATCTGCATGGCGGCAAACACATCGTTCAGAAAACCCTTTGCTCTGGCAATCACGGCATCGCCGTCAATATTGGAAGGCTCTCCCTTCTTTTCCGTGACCGGCTCTTCCTTTTCCGCCTTTACTTCAGGCTCGTTCCTTTTCTCTGATCTGCGGGAGCTCTCCCTGCGGGGACGCTCCCTTTCCGGTGCGGGACCGGCATCATCCGTCAGTGTGATCGGAACAGCGCCCTTTTTACGGGCCTTGATGATCGCGGGCTTGACCGCTATGCCCAGAAATCCGGATGAACCCTCGGATACCACTTCATATTCCAGCTCATCGCTGGTGACCATGAGCTGCTCGCATGCCTCCGTGATTGCATCCTCGACGGATTTCGCCGAAAACTGTAAGAATTCCACCTGTTCGTCCATCATGAATCCCCCTTACTACCTTTGTTATCAAAATCCCTGACCATATTTGCCTTGGCAAGAAGCGAGCTCTTCGCCGCTTTCCCACTCTCATAGATTTCGTTCGCTTTTGCGAGCGCTTCATCCTTTTCCTGCGCAGATACCGTGGAAGCAAACTTGGTGGCATCCGTCGTGTTGCGTGTGCGCATGGCGGCGTACTGGTTCATGTTGGCCGTAATATCGCCGCGCTTCTTCTGCTTTTCGCGGAATTTTGCCTCATTCTTTGCGATCTGCGCATCGATATCGATTTTATCGATATGACGGTTGATGAACACCTGCTGTACGCTGCGGATGACGGAACCGGAAATCCAGTACAGTCCCATACCGGAAGGAAGTGTGTAGCAGAAAAATGCACTCATGAGCGGCATCATCATGTTCATCATCTTCATCGACTGCTGCATCTGCGCTGCCTGATCATTCGGATCCGCCTTGGCATTGCTCTGTGCGGTCGGCATCAGTTTGACATTGATCCATTGGGTAAAGGCGGCAAGAAAAGGAACGATGATCGCCGCAATGAACAATCCGAAGGACTTGGTGGAAATCGCCGTCTGGAGGGTGTAGGACGGAGAATCCCCGATGTTGATGAAGCAGAAAGTGTTCATCTTTGTGATCACCTGATGCGTGTCATCGACAATCTGCGACAGAGTCGGAAAAGCGGCCGCCAGATTGTCCCAGTCCGCGGTTGTCGCTTTATTCAGCACATCGATGAAAATATTCTGCGCATACTCATTTGCCGGATCAGCAGCAAAAGCCTCATTGGCAAACTGATTTTTAAACTGGGAAGCCGCGGGGAGCTTCTGCAGAAACTCCGTCGTGCCTGACGTGGCAAGCATCTGCTTCACAAGCGGCAGATAGGTGTCCTTCACCTGCATGACATAGGCCGGTATCGCGTAGATCACTCGATAAAGAGCAAACAGAATCGGCATCTGAATGATCAGCTGTACGCAGCTTCCCGCCGAGGAAACACCGTACTTGCCGTAGAGCTCCTTGATCTCCTCCTGCTGCATCATCATGGACTGCTGATCCGTCTTTCCCTTGTATTTTGCCTGAATCGCCTGAAGCTCCGGATTCATTTTCTGGGAAAGCTTGGCGAATTTCTGCTGCTTGATGGTCAGCGGCATCAGACACATATAGATGACAAAGGTAAAGAGAATGATTGTCAGACCGATATTGGGAAGACCAATCTTATTTAACAGGATAAAAATCCAGTTCATCAGCTTTCCGAGTATCCAGGCAATCGGTCCCAGAATCTTTCCCTGATACTGTGTCAGAATCATATTCATCGGCAATTTTCCTTCCCTGAATTTTCAGCGGCGGTTGAGTACGGATACATCCTGCTGCGCGGTCTGATCAGCTGCGCAGGCACCGGATCATAACCGCCGGATGACAGCGGATTACATCTTATAATCCGCCAGAAAGCAAGAGCCGTCCCGATGACGGCGCCGTGACGGCGGATCGCTTCTGCCCCGTAAGCGGAACAGGACGGAATATACGGACATCTGGTGCTTTTCATCGGAGACAGCACCTTTTGGTAAAATGCAATCAGAGACAGAAGGAGCTTTCTCATTTTCCGTTTCTCACCTTCAACCTGCCGGTCAGCCGGACAAAAGATTCCTCCAGCACATGATAATCGCTCTCCGATGCACCGCTTCGTGCGATGACAACGATATCCCTGCCACTGACCAGATCCTTTTCCTGATGGCGGCAGATCTCACGGATTCTGCGCTGAAAACGGTGACGTTTCACACTGTTCCCGAACTTTTTACTGGCGGAAATCCCGAGTCTGTTACCGGACAATCCATTTTCGGAGGCATAGATCACAAGATTCCGGTCCGCGACAGACCGGCCGTCATGATAAACCCGCTGAAAATCCCTGTTCTTCTTCAAAGACAGCATATACAACCAAAGAATGTCCTAAAACAGACGGACCGCAATGCTATTGCGGCCCGTTCATTGTCCACTCTCTCTCACGAAATTCAGGCAGATAACCTCTTCCTGCCCTTGGCTCTCCTTGCTGCAAGCACCTTTCTGCCGCCTGTGGTGCTCATTCTGGATCGGAATCCGTGTACTCTTTTTCTCTGCAGCCGGTGCGGCTGAAATGTCATTTTCATTTTTTCTTCCTCCGAACGATACTGAAACGATATAAACGAAGATATTATATAGAAGAAAAACGGACTCGTCAAGCGCCAAAAAACCTGAAAATTTACCGAAATTTTAAGAAAAATTCGATACACAAGATCTAGTTCTGTTTTCGATTTTCCACAACAAAATGTTGAAAATGTGGAAAATCCGATGCTATTTTATTCCGAAAATAGTTTTCCACATTTTCACCATTCCGATTGTGGAAAAGTGGATATTATTTCCCCTGTTATCCCATAATCAACGATTTTTCCACATTTTTTCCGTGGGATCAACAGGTGGATAAGTTCCACTTTTTCCACTTAAAAAACCCGGAACGAAAACCTGTTCGGTTTTTTATCCACGCCCGTTCCGCATTTGCACTTGCCCCTTTTTTCTTATATACTTTTAACATGAGCAATCCATGGACATCCTGTGATGTAAATTGACTTTGACCTGTTCTACCATTTCTACCATGAGAGGGTACCATGAACGAAAAAGAAGCTTATCTGCGGGAGCATTTTGACGAAATCAAAGAAGCCATCTATCAGGAATACGGCATCACCTCCGTTTCTTATAAGACCTGGATCCTTCCTCTTTCCTTTATGGGAATGGACGGCGACACCGCAAACATCGGCGTGCCGAACGGAATCGCACAGGCGCTTTCCTACATTAATAAAAACTATCTTGATTTCTTCCGGGTGATGGTGTCGGAATATGTCGGTTCACAGACAGAGATCCGCTTTGTCTTACAGTCGGCAAATCCGGAAAAAGCCACCGCTTCTCCTTATTATGACAACCAGCCCTCTGCGGCAGACGCCGTCCGCTCCGCCAGAGCAGCTTCCCTTGCTGTTTCAGAGGAGATTCCTTCGCTGAATCCGCGCTATACCTTCGACACCTTCGTTGTAGGTAAGAACAATAACCTGGCGCAGGCGGCCTCTCTTGCTGTCGCGGAATCCCCCGGTGCTGCTTACAATCCTCTGTTTCTCTACAGCGATGCGGGACTCGGCAAGACCCATCTGATGCACGCTATCGGCAATTATATCAACGCGCACAATCCGAACGCCCGGGTTTTATATGTCACTTCAGAAACCTTCACCAACGAGGTGATCGCCTCCATCCGTTCCAACAATTCACAGGAGCAGTCCCGCGTCAGGAGGAAGTACCGCGACGTGGATGTGCTCATGGTTGATGATGTGCAGTTTATAATAGGAAAGGAAGCAACGCAGGAAGAGTTTTTTCACACTTTCAACGAACTCCACAGTGCAGGAAAGCAGATTGTTCTCTCTTCGGACAAACCGCCGAAGGATATGATCACCCTGGAGGAGCGTTTCCGTTCCCGTTTCGAATGGGGGCTCATTGCGGATATTCAGCCCCCGGACTATGAAACACGAATGGCCATTCTTCAGAAAAATGCGGAAAGCTATCCCGGTCATATTGATGAGGAAGTGTTTTCCTATATAGCCAATCACGTGAAGTCCAACATCCGGGAGCTGGAGGGCGCCTTTAACAAGATCACGGCTCATTCCCGCATTCTGGGAGAGAATATCGATCTTCAAAAAGCGGAAAAGCAGCTGCGCGATCTCATTTCCGAGAAGGAACAGATGATCACGCCGGACCGCATTATTGACAAGACCTGTGAATACTACGGTATCAGCAGGGAAGAAATCACCTCTCAGAAGAGAAGTAAGGATATTGCTCTTCCCAGACAGGTGGCCATGTTCCACATCCGTTCCATGACGGACACCTCCTTTGACGAAATCGGCAAGCTCCTGGGCGGACGGGATCATACGACCGTAATGAGCGGCATCAATAAAATACGGGATCAGATCACCGTCGACCGGCAGCTTGCGGAACAGGTGGAAAACATACGGCAGATGATCAAACCGAAGGTTTGAAATATTTTACAAATTCTTGTATAATGAAAGTTGTTTTTCCACTAAGGATTGTGTGTTTTGTGGGTTATCCACTTATCAACACCCCTTATTACGAAGATTATTATCATTACCTGTTTCATTCATGATCGCACGCATCGCGCGCGAAAGGAGGAGCACAGACGCCATGAAGATTATCTGCGAAAAAGCAAAGCTGACAGCCGGACTCCAGATTGTTTCCAAAGCAATCCCTTCCAAGACCACCATGTCGATCCTGGAGTACATTCTGATTGACGCGACGGGACTCTCCATTCGACTGATCGGCAATGATATGGAGCTGGGGATCGAAACGCTGATCGAGGGCACCATTGCCGACAGAGGATTCATAGCATTAAATGCCAGACTGTTTTTGGAAATCGTCCGCAAGCTTCCGGAGACAGACGTGGAAATCACACTCGGCGACAATTTCAAAGTCACCATTTCGGCCGGTAAGGCAAAATTCAATATCATAGGCCGTTCCGGGGAGGAGTTTAATTATCTTCCCTCCATCGAAAAAATTGACGGGATCACCATTTCCCAGTTCAGTCTGAAATCCGTGATCAACCAGACAATCTTTGCCACAGCCGGCGGAAGTGAGACCAACCGGATGATGAGCGGCGAGATGATTGAGATCAGGGACGACACATTGAAAATTGTGGCTCTTGACGGGCACCGGATCGCGATCAGAAAGATTGCGCTGGCATCCTCCTATGGCACGAAGAAGGCGGTCGTTCCGGGAAAAACCCTTTCGGAGCTTTCCAGGATTCTTTCGGACAGCACGGAGAATCAGGCAGAGATCTACTTCACGGACAAGCACGTCATGTTTTCCTTTGATCAGACCATCGTTGTGTCCCGTCTGATCGAGGGAGAGTATTTCAACATCGATCAGATGCTGTCCACCGATTATGAGACAAAGATGACAATTTCCCGCAAGGAGATGCTGGACAGCTTTGACAGGGCGACGCTCCTTGTCAGAGAGGGAGATAAAAAGCCTGTCATTTTGAGTATTTCAGACAGACAGATGGAGATAAAAATCAATTCGACCCTCGGCAGTCTGAATGAGAATCTGGAGATCGAAAAGCAGGGCAAGGATATGATGATCGGCTTCAATCCGAAATTCCTGATCGATGCCCTGCGGGTGATTGAGGATGAAAGGGTGGACATTTATTTTGTCAATCCGAAGGCACCGTGCTTTATTCGCAATCAGGAAGACAGTTACACCTATCTCATTCTGCCGATCAATTTTACCACGGTGGACTGACGCGGTATGGAGATCATTACCCTGCGTGAGGGAGAGAGCTTTATCAAGCTCTCCCAGGCTTTAAAGAAGGCGGCTGTAGTGGATTCGGGTGCGGAGGCCAAAATGCGCATCCGTCTGGGTGAGATTGCCGTCAACGGAGAAACGGAGGACAGGCCGGGCAGAAAACTGGTTCACGGAGATATTGTGAAGGCCGGTAACAGGACTTTTGAGATTCATGCGTAGACAATAGGGGACACGAAATTGGTCATCAGATCCCTGCAACTGAAAGATTTTCGCAATTATGAAACGCTGGAGCTCTCCTTCAGCGATGGAATTAACATACTATACGGCGACAATGCGCAGGGCAAGACAAATGTGCTGGAGGCGATCTATCTGCTTGCGACGACCCGCTCTCACAGAGGAGCAAGAGACAAGGAGATTGTGCGCTTCGGCACAAACGAAGCGCATATCCGCGGAGAAATATTCAGAGACGGTGCCACCTGGCGCGTAGACATGCACCTGGTGAGCGGCAGAAACAAGGGGATCGCCATCGACGGCCAACGCCTGAAAAAGGCGGCGGATCTGGTCGGGAGGATCCCTACGGTCTTTTTTTCTCCGGAGGATCTGGCGATCGTGAAGGAGGGGCCGAGTGAACGGCGGCGCTTCATAGACATGGAGCTTTGCCAGCTGGATGCCTCCTACCTCTACAATCTGACCCGGTACAACCGTGTGATCCAGCAAAGAAACAAGCTGTTGAAGGAGATCTACGACCATCCCGAGCAGAAGCCGCTCCTTGATGTGGAGGACAGGCAGCTGATCGTCTACGGAAGGGAAATCATCCGGTTCAGGCAGATTTTTCTGCAGCAGGTTCATCAGATCATTGCGCCGGTTCACCGGAAGCTGACGGACGGCAGGGAGGATTTATGCATTGTTTACGAGCCGCACGTGGCGGAGGATGATCTGGAATCGGCCTTGTCGGCAGCCCGTGAGCGGGATGTCTGGCTGAAGCAGACGACAGTCGGACCGCATAAGGACGATTTTGCGTTTTATGTAAAGACCAAACGACCGGACGGCAGCACGCAGCCTGCCATCGACATCCGCAAATACGGTTCCCAGGGACAGCAGCGCACGGCATCGCTCTCCCTGAAGCTGGCGGAAATCGAAATCGTCAGGCAGTCCAAAAAGGAAAACCCGGTGCTGCTGCTGGATGACGTGCTGTCGGAGCTGGATGCCAACAGGCAGAATGCCCTGCTCAATGAGATCGGAGGGATACAGACCATCATCACTTGCACCGGATATGACGATTTTGTCGGGAAACGGCTCACGATTGACCGGCTGATCCGGGTAGAGGACGGACATTGTACAGTGAGTGAAGAAGTGAAAGAGGAAACGTAAAAGATGGCAGAGACAATGGATACCAAAGTACATCAGGAATACGGCGGCGATCAGATCCAGATTCTGGAGGGACTGGAGGCCGTCCGCAGGCGGCCGGGCATGTATATCGGCACGACCGCGTCAAGGGGACTGCACCATCTGGTCTATGAAATCGTGGACAATGCGGTGGACGAGGCGCTTGCGGGCTTCTGTGATCATATTGAAGTGACGATCAATGAGGACAACACCATCACCGTTGAGGATAACGGCCGCGGCATTCCGGTGGGAATCAACCACAAGGCGGGCCGGCCCGCCGTGGAGGTCGTGTTTACCATCCTTCATGCCGGCGGCAAATTCGGCGGCGGGGGATACAAGGTATCGGGCGGTCTGCACGGCGTCGGCGCATCTGTCGTCAATGCCCTTTCCGACTGGCTGGAGGTGCAGGTTTTTCACGAAGGACAGATCTACCAGCAGCGTTATGAGCGCGGCAAGGTCTGCTATGACCTGAAGGTGGTCGGCGACTGCGATCCCGCAAAAACCGGCACGCGGGTCTGGTTTAAACCGGACGCCACGATCTTTACCGAGACCACGGTCTACGAATTCGATGTTTTGAAACGGCGCCTCAGGGAGATGGCATTCCTGACCAAGGGCCTGAAAATCACCCTGACGGACATGAGAAAGGATCCGGATGCCGCAGATGTGTGGGAACCGCACAGCGAAAGCTTCTGCTATGAGGGCGGCATATCCGAATTTGTCACCTATCTGAACAAACATAAAACGCCGCTTTATGAACAGGTGCTCTACTTTGAGGGAGACCGTACAGGGGTTCATGTCGAGGTGGCCCTGCAGCACAACGATTCCTACAACGAGTCGATCTACACCTTTGTCAACAACATCAACACCCCTGAGGGTGGCACGCACCTGGAGGGCTTTAAGACCGCGCTGACCAAAATTTTCAACGATTACGGCCGCACCAACAGGATCATCAAGGAGAATGATGACAACCTGTCCGGAGAGGACATCCGGGAGGGACTGACGGCCATCATCAGCGTCAAAATAGAGGATCCGCAGTTTGAGGGACAGACCAAGCAAAAGCTCGGAAATTCCGAAGCCCGCACCGCGGTGAACAGCGTTTTCTCCGAACAGCTGACCTATTACCTGGAGCAGAATCCCCAGATGGCAAAGCTCACGCTGGAAAAGGCGGTGCTCGCACAGCGCGCCAGGGACGCTGCCAGAAAAGCCAGGGATCTGACCCGCAGAAAGACGGCTCTGGACGGCTTAAGCCTTCCGGGAAAGCTGGCGGACTGCTCGGACAGGGATCCGAAAAACTGCGAGATTTTTATCGTGGAGGGAGACTCCGCAGGCGGCAGTGCCAAGTCGGCCAGACAGCGCGCGACACAGGCGATCCTGCCCCTTCGCGGCAAAATCCTCAATGTAGAAAAGGCAAGAGAGGACCGGATCTACGGGAATGCCGAAATCAAGGCAATGATCACCGCATTCGGTACCGGCATTCATCAGGACTTCGACATTACCAAGCTCCGTTACGATAAGATTATCATCATGACGGATGCCGACGTCGACGGCGCGCATATCGCAACCCTGATGCTGACCTTCCTCTACCGGTTCATGCCCGAGCTCATCAAAACCGGTCACGTCTATCTCGCCCAGCCGCCGCTCTACAAGCTGGAAAAGAACAAGAAGACCTGGTATGCCTACAGCGACGAGGAGCTCAATCAGATTCTTTTAGAGGTCGGACGGGACAGCAACAATAAGATTCAGCGCTACAAAGGACTGGGTGAAATGGATCCGGAACAGCTCTGGGAGACCACCATGGATCCGGAAAGACGGATCCTCCTGCGCGTGGGGCTTGCAGAGGATGAGGAGAGCGACGTGGATATGACCTTTACCACGCTCATGGGAGACAACGTCGAACCCCGCAGGGAGTTTATCGAGAAAAACGCGAAATTTGTCAAAAACCTGGACGTCTGAGCGCGGCGGGGAGGAGTTAAAAAATGGCTGAAAACGACAATCAGAACCAGATGCCGGGGCAGGATCTTCCTGACGACATTTTTGACACACCGGCATCCGACCGCATCCGGCAGGTGGATCTCAAAAAAACCATGGAGACATCCTTCATCGATTACTCCATGAGTGTCATCACCTCACGTGCGCTTCCTGACGTAAGAGACGGCTTAAAACCCGTACAGCGGCGCATTCTCTACTCGATGATTGAACTGAACAACGGCCCTGACAAGCCGCACCGAAAATGCGCACGTATCGTCGGTGATACGATGGGTAAATACCACCCACACGGCGACAGTTCGATCTATGGTGCACTGGTCAATATGGCACAGCCCTGGTCCATGAGATACTGTCTGGTGGACGGCCACGGCAATTTCGGATCAGTGGATGGTGACGGCGCCGCGGCCATGCGATACACCGAGGCGCGGCTCACCAGGATCTCCATGGAGATGACGGCGGATCTGAACAAGAATACCGTCGATTTTGTCCCCAACTTCGATGAAACGGAGAAAGAGCCGGCGGTCATGCCGTCGCGTTTTCCCAATCTCCTGGTCAACGGCACCACGGGCATCGCAGTCGGTATGGCGACCAACATCCCGCCCCACAATCTGCGGGAGGTCATTGGCGCCTGCGTGAAAATGATCGACAACCGCGTGGAAGAGGATCGGGAGACAGAGATCGAGGAGCTTTTGCCTCTGGTCAAGGCACCGGATTTCCCCACCGGCGGGATCATTCTGGGCACAAAGGGAGCGGAAAGCGCCTATCGGACCGGCCGCGGCAAGGTCATATGCCGGGCCGTGACGGATATCGAGACCATGGACAACGGCAAGAGCCGCATCGTCGTGACGGAGCTTCCGTACCTTGTCAACAAGGCGATGCTGATCCAGAAGATCGCCGAGCTGGTCAAGGATAAGCGGATTGACGGCATCACGGCACTGCGGGATGAATCCGACCGGGAAGGCATGCGGGTCGTCATCGAGCTGCGTCACGATGCCAATCCGAACGTCATCTTAAACCGCCTCTTCAAGCACACGCAGCTGCAGGATTCCTTCGGCATCATCATGCTGGCGCTGGTAAACGGAGAGCCCAAGGTCTTAAGCCTGAAAGACATGCTGACGACCTATCTGACCCACCAGGAGGACGTGGTCAGGCGCCGCTCGGAATATGATCTGAACAAGGCAAAGGAACGGGATCACATATTACAGGGTCTGCTCATTGCACTGGACAACATCGATGAGGTGATCCGTATCATCCGCGGCAGCCACTCGGTGCAGGACGCGAAAACTGAGCTCATGGCGCGCTTCGGTCTCTCCGATGCGCAGGCACAGGCCATTGTGGACATGCGTCTGCGTGCCCTGACCGGTCTGGAACGGGAGAAGCTGGAGGCGGAGCACGCCGCACTGCTGAAGGAAATCGAGCGGCTGACGGCGATTCTGGCCGACAGGAAGCTTTTGCTTGGCGTCATAAAGACCGAGATGCTTGCCATCGCCGATCAGTACGGCGACGAACGGCGCAGCCGCATCGAAGCGGCCGAGGGGGAGTTTGAGGATGAAGATCTGATCCCCAATGAAAACACCATCATTGCCATGACGAGCCTCGGCTATATCAAGCGCATGAGCGTTGACAATTTCCGCACGCAGGCCCGCGGCGGCCGCGGCGTGAAGGGCATGGCCACCATCGACAACGACTACATCGAGGATCTGCTGATGACGCAGACCCACAGCTATGTGATGTTCTTCACGAATTTCGGACGCTGCTACAGGCTGAAGGCCTACGAAATCCCGGAGGGATCCCGCACCTCGCGCGGGGTCGCCATTGTCAATATTCTCCAGCTCAATCCCGGAGAAAGAATCACCGCGACCATTCCCGTAAAGGGACTGGACGAGTTCAAGTGTCTGTTTATGGTAACCAGACGCGGCATCGTGAAAAAGACGCCCATCAACGAATTTGCCAATGTCCGCAAAAACGGTCTGAACGCCATCAACCTGCAGGAGGGAGACGAGCTGATCGAGGTCAAAACCACCAGACCGGATCAGGAGGTCTTCATCGTCACAAGAAACGGTATGTGCATCCGGTTCAATGAAAGGGATATCCGTCCGCTCTCCCGTATTGCAAAGGGCGTGCGCGGCATGAATATCGATCCTGACGACGAAATCATCGGCATGCAGAAAAACAGCCAGGGCGGCTCGCTTCTTATGGTGACGGAAAACGGATACGGCAAACGCACAAAGCTTTCGGATTTCCGTCTTCAGCGGCGCGGCGGCAAGGGACTCATGTGCTTCCGCATCACGGACAAGACCGGCAACATCATGGGTGTGAAGGCGGTCAATGACGACCATGAAATCATGCTCATCACCACCGGCGGCGTGGTGATCCAGATCCGGATGGACGAGATCAGCGTACACAGCCGCTATGCGTCGGGAGTTCGTCTCATTCGCCTGGACGAGGGCGTCCGCGTTGCGCAGATCGCCAAGGTCCGGGAAAAGGTGGCTGACACGGAGAGCGAAACCGAAGCGGAGATCGATGTCGAAGCACTCGAAGAAGAACCGAAAAACGGAGAATAAGACATGAAGCATGGCTTTAACGAAGGCTGGGAATTTGCCGAGACACCGCTGGATACACCGTATCTGGATGTGTCTGAGGGGGAGTTTTCCGGGGTTTTGCTTCCTCATGATTTTCTGATCACGGATGCGAAGGCGCTTTATCGCGACGCGACCGGGTGGTATCGCAGACGGTTTACCCTTCAGGAATTCGGCATCGATCCGTCGCACAGGGTTTTTATCCGGTTCGACGGCGTCTACATGGACGCGCGGTTCTGGTTAAACGGGGAGCCGGTCGGCGAGTGGAAATACGGCTATTCTCCGATCACGCTGGAGCTCACGAAGGGCCTGTGCGCGGACGGGGAAAACGAGCTGATCGTCTCGGTCCGGCATCAGTCCCCAAACACTCGCTGGTACTCCGGTGCCGGCATCTTTCGGGACGTTACCCTGATTGACAAGGAACAGACCCTCCTTCTGCCGGACGGCGTCTACTTCCATGCGGATGAGAAGACGGAAAACGGGGACGCGTTCGAAATCATCATCCGTTCGGAAATCGATGAAGGTGCACCCGTTTCGGCCGGAAAACGTGCTCCGGCTTCAGGAGATCGGGAGATTCAGGTGCGGCATCAGCTTTTTGATCCCGACGGACGGGAGATCACGCTGACACCGGTCTTTTCCGCAACGCTCAAAACAGACGCACCGTTCATTCAGCATGCGGGAAAGGACTCCCTCAGAAGCCGTCTGTCCCGCAAGGGAAAAACGATCCGGTGCATGGAAAACAGGTACGTGGTTTCGGGGATCAGGCGCTGGGACCCGGAGGATCCGGTGCGTTATACGCTGCGCACGGAGCTCACACGAAACGGTGTGATGACGGATACGGAAGAAAACCGGATCGGTTTCCGGACGGCCGTTTTTGATCCGAAGAAGGGACTGTTGGTCAACGGCAGACATCTGAAATTCAACGGCGTCTGCGAGCATCATGATCTGGGTGTGCTGGGCGCGGCCTTTGACCGCGAGGCCTTTCGCAGAAAGCTTCACCGGTTGAAGGAGATGGGTGTCAACGCCATCCGTCTCACCCATAATATGGCCGCGGAAGGCGTGCTGGAGCTTGCGGATGAGGAGGGCTTCCTTCTGATCTCGGAAGCGTTTGACATGTGGGAACGGCCGAAGACCGCCTTTGATTATGCACGTTTTTTCAAAAAATGGCATGCCCGGGATGTGGAGGCGTGGATCCGGCGGGACAGAAATCATCCGTCCGTCCTTTTGTGGTCCATCGGAAACGAGATCTACGACACCCACGCGGATGCGCACGGCGCGGAGATCACGGCAGACCTCAAGGCGCTGGTGGAGCGCTATGACCCCTTCAAAAACGCGCGGGCTACCATCGGTTCCAACTACATGCCCTGGGAGGGAGCGCAGAAATGCGCGGACATCCTGAAAATCGCAGGTTACAACTATGCGGAAAAGTGTTACGAGCAGCATCACGCGGCGCATCCGGACTGGGTGATCTACGGATCGGAGACCGGTTCCATCGTGCAGAGCCGCGGGGTCTATCATTTTCCGCTGTCCGTGGGCTCCATTGCGGAGGAGGACGGACAGTGCTCCTCCCTGGGCAACAGCTGCACCAGCTGGGGCGCGCACAGCTTTGAGGAGTGCGCGGCCATCGACAGGGACCTTCCCTACTCTCTGGGACAGTTCCTCTGGAGCGGTTTTGACTACATCGGAGAGCCGACACCCTATCACTTTAAGAATTCCTATTTCGGTCAGATCGACACCGCCGGTTTTCCCAAGGACGCCTTTTATTTCTGGCAGTCCGTCTGGACGGACGGGCAGAAATCGCCCATGATTCATATCATTCCCGGCTACTGGGATTTCAACCCCGGGCAGCTGATCGATGTCCGTGTGGTGTCCAATCTACGCCGCGTGGCCCTTTTCCTGAACGGGAAAAGTCTTGGCGAACGGATTCTTTCCCACGAACCGGGCTCCGGCTATGCCCTTTTTGCGGATTTCCGCGTACCCTACGAGGCGGGCGAGCTCACGGCCTTTGGCTATGAGGACGAGGATTCGCAGACGGAGCGGGTGAGGGAGACCTTGCATTCATTTGGCGATACGGCAGAAATCCGGGTGACACCCGAGCCGGAAACGGAAAAGCTGCTTGCATCGGGCAGCGTGCCGGCGGATGCGCTTCTTTTCTATGAGATTACGGCTGCGGACGCGGACGGCTGTCCGGTGGGAAATGCCTGTGACCGCGTCCATGTGGCGGTGACGGGCGGCCGTCTTCTGGGGCTCGACAGCGGAGACAGCACGGATTTTGAAAACTACCGGAGTCCGACGAGACGGCTTTTCAACGGTCGACTCCTGGCGGTTGTCCGCGCGGACGGCGGATCTCCGGTACAGGTGACGGCGATACGGGACGATCACGACATTCCCGTCCGGCACATCACGATTGAGGCCATCCGGACAGATGCAGCGGATCCAAGGCTTTTTACCGGTGAAAGACGCACGCAGCGCGCGCGTGTTCGGATCCTGCCGGCGGATGCCACGGACAGGGAAATAAAGCTCAGCGTGGTCACCGATACGGGAGTGACCTCACCGCTTGCAACCGTCGACGATATCGAACCGCTGCCGGACGGCAGCAGGATCGTCACCATGACCGCCATGGGCGACGGGGCGTTTCGTCTGCGAGCGACCTCCAAAAGTAACACGGAGCTGACCCGCGTCATCTCCGAGCTGGAATACCGCATAGAGGGGGTCGGCACGGCCTATCTCAACCCTTACGAGCTGATTTCCGGCAGTCTGTACACCTCCTCCATCGGTGAGGTCGGCAGCGGCAATGAAAAGGGGGTGACCTCCGCCAGGGACGGCCGCACGATCATCACCTTTGAGGGACTGGATTTCGGCACGGATTTTGCGGATGCCGTGACGCTTCCGCTGTTCACCTTAAATGACGAGGCTTATTCGATCAGGATCTGGCGCGGGATACCGGGAGATGCAGGAGCCAAGCTCCTGGTGGACGGGATCTATCAGAAGCCGATGATCTGGAACACCTACCAGGAAGAGACCTGGGCGCTTACAGAACCGCTCACCGGCATACAGACGGTGAGTCTGGAGGTGCAGCGGAAATTCCACATCAAGGGTCTCGTTTTCCGGCGTGTGCCGAGGGCCTGGGCGAGGCATTCCGCTGTGGCGGCGGACGCGATCTACGGGGATCAGTATCGTCGCGAAGAGGATGCGATCTGTGGCATCGGCAATAACGTATCCCTCGTCTTCCGCGGGATGGATTTCGGTGAGGAGGAGGTCCGGGGAATCCGGATCACCGGCCGGGGGAGACTTGCCAATTCAATCCACGTGCATTTTTCCGGTGCGGCGGGCGAGGAGCTGCAGCAGCTCATCGAGTTCCCGGCGGAAAGTGATTTCACGGAGCACATCTTCGCGCTGGATGAACTGCCGGGCGGCGGTGTGCGCGGGGCCTGGGACATCTCTCTGATCTTTCTCCCCGGCTCCGACATGGATCTGCAGAGCTTTCAGTTTGAGCGCGAACCCTGAGACCGCTCCTATGAGGACGGCGTCGGAGATTGGTTCGTGTGCTGAGGGAGCAGAGTAAGACCGATGATTGCATGGATACAGAAAAAGTTTGAGGCGTATCGCGAACAGATTTCCTATCTGTTCTGGGGAGGAATGACGACGCTGGTCAGCTATGCCTCCTACTTTGTTTTTTCAAGACTCTGCCGTCTGGATCCGCTGATTGCCAATGTCCTCTCCTGGATCTGTGCGGTGGCGTTTGCTTTTGTCGTCAACAAGATTTTTGTATTCCGCTCCGGCTCCTGGTCTCCCAGGGTGTGGCTGCCGGAGCTGTGGAAGTTTGTTTCCGCCCGCATCTTTTCCTTTTTTCTGGAAATGGGCATCATGTTCGTGGGCGTAAAGCTTCTGGCCATCAACGACCTGATCGTCAAGATCGCTGCCAACATCATCGTCGTCCTGGTCAATTACTTCCTGAGCAAATGGCTGATCTTCAGGAAGTCCTGATCAACGGGGGATAATATCATGAATACACCCTGCATCGAAAAGAGCGGGTGAAATTTGCGGAAACGCAGAGGAGTATAAGAAAGGAGTCAAAATCATGAAGAAGACAAAATGGAAATGGCTGTCCTTTGTACTTGCAGCGGGAATGGTGCTGGGACTGATGCCGCAGGGCGCGCTGGCAGCGGAGGAAAGCAACGGGATCCTCGCGGAGACCGATCCGGTCATTGCGGCGGCGGAAAGCGTTTTTCTGTCCGCGGCGGAAGAGGAAGAAATCGTGACTCTGGGCGACGGGCCGGCGTATGAGTATACCGCACAGCCCGGCGGTGACTATGGTGTTGTGGTGGTTGACGAGAGAAACCAGAATAAGTCAAAGGGCAAGGTGTCCTTCGCACTGGACTTTGATCCGACTGCGGTGGAGATCATCGACTTCAACACGAAGACCGTCGTCTGGCAGGCCACCAAGAATCAGGTCAAGAACAACGGCAAGACCTGGACAGATATCGAGATTCCGGCCAGTGAAAGCCCCTATCAGGTGAGAGCCTGGTATATCAACCCCAAGGATAATGGTCCGGAGTTTGCGGGCAGCTACCAGTTCCGGGTGACCAACTGCATCCGCAACGTCCAGGTGATCAACGTCGGCAATGTGCAGACGGATGAGGATTTTGTCTACGGCTCCTTCGACGACATGGTTACCTACGGGGCAAATTACAAGGTGAAGAGTATCGAGTGGCTGGTCTACGACCGCAGTGATAACCTCTGTGATCCGACATCGGCTTTGGATATAAAACCTGTCAGCAAGGAAGGCGATGTGATACGCTGCGAAAAGGGAAAAAAGTACAGGCTGAAAATCAAAGTCGAGGCCAACGAAAAAAGCGTATTTGAGAAAACAGACCCCAATCAGGGCATTCAGATCGGTGAGAACAAGCAGTTTGAGATGGTGCTTGTCAATGCCGGCGGCTGGGAGGTGAGCACGGATTATTCCGGCACCACCGCGGACAATATGTTGGAAATCGTCACGGAGCCCATCGATGCCGGAGAGGAGTACCGGTTCACGGAGCAGCCCGCTTCGCTGACCACGGTGGAGCCGGATGCGGCAAACAAGGGCGCGGTGATCAGATGGAAGGTTAATTTCCCTCAGAAAAAGGTGCGCGTGTATTTCGGCAACCCGATGGAGAACACCACGAAGTTTACGGAGGTCGAGGGAGACTTCAACAATATCGGCTTTAATGTGCACGGCTCCGCAAAGGGCAAGGAGCTGCGCCTCCGTTCCTACTACGGGGACGGCGATGGCGATTATGTGGAGAGCCAGGCCTTCCGGATTGCGGAGGTGATCCGCGAGGTCAGCATCGGCGGTCTGGTGCGCCCGGAGGAGGGCGCGGCGCCGCAGACGAAGGACAGCTTTGTCATCGACGAGGATGCGCCCTACACCCTGGGGGTGGCCGGCTGGATCAAGGGCGGAAGCAGCGACGCCGTCACGAAATTCGAGCGGCCGGGCAGCTACTACGCCTGCTTCGTGCTGTCGCCGAAGCCCGGCTACATCTTTGACGCAACGAACAACAGCGGCAACATCAAGAGCGTGAAAATCAACGGAAAAAAGGAGCTGGCCGATCAGGGCGGATGCCTGTCCCTCAACAAGGGTAACACCCTGGAGGTCTACAGTACGGCATTTACGTTAAACGAGCAGTGGACGGCGACCTTTGACGCCAACGGCGGAACCGGCACGATGGAGGCGCTTAAGGTGGACAAGGGGAAGGAGCTTACGCTTCCCTGGTGCGATTTCACGGCGCCGGCGGCCACCAGTGTGTTTGAAGGATGGCA
>JAIKYU010000082.1 GCA_024682835.1 Lachnospiraceae bacterium | reverse complement strand
TCAGTTTTTGCCATTTTCCTTATTTTCACAATATAATTCGGTATATTTCATCAATTCTTAACCTTATTAAAAAAAGCACCCTGCATCACGCAGAGTGCTCTCATCATTCATTGGATAGTTCACCTATTTCTTTAAAGTCTTAACTGTTATCTCAAGCAATTCAGCGGCGGCCTGCTCGTTTTCCACACGGATCAGATTTTCCATACCCTCTTCTTTCCCCAGAAGATTTGCTCCGCCGTGCCACACCAGTTTTCGGTCGATCACCGCATATCGTTCCCCTTCGTCACGGGTTAATCGGACAGAGAACCCAGTATTCCTCATCTCATCGACCAGTATATGCAACTCTATGACATCTCCATACCCAACCGCTTCGGGATCCATCGTGATTACAATCACAGATACGCCTGCTTCCTGCCTTGTTTTCAGCAGATTTATTATTCTTTCGACCTTGCTGCGCCTCAAATAAGGACTGGCTATAACAATTTCGGAATCTGCTTCGATCAAATCCCGTTCAAACGCCTCCATATAGTCTCTGTCATTGTAAATCGCATTTACAACCTGTTTATCGGTTTTCGGTGTCGAGATTACCTGATATCCCAGATTTTTATATGCTTTAAGCCGGTTTCGATACTGTCGGTCAAAAAATCTGATATGCGGATCGACATAATCATAAACCGTGACATCCGTTTTCCCTTCATAGGGACGATTCAATCGGCCGATATATTGAATCAGCCGCCCATCAAATTTAATCGGTGCGGCAAGCATAAGTGTGTCCAATCTCGGGAAATTGAAACCTTCCCCAATCTTCTGTCCTGTAGCGATCAGTACAAGCGACTCTTCCTGTGGAACCCGAAACATCTGCTCCTTTATCTCCTGATTCTGCTTCATGGTCTGCCCGCCATACACCAGATATACATGGTCCGCTTTGCCCTGAAGCAATTTAGAAAGCAATTCGGCATGGCGCTTCAGTTTTGTCAAAACGACAGGTGTACGTCCAGATTCTATTGCTTGTTGGATATCTGTCACAATCTGCTCGTTTCTGACTTCACTGTCTGCAATCAGATTATCTGCCTCATAAATATCCGGGGTTCGCTCAGCGAGATAGGCCACCCTTGTGAATCTTGGGTATACATATCTATCGAGTCCTTGCGCATCCGCCTGTTCCTTCACAGAATATTTGTGACGCACCGGACCAAGAAGCATATAAACGAGGGTCTCCAAATGATCACTGCGTTCCGGAGTGGCTGAAAGACCATATACATATTTTGCACGAACTCGGCCCATCAACACCTGTCCCTGAGCAGAAGCTATATGATGGCATTCATCGCAGATGATCATGCCATATGAATCAAGATTTTCGAAGAACTCTCCCTTGTGATATGCCGAGCCAATCATAGCGAAATCAATGATTCCTGTAGTCTTATCGTTTCCGGATACCAACGTTCCGATCACGCTGTCACGGACTTTTTCCCGCCCTGTTCTGGTCTTATAAACCGGTGGCTTTTCGTCAATTTCAAGAAAATGATTTATTTCATCAACCCACTGTGGAATTAGATCAGTTTTTTCTAGTAGGATCAGCGTGTTAACTTTTCTTCTTGAAATCAGGTAAGCAGCAAGAACTGTTTTTCCAAATCCGGGAGGTGCACATAAAATCCCGTTCTGATACTTTTCAAGCTGAAGTGCTGCCATCATCTGCTGTTCACGCAATTCCCCTCTAAAGCAGGCTCGGATCGGTCTTCCATAGGAACGATTATCCGTTATGTTGACAGTGATCCCTGCATCTGCGCATTTCCGTTCGATCTTCTCTAGAAGCCCAATCGGAACCTTGATATATCCCTCCGAGTCCTTCCACATTGAAATTGTTCTCAGATTGTAATAATTCGATCTCCCGCTAGCTCTGTTGGCATAGAATTCCGGGTTGTCGATCGTCGCCATCCCTTTGATCTGGTTCTGGATCCTAACCCCCAAATTCAACCCATCGACATATACTCCGTCATCCAGAACGATGTGTAATTCGCCCCCAATCACATCCTCTCGCCAGAATCTGTCATCTTTTTTCCACGGACGGACCATTCCATTCTTTTCAGCATACTTGGTGAAATGAAATGTCTGCGCTTGATCTCTATTCCATTCCTGAAGATATCCCGTCATCTCATCGAGCGATATCTTCCTGACAGATCTGAGTTTTTGCCATTGGTCTGGATACGCATTCCATGATTCGTCAATGAATGCACTGTTTCCCTGTCGCAGAGCCCTTCCCTGCAGAGGAAGCGCAACGAGATTTCCGAGGTTGCTCAAAACTTCCTGGGAAGGATACATACGATCATAATACCTGAAAGATGGCAGATTGATAGAAAGTGCTCCACGATCCAATAAAGCATATCCAAAAGCTCGAGCCGTCAATGCCGGTATTGCCGTTCGAAAGAATATCCAAAGGTGTGCTCCTTTCCCCGAGCGGGATCTTTCCACAAGAACATCTACCCCCGCAGCAAGACAGATCCTGCGAAGAGCATCCACCTCACTCTTCCACAGATCGTCGGTGTTTGCATCATCGTTTTTATAGGCATCCTTTTCATGATTGTCAAAGTCAAACACCAAAAAGTGACAGGTATTGTCAGGGAGTAGCGGATACACACCGAGAACATCACTGCAATCTTCCTTTTCACCCAGAAGATGCTTCAAGATCATCCATGGCTCCAACTTACGCCAGACCTTATATTCGCAGTCTTCATCACAAAATTGCTTCTCATTACGTGCTTTGGGGCAAAGCGGGTTATCCCATCGCGCACTACATTGCGGGAAGTATCCGCCATTCTTTCCGCGCCGGGCAAACACATCGGTTCTTCCCCAGAAGTAGCTGTAAAACTCTTTCGCCATATCTTCTGTCAAATTGACAGGTATGATCCGACTTCCCTGATCCTCGTCATAATCATCCGGAGGATTCACCGCATCTATGATTTCTCCAAAATCGTAGGAAATACCATGTTCATCAAGAATCTTCTTCAGATTTGCGTTTTCTTCCTGAAGTCTTCTTACGATGCCACGCAGAGAATTGAGATCATGCATGATTGTGCGCATAAGTTCACCACATATACCCCTTCGTCTTTTTCTCGATATCGCCTCTCAAAAGGACCACTTTTTCTGTCAGATCTCTTTTTATATTCATGTTTGGTATTCGTTTGCTCCGACCGAAGTTAGTTTAATTACCGATTTCGGTGACTTGACATTTCC
>JAIKYU010000141.1 GCA_024682835.1 Lachnospiraceae bacterium | reverse complement strand
ATGATGTTGTGGACAAGGCTCATGAGCTTGTCCTGCGGTACATTGTCAAAGAATTTTTCCAAGTCAATATCTACTATCCACTCGTAGCCCTCGTTCAGATAAATAAGTAGTTGTCTGATTGCCATTTCACAGCTTCTGTTCGGTCTGAAGCCGTAACTCCATTTCGAAAACAAAGGCTCACACATAGGGCTTATCACCTGCACTATGCCTTGCTGGATTACCCTGTCCATTACGGTCGGAATACCAAGTTTTCTCACTCCACCGTTTGGCTTGGGTATTTCCACCCTCCTGACCGGCTGAGGCTTATACTGCCTTTGCCTGATTTGCTCCTTGATACTGTTCCAGTTCTCCTTGATATAGTCGCCGAGTTTGTCAACCGTCACGTCATCTACACCGCCTGCTCCCTTATTGGCGCAGACTCTCTTGTAAGCGGCGTTCATGTTGTCTCTGGACAGTATCTTTTCCAACAGTTCCGACATTGCTTTGTGTGCTCTCTCCTTTCCGTTCCTACGGATTTGCCTTAAGTTGTGCGGCGTTTGCTCATTTACGTTTCGCCATTTCCGCTGTCAGGTATTCCCCAGGACATACATTTGATTACACGGTTACGTTGTTCAGCCCTTTGGCTATGCCCATTCCAGAGCGCTGCCTACTACGGCTTCTGCTGACTTCTCGCAGTTCGTTGTTACTACGGCTAGTGGAACCGCCTGCGAGATCTCACGGGATAAGCCTGCCAGTCTTTCCTCGTCTACCTGCCTGATTTACGCCTACGGATTACGGTTGCCTTTAGGACTTCACTGCTTTCTGTCAGCTTATCCACCGCAAACGCCTTAATATCAGGTTTCTGTTCGTCAGGCTACGATTTCGCTATTCCTTCTTCTCGCCTACACCTCGCGGTGTAAACCTTGGAAGTCGCTATGGGGTTCGCCGGCAACTGCGCCCCTTGTGGACTTTCACCACAGACTGACGGCATGCCCGTCATACAGAAAGGGCGATGCATCATCTGCACCGCCCCGTTCAATGGCCTCCGTTCAATGGTGCCTGACACCATTAAAATTCGATAAATCTGTTTACAGTGTTTTTATGGTGTCAGGCACCAATGCTCCTTACAGTATTGTTTTCCGTCTACTTCACCTTCTCCGCCTTCTTCGGCGTGATCTTAAAGTTCACGGTCTTCGTGCCTCCCCAGTCGCCGATTCCTTTCAGGGTGACTTTGGCGGTGCCGGTTTTGATGTTCTTCGTGTAGCTTTCCACAACGAAGTCCTTTCCTGGCGTGAGGTAGGTCGGATTCGACTTGCTTTCCATCTTTCCTGAGTGTATATGATCTGTTGATGCTTAACGCCAAAAACCACCCGAATCTCGCGTCCGATATAGTTCTCATGGCATTATCAATAATCTATCATCAAAGAATCACCTTTGCTTTCCCCTGATAGGGATGATTCTTCGCATATTCCACAGCTTCTCGATGTATCTGATCCGGCGATTTCTGATCAAAGTATTCCCTTTGCCATTTTGTATAATCAAATTTTTCACGGATTACAATTGTAATAAAGTGTTCCGCTTCCACAATCCCCATATTGTTAACCAGGCATTCCATCCCACGGTTTAAGACTTCAACAGTAGTCATTTCCATCTCAGCCCTCCAAAAGATTAATAAATGTTACCGGATTCAGTAACTCAATTTCATCAGATTTATATTTTAACAGACGGTCATCTGTAGTCAGAAAAAAATCGCAATCAGCCAAAACTGCACAAGCCACATGACAGGCATCCTTATGTTTTATTCCAGTATTCTCGATTGCTGTGACCTTCTCTAAAACACAATCATCCATCTGTTCTGATACGTGAACCGTCGCATAATCCTGTAAGAAACGTTGTATATTGACACGTCGCATCTCATATGGATTCGCACTGCTTTCGTAAAAATTCATATATGATGTGACCAGTTCAATCTCTCCCTGCCGTATCTTTGTTTGAACTGCCATTTTTGCCTGGCTTTCCAGATAAATGCGCAATTGCGACTGGTCATCATAAGGTCGGTTATAGCAACAATTATCAAGATAAATCCTCATTCCATCCGAATCCTTTCTCTTCGGGTATAGATACTGTACACCATAAACTGATCACTATTGTACATCCGCTTGACGAGCTGCGCAACATAGTCGGGGTACCTGATCTTGTTGGGGGTCTGTCTCTGGCATAGGTGATAGACATGCAGTCTTTGTGCGGCAGCACCGGCTCATCCGACGGGTGCTCTGCGGTTCAGGCACGTGTCGCAGTTAGTTGTCACGGTGAGGACAGACACACCCTGTGCGTGTCATTGTGACCGAGCGGTAGAGCTTTGCTGCGGGCAGTCAAAAAACGAATCCCGCGCGGGTAATCGAACGTTTTTTGACGCCCGCAGCTAAAGCTCTTGGCGAGGTCACTGACACAAACAGGGTGTGTCTGTTCCCACCGTGACCAGATCCGCTTACAGGGCCGGACCGCAGGGCACCCACGAGGATGAGCCGTACCATCCTCATTTCGCATCATCGATGATCGTAATCCTTCCATCACCGTACGGATCCGCATAAGCATCGCCGATCGTGCCACCGAGCGTCTGTGTGATATAATCGATCAGCATCTGGTTGTCCAGCTTGATGCAGTCCTGTACCAGCTTTGCGCCGTCAAAAGCCGTGTTCCCGTCACCATGAGACAGAAGAATATACTTGATCGACGCCACCGTATAAACCTTATCGGGGTCAATCGCCTCTTCCCCCACCTTGACATTTCTGACACGCCGTTCACCCCGTATCCCGGTGCACATCCCGTTCCGGTCCGACTCACATCCGCTTGGCACGCTGACATCGATCTCATAGCTCAAGCCGGAGACCTGAAGAAATCCGCCTGTCTCCTCCGGGATCTTTCTAACCCCCCATTCGAGCGCGTCAAGGATCTGCTGTCCCGTCGCTTCCACCACACAGAGCTCGTTTCCGAAGGGGTGGACACTGACGATGTCCCCGTAGGTGATGTCGCCCTTTTTGATGCTTTGTCTGATCCCGCCGCCGTTGATGAGGCCGATATCCGCGCCACCCTGCTCACGGTACGCGTCTGCACACAGGTCGCCCAGATTTGTCTCCGCGCGCCGCACCATCCGGACGGGATCGCCTTTTTCGTTCTTTTCCACAGGATCGCTGATTGTCAGGTCCACATCGGTCCGGGCCACAACCTCCGTGAGCTGGGCCTCGATCCTGGCCTTTGCTGCAGCGACGTGATCCGACAAGCGATTGTCGATTTGCAAAAGCTCAGGCGCTGCTGTCTTATTCGGCCAGCTCAGGATATCTGTCTCAACGATTCCCTTTCCCGGAACAATATGACTGTATCCGATCGCATTGAGTTTTTGGCCGACCGCAGAGCGGGGAATCTCTTTGCCGTCCTTGTCCTTCATGACGACCTGCTCCGTATCGTGTGAGTGTCCGTCAAGAAAAGCGTCTACACCGCTCGTATGTGAGATCACGTCGCTGTAAGACCAGGGGCTGAAATCCTCCCCCATCCCCATGTGGCCCAACACATAGATGACATCCGCCCCCTCGGCTCTGGCGCCGTCCACGGCCTTCTGTACTGCCTCATAAAGTGCTGTTCCGTCTTCATCCTGCCTGAAATCATAGACAAACTCGCCCTGATAATCCTGAAAATAGGCGGGGGTCGAACTTGTGATGGTTTTGGGTGTCGTGACACCCACAAACGCGATCTTCATGCCGCAGGCTTCCAGAATCTTATAAGGAGAAAAAACCAGCTGATCTTCGTTGTTGAAATTACAGCTCACGTAGGGAAACTCCGCCATCCTGGTCAGATTCAGAAACTGCTCCATCCCGTAGTCAAACTCATGATTGCCGGGAATCGCCAGATCATAGTGAAGATCATTCATCAGTTCAATGACAGCCTCTCCGTGTGTCAGGGTTCCGATCAGCTCGCCCTGTACCGCGTCACCGTTATCCACCAGGATCGTCGTATATCCCTGCGCTTCATAGGAATCGCGTATCTGTGCCAGCCCGGCATAGCCGAAGCCCTGATCGATCCCGCAGTGCACATCACTGGTAAAGAGCACCATGATTTCACCGTTTTTTTCCTGCGTTTTTTCGTCAGCTAAAGGCGCGGTATCATCCGCGGCAGGTGATGCGGCTTCCTTTTTATCCGCAGCGCCCTCTCCGGCATCATCTGGAACGCCTTCATCAGCACCTTCTCCGGCGTCCGGAACAATTCCTGCCTCCGACACCGATGCACCGGTATCGGCTCCGGATCCGTTTCCGCTGCCGGCAGTCTGCTGACAACCGGTCAGCAGCAACATCAGCAACAGCGTAAAAAGGAACCCACGACTTCTTTTCATTCTCCTCTCCTCCCGATCAGCAATAAAATCAAATAATCTCTTCGATATTCCTGAGGATTTCCTCCTCGTTGAAGGGCTTGTTGATAAAACGCTTCGCACCGGTCTTGAGCGCCTGGATCAGCTTATCCTGCTGACCGGCAGCCGTGATCATGACGACCTTTGCATCCGGATCGGATGCGAGGATATGCGTGAGTGCTTCCAGGCCATCCATACGCGGCATCGTGATGTCAAGCGTCACCAGATCAGGATGCAGTTCTTCAAAGCGCTTCACCCCTTCCTCGCCGTCCGGCGCCTCGCCCACCACGGCATAGCCGTCTTTGGTCAGAATGTTTTTGAGGATCATGCGGGACATCATGGAATCGTCCACGATCAGCACCCGTCCCTTGCTTTGATCCGGTACGGGTTCGACGCCCGGTGCGGAAAACACCTTCAGTTCCTCCGGCGTCTCTCCGGCAGAAAAATCACTGTTTACCGAAAGGATGACCGCGATCTCTTTCCCTTCGATATAGAAGGGTATCATGTAGAAATCACCGGTCGCCTTCTGTCTGTGATAGCTGACCGGCGGCTCCATATCCAGATTGACATGATTTTTGCTCTGATTCGTGACAAACAGGCCGTCGATCACATTGATGAACTCTCCCACCGCATCGTAGGCTTCCGCGCCCACTGCGTCCATCTCCCGATGGGAAAAGGCACCTGCGATGCGAAGAAAGCCTCCCTCATCCGTTTTCTCCGCGATGGCAACCTGAATCGAGCTGTCGCCGCCAAGCTCCTGGCAGGACAGGTGCTCATAGTCGAATTCCTTCATTCGCTGCGCCCGGTCAAAATAGAAATCCCTCGTGACAAAGCGGATCACATTTCTGGCGATCAGCGCAGTAATTTCCGCGATATGCGGTTTGGAGGAAATGACGTAGAGCGGGATCAGATGATCGATATCGTCCGACTTGATCGCCTCCAGCTCCTCTTTCGAAAAGCCCATGTCCTTCCCGAAGCTTTGAACCAGCTTTCCCACATCCGTCTGGGTAAGACCCGACTGCTCGATCAGAAGCTGGACAAACTGCAGATAGGAATCTCCCTGTTTGGAGAGAAGCTGCTCCGTCTGCTCCACGGTCAGATATCCCTTTTCGATGGCAATATCTCCGAAGCGCTTGTCCTTCATGCGCTGCAGATGATTGACCTCCTCCACCTGCTCCTCCGTCATGAAGCCCTCCGACACCGCGATGGTCCCGAGACGCACACGGACAGAAAGCTGCTTCTCGATCATCTGGCTGACAATCTCCTTTTTGATGACGTTGTTTTTGATCAGGTACGATCCGAACAGTTGTGCAAACATTTTCTTCTCCTTCCTTTTATGTGGATGGTTATCAACCGATCAGCGGCCGAAAGCCCCCGTTTTCCGTTTCTTCATAGAGATCCATCCGGTGAATCACAAGCATGGAGGCGTCAAAGGACCGTCCCCGTGCGGCAAAAAACGATTCATACAAAAGGGCCGGTTTCACATGGTCCTTACTGCCTGCGTGTAACAGTGCTTCGAGCGTGCCGTCCTCCTCCAGGGTATATTCATGAATCAGCGGCCGGATGTCCAGCTGCTGCTCTCCCTTTTTTGTCTTTTTTACCACCATCAGCTCCTGCCCGGACAGATGCGCACGAAACTCCTGCGCAAACCGCAGGCGAAGCGCGCTAAGCGATTCATCTCCGGCGAGCATGCTCTCAGAAGACGACGTTTCCTCCTCGGATGGATCGGATTCGCCGCATCCTTCGGTTCCATAAAGGGAAAGAATCGCATGGTCACGAAGGATCAGGCGGTATTTCGCGGCCGCGATCACCGTCATGGCTTTGGGCGCATGTTCGGGAAGAAGCTCGCAGGCTTTTGCCTCAATGCCCTCGTGCATGACACGGTTTAACGCTGTGACGATCCCCGCAGGCGGAAGCTCACTGGTCAGGCTCATGTCCAGGTATTCGCCGTCGGAGGTGGCGCCCACAGAAAGCGGCAGGGCAAAGCTCATGATCTGATGCGGAGAAAGCCCTTCTGAATAGCGCATGGGGAGTTTTGC
>JAIKYU010000096.1 GCA_024682835.1 Lachnospiraceae bacterium | reverse complement strand
TTTTGACAAACGGCATCTTTAGGCGTCAGTCTTTTTCTGAGCCAGAATCCGGATCGATGCCATTTTTAATAAGCAATGCCTTATACTTGTTTATTTTAGACTCCTGATCTGCAATCGTCTGGTTTTGATTCTCTGCTTTTGCATGGAGAATATCCTTTTCCCTTAGGAGATCGTCATTTTCCCTTAGGAGATCGTCCTTTTCCTTTCGGAGATCGTCCAGCTCCTGGTGCATCGAATCGATCATATATTTGGTTGTGTTCCGATCCATGATCCGCAGCGCTTCCGAAAACATACCGATCACCTCCGCAGGATTCCAACGAAATGATGCGATGTCCTGATACATGGGCAGGAACATCGGCCATCGGTCAACGAGAGCGAGCACCTTTGCCGTATCCTCCGCTGTAAAGAACGTCAGCCAAGCATCCAGGAGCGTCTCTACCTTATTTTCGGTCTTTTCACGGAAGGTGTCAAGGGATATATAGGTGACATGTTCCAGTGTCGTGACCTTAACGCCGCTGCTGTAGCTGGTCTGTCTGCGATGGATGTATTCCGGCTTTACGCTGTCGAATTCCTTCGTGCTCTGATCCATGATCACGATGAGGTTCACCGGCTTCATGTCGTGGTAGCTGAAGTCCTTGCCCCGAGAGCTCCTTGTCTTTTCATACTGCCGCATGATCATGTCCGCCAGGTAGCAACTGGTTCGTTCGCCGGGAAACAGGAACCCCAGTCTCTGCATTTCGATGTCCACAGTTTCGCCTCCGGCGATCCGTACAAGGACATCCATGATCACCTGACTTCCCTCCTGCACCATGACGCCCTCGCGGGGGAGCACAGATTCGATTTTGACATCCTGACCGTAAATGGCGGAAAGAAGTGATTCCACGCGTTCCGGTACGGCAAGGGGATCCAGGATCTTTTTAAAGAACTTGTCCGAGAGAATCTGCAGGCTCTTTTCGCCGCACAGGTAGGCGAGAATACGCTCCTGATCCTCGGATCGTAATTCATCAAAGATCTGGCTGATCTCTGAATCTGCGCGGATCTGACGAAGCATATCCTCACGCGGGACTGATTTGCCTAGTATGGCTTCTGTTGTGATTTCTGTTACATTTTTCATGTGGTTCCTCCTTTATTGAAACATGTTATAGATTTGTCTCACACCGATCGGATGTCTATCCAGTAATCGAGATCCCCATATGGTCTCGAACGGTATCTGGATTCATGGCTTAACACTGACAGGCGATCATGATTATTTCGTACTCTATGGAAAACATTTCCGTTTAGTGATACGTGTACCGAAACAGATAGTGTGATGCGGGTATTGAATGGATATGCACAGCTGTCATTTTTCTTCAATCCAGGAAATCAAACGGTGAAAACCGTTTGTCGACGTTGAATCCGCCGCTTGCAAAACTCTATCGCAGTCTCTGAGAAACGTCAAGAGGTCGGTTGCAATTTCGGCACTTTGCCATTTTTGATAGCAAAAAGGGGTCGAAAAATGCAAAAACATGCTTGGAGATTCATAAACAGTGTACAAAATGCACACAAAATCGACGTATGGTTTTGTGTAATTTGTATAATGTGAATGTAACAGGCACATCAAAAGGATCCTGCCTGGATTCTGGGCATCAGAACAACGCACAACGGGCGGAAAAAGCAGGCGTCACGAGCGCGTCCTTTCGGCTGAGCGTTAGTGATGTCCCGCAGGCAGCCAAAAAGCGGATCCCGCGCGAGCCAATTGTTTGAGGAAGCGGCGCCTACAGGCGGGGGAGAACGGACGCCCATGTAACAGAAAGCAGAAATGTTCCTTTTGACAGGGCGACCGGTCGACAGCCGCATGTTGGCGTCGCGACGAGTTTTTGGCGAGCGCGGGAATTCAAGCGCTTTTTGGCGCCTGCGGTGACAGCACTTATGCTCAGTCCGACGGCAAGCGAGTGATGCCTGCTTTGCCGCCCGAGAAGCCGAACCATTCTGATGCCTGCTTTGCCGCCCGAGAAGCCGAACCCTTTTGATATCTGGTTCGTTCGCCAAGAATCTTCTCCATTTCCCCTTGCATCTTTCCAAAGCCTGTGCTATAATTCAAACTCCGTGAAAACATTCGATCCTTGCTCCCGTGGATAGCGGGGGCCAAAGACCAGAAGGAGGTAACAGAGAACATGAACAAGTACGAACTGGCAGTTGTTGTGAACGCCAAGATCGATGACGAGGCGAGGAACGCCGTTGTCGACAAGGTCAAGGCGCTCATCGAGCGGTTCGGCGGGCAGATCACGGAAGTGGATGACTGGGGAAAGAAGCGCCTCGCCTATGAGATCGACAAGATGACCGAGGGCTTCTATTATTTCATCCGGTTTGAAGCGGAACCGACCGCACCCGCTGAGATCGAGAAGCGCATGCGTATCGCCGACAACGTCATCCGGTATCTGTGTGTTCGCAACGACGCGGCATAAAACACAGAAAGGGTGAATCAATTATGAACAAAGTCATTTTAATGGGTCGGTTGACCAGAGATCCTGATATCCGTTATTCCCAGGGGGAGAATTCCAATGCGGTGGCGCGGTACACGCTGGCGGTGGATCGCCGCTTTGTGCGCCGGGACAATCCGGATGCCCAGACGGCTGATTTCATTGGCTGTGTGGCTTTCGGCAAGGCCGCGGAATTTGCGGAAAAGTACCTTCACAAGGGCACGAAGATCGCGGTGACCGGCCGGATTCAGACCGGCAGTTACACCAACAAGGAGGGCCAGAAGATCTACACCACCGATGTGGTTGTGGAGGATCAGGAGTTCGCCGAATCCAAGAACGCGGGCAACGGCGGCGGATCCTCTTTCGGCGGCTCATCCTTCGGCGGCGGTGCACCCGCCGGGGAAGCGCCCGTTTCAGCCGGTGACGGCTTCATGAACATTCCGGACGGGATTGATGAGGAGCTTCCGTTCAATTAACCAGCACTGATTGATTATCAAAAGACTGATCCTGATGGGAGGTATAAACATGGCTTTTGCTAAGAGTGACAGGGGCGATGCCCCGAGAAGAAGGACCGGCGGAATGCACAGAAGAAAGAAGGTCTGCGCGTTCTGCGGCAAGGAGGCCGGAATCGATTATAAGGATACTGCCAAGCTCAAGAAGTTTGTCTCCGAGAGCGGCAAGATTCTGCCCCGCCGTATTACCGGCAATTGCGCAAAGCATCAGA
The DNA here is from genome assembly GCA_024682835.1 of Lachnospiraceae bacterium. Taxonomy (GTDB): domain Bacteria; phylum Bacillota; class Clostridia; order Lachnospirales; family Lachnospiraceae; genus Butyrivibrio. The sequence goes on along the minus strand of JAIKYU010000096.1, from coordinate 70,520 downwards.
GAGAGCTGACCGTGGCGGTAAAGCGTGCCCGTCATCTTGCCCTGATGGCATATGTAGAGGATTAAGACCGGGCAGAGAACGGGGCTTTTGCTCCGGGTGCCCGACGGATCGAACCGGTTTTCAAACGGATCCCCGGCAGCTATGCGGCTGCCGGGGATTTTTTTGGGCAGCAACCTTTTTTGCGCAATCGGAAGAATTGTGGTAAAATATACTATCCTGTCAATTTTCAGGGGGGATGCATCGAATGGCAAAAAAGTCACGTGTCAGATTAAAAGGAAAGCTCAGACGGTATCTGACGGCTTCCATTTGGCTCGGAATCGTACTTGCCGCCGTCAATGTGTTTGTCTTTACCGTCAGCCGCGAAGCCGGGGCGGTTCTGGCTGTCTTTACGGCTGCTTATCTGATTGTCACCCTGCTTCTGTATTCCAATGCCAGAGCGATTCTGTTAAATGAGCTGGTGAGCTTTGCCACCGAGTACGGCCAGATTCAGAAGACGCTCCTCAGACAGCTTGGACTGGCCAGTGCCCTGCTCGATGATACGGGGAGAGTCATCTGGACCAACCAGGCCTTTGAACGTATCGTACATGAGGACCGCGGATACCGTAAGTCCATCACGGCGCTGTTCCCTTCCGTGACTGCGGACAGGCTTCCCACGGATGACGATGAAGTCCGGATGAATGTGGACTATGAAAACCGCAATTTCTCCCTGCGCATGCGGCGGATCGACCTCACTGAAATGGCGCAGAACAGCGACATCATTGATGAGGAGAGCTACGAAGGAAGCCTTTTTGCGGTCTATCTCTACGATGAGACTGCCCTGAACCTGGCACTGCAGGAGATCGACGACCAGAGCCTTGCAGTCGGACTGATCTATCTGGACAACTACGATGAGGCACTGGAAAGCGTGGAAGAGGTGCGCCGGTCCCTGCTGATTGCGTTGATCGACCGGAAGATCAACAAATACATCGCTTCCTCCGGCGGAATCGTCAAAAAGATCGAAAAGGACAAATACTTTGTCGTCATGCCGAAGAAATTCTGCATCGACTTGTGCGAGGCCCGCTTTGACATCCTGGAGGACGTCAAGACCGTCAACATCGGCAATGAGATGGCCGTCACGCTCTCCATCGGCATGGGACTGGACGGACTCAGCTACGCACAGAATTATGAATTTGCCCGGAGCGCCATCGATCTGGCTCTGGGGCGCGGCGGCGATCAGGCCGTTGTACGAAAGCTTGATTCCACGGTCTATTATGGCGGAAAGAGTCAGCAGATTGAGAAAAACACCCGCGTCAAAGCCCGTGTCAAGGCGCACGCGCTGGAAGAGATCATTGAGGGCAAGGACAATGTGCTGGTGATGGGACACCGGCAGGGCGACGCGGACAGCTTCGGCTCGGCGGTCGGAATCTACCGGATCGCCACCGCGCTGGAGCACAGGGCGCAGATCGTCGTCAACGAGATGACCAGTTCCATCCGGCCGCTGCTTGAGCTTTTTGACAACAATCCGGAATATGAGGACGATATGGTCATCGACAGCGCCCATGCGATCGACGCGGTGGGTCCTGACACCGTGCTGGTCGTCGTTGACGTCAACAAACCAAGCATCACCGAATGCCCGGAGCTGCTGCGCATGTGTAAATACATCGTCGTCTTTGACCATCACAGACAGGGCACGGAGGTCATCGAAAACGCAACACTGTCCTATGTAGAGCCCTATGCCTCCTCCGCCTGCGAGATGGTGTCGGAAATCCTTCAGTACATCGACGGGGACGTACACATTCATCCCGAGGAAGCGGACAGCATGTACGCCGGCATCATGATCGACACGAACAATTTCTCCTCCAAGACCGGCGTGCGCACCTTTGAGGCGGCGGCATATCTGCGCAGAAACGGTGCCGATGTGACCCGGGTGAAAAAGCTCTTCCGCGAAGATGCCCTGGAGTACAAGGCGAGAGCGGACGCCGTTTCCCAGGCGGAGATTTACCGCGGGAGCTTTGCTATTTCCATCTGTGATCCGGATGATGACGTGGAGAGCCCGACGGTCATCGGAGCCCAGGCGGCCAATGAACTGCTCAATATCAAGGGCATCCGCGCAAGCTTTGTCTGTACGCCCTGGCAGGGCAGGATCTACGTGAGCGCCCGGTCGATAGACGAGGTCAACGTGCAGGTGATCATGGAGGAATTCGGCGGCGGCGGACACATGAGTGAGGCCGGCTGCCAGATGGAAAACATATCGGCCACGGAGGCGGTCGCGGTGCTGCGCGACGCCATCGACAGAGGAATAGAGGAGGGAAGGCTATGAAAGTGATACTGACGGAAGATGTGAAGAAGCTCGGTAAACGCGGCGAGATCGTCGAGGTGAGCGATGGCTATGCCAAAAACTACGTGATTCCGCAAAAGCTCGGTGTGCCCGCCAACGAGAAGAATCTGAACGAGTGGAAGAATCAGAAGCGCCGTGAGGACAAGGTGGCGGAGATGAAGCTGGAGGAGGCGAAAAACCTCGCTGCGAGGATCGGTTCCGTGACGGTGGAGCTCACCATGAAGGGCGGTACGAGCGGCAAGGTGTTCGGCGCGGTGTCCTCCAAGGAAATCTCCCTCGCGGCCAAAAAGCAGCATGATCTGGACATCGACAAAAAGAAGATCGTGCTGGAGGAGCCGATCAAGACCTTTGGCGTGGTCAGACTTCCGGTGAAGCTTCACCCCGAGGTGACCGCATCTCTTGCCGTAAAGGTTGTACAGGCTGAGTAAGGCGGTCATGGCACAGGACAGCGAAAACCTGATTGCGCGCGCCATGCCGCACTCGCTGGAGATGGAGCAGTCTCTGATCGGTGCGCTTTTAGTGGATGCCGGGGAGGTTGACAGGGTTTCCAGTCTCGTCACCGGAGAGGATTTCTACGACAGACAGCTGGGAATGCTCTTTGATGCGATTGTTGCGCTGGATGCCGAAGGCAGAAGCGTGGATCCCGTAATCCTTCAGAACCGGCTGCGGGAGATGAACGCATCGCCGCAGGTAACCGATCTTTCCTATATCGCATCCCTCGTGAACGCGACCCCGGTGGTAGGCAACGCGGAGCAGTATGCGCAGACCGTCGCGGAAAAGGCCACGCTCCGCCACCTGATCCATGAGGTGCGTGAGATTGAAAAGGATGCCTACGCGGAAAACGGAGGCCTGCAGGCGATTCTGGATGAGGCGGAGAGACGGGTCTTTGCCATCACGCAGAAGAAGGGCAGCGGAGATTACGTGCCGATCCGAAGGACGGTCGCCGAGGTGCTTGCCCAGATAGAGGCGGCCAGCAGGACGAGCGGCAATGTGACAGGCGTTGCGACGCATTTTCAGGATCTGGACTTTTACACCTCGGGCTTTCAGCCGTCGGATCTGATCCTCATCGCGGCACGTCCCTCCATGGGCAAGACCGCGCTGGCGCTCAACATCGCCCAGAATATGATCCTGCGCGGGCATCAGTCGGTGGCGCTGTTTTCGCTGGAAATGTCCAGAGAACAGCTGGTAAAGCGGCTTCTTGCCATGCATTCCCGGGTGGATTCCCAGAATATCCGCACCGGTCAGCTTTCAGAAAACGACTGGTCCAGTCTGGTGGAGAGTGCGGACCTCTACAGCCGGACGGAGCTGATCATTGACGATACGGCTGGCATATCGGTCGGGGAGCTGCGCTCAAGGTGCCGCAGATACAAAGCGGAAAAGAATATCAGCGCCGTTTTTATCGACTACCTGCAGCTGATGACAGGCAGCGGAAAGCGCTCGTCGGAATCCAGACAGCAGGAAATATCGGAGATTTCGCGCTCGCTGAAGGCCCTTGCCCGCGAGCTTAACATTCCCGTCATTGCCCTGTCGCAGCTTTCCCGTGCGGTGGAGCAGCGGCCTGACAAGCGGCCGATGCTGTCCGACCTGCGTGAGTCCGGTGCCATCGAGCAGGACGCGGACGTGGTCATGTTTATCTACAGAGAAGATTATTATAAGAAGGATACGGAGCGGAAGGGACTGGCGGATATCATCATCGCCAAGCAGAGAAACGGTCCCGTGGCGACGATCGAGCTGGTGTGGCTGCCGAAGTACACCAAATTTGAGACAAAGGACCGCTGAGCGCGGCGGATGACCGGCAGCAGGACATTTTTATCACATAGCGGTTATCAAAAAACAGTCATCACAGTCATCAAAAAAGAACGTCCCGAAGAGGGACGTTCTTTGGCTCTGTGCGTAAATTCGCTGATCGGCGAGCCTTATGGAAAGGCTCAGCCCTGGCTGATCGCGCCCACAGGGCACTGGCCGGCGCAGGAACCGCAGTCGATGCAGGTGTCCGCGTCGATGTTGTACTGGGCATCTCCCTGGGAAATCGCGCTCACCGGGCACTGTGCCGCGCAGGATCCACAGCTGATGCAGGTGTCATTGATCACATAGGCCATGATTAATCTCCTTCCTCTGAAGTGTTACTGCCAACAGAGATAATCATAACGGATTCATCTGGAAAATTCAATAGATACCGGAAAAATTAGCGGATGATAACATCTCCGCACGCATTTGTCGGCGTTGACAGTTTGGGTGTCGGATGCTATTATGTTATTCGGCAATGCGTCTGCGCTGTGCCCGATGACCGGTGCGCGGTGTCAGGTCAAAAATCACAAAGTAGGAGGAAACCGAATATGGCAAGAAACAAGAAAACCATGGACGGCAACGAAGCTGCCGCATACGCATCCTATGCGTTTACGGAAGTCGCTGCCATGTATCCGATCACGCCCTCGTCCGTCATGCCGGAGCATGTCGACGAGTGGGCGACCAGGGGAAAGAAGAATCTCTTCGGGCGCACGGTGCAGATCACCGAGATGCAGTCTGAGGCCGGTGCCGCCGGTGCCGTGCATGGTTCACTGGTTGCAGGAGCGCTGACCAGCACCTATACCGCTTCTCAGGGCCTGCTGCTGATGATTCCCGATATCTACAAGGTCGCCGGTGAGCGTCTCCCGGGTGTGTTCAATGTGTCCGCCCGCTGCGTCGCAACGCACGCGCTGAACATTTTCGGTGATCACTCCGATATCTATGCCTGCCGTCAGACCGGCGCGGCGATGCTCTGCGAATCCAGCGTCCAGGAGGTCATGGATCTCACGCCCGTCGCCTACATGGCTGCCATTGAGGGCAAGCTTCCCTTCATCAATTTCTTTGACGGTTTCCGCACATCCCATGAGATTCAGAAAATCGAGGTCTGGGATGCCGACTACAAGGATCTGAACGAAATGGTCAACCACGAGGCGATCGACGCGTTCAAGGCCAATGCGCTCAATCCGAATCATCCCCGCCAGATGGGCTCCGCACAGAATCCGGATATCTTCTTCCAGACCCGCGAGGCCTGCAATACCGGTTATGAGGAGATGCCTGCCATCGTCCAGAAGTACATGGACAAGATCAACGCAAAGATCGGCACGGACTACAAGCTGTTCAACTACTACGGCGCGAAGGATGCCGAGGTGGTCATCATCGCCATGGGTTCCGTCTGTGACACCATCGAGGAGACAATCGATTATCTGATGGCAAAGGGAGAGAAGGTCGGCGTGGTCAAGGTCCGCCTGTTCAGACCCTTCGCGAAGGACGCGCTGGTAGCGGCTCTTCCGGATTCGGTGAAGCGCATCGAGGTGCTCGACCGCACCAAGGAGCCCGGCTCTCTCTACGAGCCGCTGGCACTGGATGTCATTGCTGCCATCAAGGGCACGAAGTTTGAGTCGGTTCCGGTATTCGGCGGGCGCTACGGCCTGGGCTCCAAGGATGCCACGCCGGAGCAGATCGTCGCGGTCTTCCACAACACCGACAAGCCGGAATTCACCATCGGCATCACAGACGATGTGACCAATTTCTCCCTCGATGCGGGCGATCCGATCAGCACGGCTCCCGAGGGCACGACCAACTGCAAATTCTGGGGTCTCGGTGCGGACGGCACGGTCGGCGCCAACAAGAACTCCATCAAGATCATCGGCGACAACACGGATATGTATGCGCAGGCCTATTTCGACTATGATTCCAAGAAGTCGGGCGGCGTCACCATGTCCCATCTGCGCTTCGGCAAAAAGCCCATCAAGTCCACCTACCTCATCCATAAGGCGGATTTCGTGGCTTGCCACAATCCGAGCTACATCCGTAAGTTCAATATGGTTCAGGAGCTCGTCGACGGCGGTTCCTTCCTGCTCAACTGCCCCTGGACGGTTGATCAGCTGGATGCGGAGATTCCCGGACAGGTCAAGAAGTTCATGTATGATCACAAGATCAATTTCTACATCATGAACGGTTCGAAGATCGGTGTGGAGGTCGGCATGGGACCGACAAGGATCAACACGATCCTGCAGTCCGCCTTCTTCAACATCACCAAGATCATTCCCGAGGCGGATGCCATCAAATTCATGAAGGATGCCGCACAGAAGACCTACGGCAACAAGGGTCAGGACGTGGTGGAAAAGAACTGGGCCGCCATCGACGCCGGCGCGGATCCGAAGAACCTGATCAAGGTCGACATCCCGGAGTCCTGGAAGGACGCCAAGGATGAAGGACTTGATTTCAAGAAGGCGACGGAAGGCCGCAAGGATGTCATCGACTTTGTCAACAACATCCAGATCAAGGTCAGCGCGCAGGAGGGCAACACCCTCAAGGTCTCCGATGTCCTGCCCTACGTGGACGGCTCCACGCCTTCCGGCGCCGCTGCCTACGAGAAGCGCGGCATCGCGGTCAATGTGCCGAAGTGGGATCCCGAGAAGTGTATTCAGTGTAATGTCTGCTCGCTGGTCTGCCCGCACGCCGCGATCCGTCCGGTGGCCATGACCGAGGAGGAGGCCGCCAAGGCGCCCGCGGATATGCAGATCAAGGATATGACCGGCATGCCGGGCTACAAGTTTGCGATTGTCGTTTCCGCGCTCGACTGCACGGGCTGCGGCTCCTGCGCAAATGTCTGTATGGCCAATGTCATGGCGGAAAAGAAGGAGGAGAAGCCTTCCACGCTGGTGATGGGCGCTCTCGCAGCCAACCAGTATCAGCAGGCCTTCTTCAATTATGCCGTCACCCTTCCCACCAAGAAGGAAGTGGTGGAGAAGTTCAAGGAGACCACGATCAAGGGCGTGCAGTTTAAGAAGCCGCTGCTTGAGTTCTCCGGTGCCTGCGCCGGCTGCGGCGAGACCCCGTATGTCAAGCTTGCGACCCAGCTGTTCGGCGACCGCATGTATGTGGCCAACGCGACGGGCTGCACCTCCATCTGGGGCAACAGTTCCCCGTCCACCCCTTACACCGTCAACGAAGAGGGCAAGGGACCGGCATGGGACAACTCCCTGTTCGAGGACAACGCCGAGTTCGGCTTCGGTATGGTGCTGGCGCAGAACGCGATCCGCGATGAGATCAAGGAGCAGGTGGAAAAGATCATCGCCGACGGATCCGACGCGGAGAAGAGCGCAGCGCAGAAGTGGCTGGATACCTTCGCTGTGGGCGCAACCAACGGAGCTGCTACCGATGAACTGATCGCGGCCATCAAGGACGACAGTTCCGAGGCGGCGAAGTTCATCAAGAAGAATGAGCAGTTTGCGGCCAAGAAGAGCCAGTGGGTTCTGGGCGGCGACGGCTGGGCATTCGATATCGGCTTCGGCGGTCTGGATCACGTGCTTGCTTCCGGCAAGGATATCAATGTCCTCGTGGTCAACACCGAGGTATACTCCAACACCGGCGGTCAGTCCAGCAAGGCGACCCCTATCGGTGCGGTGGCACAGTTTGCCGCGGGCGGCAAGCAGGTCAAGCAGAAGGATCTCGCTTCGATTGCCATGAGCTATGGGTATGTCTATGTGGCGCAGATCTCCATGGGCGCCGACATGAATCAGACCCTCAAGGCGTTTGCGGAGGCGGAGGCCTATCCGGGACCGTCGCTGATCATCGCTTACGCGCCCTGCATCAACCACGGCCTCAAGATCAAGGGCGGCATGTCCAAGGTGCAGACCGAGGAGAAGCGTGCGGTAGAAGCCGGTTACTGGCATCTGTTCCGTTATAATCCGCTTGCGGAGAAGAAGTTCACGCTGGATTCCAAGGCGCCGACCGGCGATTATCAGGATTTCCTGGACGGCGAGGTGCGTTACCTCTCCCTGCGCAAGGCCAATCCGGAAAATGCGGAGAAGCTCTATGCGGCCTCTGCGGAGAACGCGAAGGATCGTCTGGCCTACCTGCAGCGCCTGGTCGATCTCTACGATTACAGTCAGAAGTAATCGCAGACACACAGAATCAAAAACTGCCCCGGAGAAATCCGGGGCAGTTTTGTTTTGGTGAAAGCAAGAGTCGGATGAAAGGGAAGCGAACAGCGAATCCCTCTCAGAGTGCCGCGAGCTTTTGCAGCGCGTCGCCACGCATCAGCGCCTCGCAGTGTTCCTCGAGATATTCTTCCGAGATGCTGCCGGCTGCGGCTGCGCTGCCGTATTCCGCGAGAATGGCACACAGGGCGGGGAAGGAAGTTGCCGGTGTGCGGTGCGCATGGTTCGGCTTGTTTTTCTGTTCCGGCGCGGAATCGGAAACCGGGTCGGGGACAGTAGCAGCATCCGCTTTTGCCGCGGAATCCGCCTGGGGATCCGGGGCATCTGCGGCATCCTTCGTCGTGACGGTCACGACAATCCGCACATTGTTTCCGACCTGTGCAGTCCGGGTCACCTGGGCGTCCTTTTCCGAAGCATCCTCGCGGGACGCCTGCGGGGCCTCATCCGTATTGTCCTGGCGGACCGGCTGTTCAAGGCACAGGAAGAAACGACGGTTTGACGGATCCCGGTAAAGGGTGTTGAGAATACCGTTCGTCTGTCCCATGGTCATGGAAGCGGCGCGGCGAACCTCGTGGATCGAGGAAAAACAGAAAATCCGGACACCCGGCGTCTTTCTGCCCGGTTTGTTTTTTGCGGGGGGCTGTTTGCCGGTGGCCTGCCGCACACTGCTGGGATTGAGGCGGGCCGCAAACTGCTCGGAGATACCGGAGAAATCGCCCTCCTGCATGCCGCGAAGCATGCGGTAGAAGGTGTTGTCCTCCTCGTTGTCCTCGCCTTCATAGTCGTCTCCGTCGTCCTCATCCTCCTCGTCCATGATGGGACCGAACGCGGAAAAACGGGTATCCAGCTCCTCAGGATCCTCGACGGCGGTCACTACAAGCACCAGACATTCCGCACCCATGGGGACGGCCTCGATCATCAGCGGATAGTTTTCCGCATCAAAACCGACCTCATAGCGTGCCTGCTCCATCATATCCTGAAACAGGGCGCGCGCCTTTTTGGTGCCGTAGGCAAACTCGCTCAGACGAAGCCCCCGTTTATCAAGATCCTCGCGCGTGAGCGTGCACCGGATCTGGCGATCATTCAGTCGTTCAATCTTCATAGAAAAAGAACCTCTTTTTTCTCTTATTTTTTGTGCAATTTGATACTATCCGATGTTTTGGCTTCTGTCAATACGCCCTGATCGGACTTCTGTTTTTGTGCAATCTGACGGTTTTTCGGAAATTACGGATTTTATCTTGCTTTTTGTCAGGCAGTCGTGCTATAACCATACGCGTGAGATGTCTCCGGCGAATCGGCGTCCGAAAGGAGGTGACTGATTTTTCCAGTCGTTCGCAGGAGCGGAACGACTTTCAATCTGTCAACATCATCAGTAAATTCACTTATTATCCCAATTCATTCTTTTAACAAGATTCATTTGTACCCGCGATAATCATTTGTTCCCGGTTTGTTTCTGTGCCGGGGATGTGCATGACGCGGCCGGAACATTTCACGCTTATACCACCCATCCGACAGAGAGGCAGGACCGGGATGTTTTCACGGGAAGAAGCTCCGAATGGCAGGCTTCTCTGCCGGCTAAGGATCAGTCAAAAACCGGGCGCGAACCCCATCGGTGTCCGTAAAGAAAACGAAAACGGGTGGCATCCATGATTTCTTCGATATCACAGGGAAATTATGGTATAATGGAGGACGTCGGAAAGGAGATTGCGAATGAAAAAGATCATTCCCGCACTTTTGGCCGTCGTCCTCATTTTATTGATCGGCGGCTTTTATTTTGGCCAGACCCTGTTGGACCGCTATTCATACAGCAGGGAGAAGGCGGATCTCAATGAGTATTACGGGCTCACCGGTCCGGACGACGTGGCGGTCATGCTCAATGATTCGTTCATTGACGTGCATGCAAAAATGCTGGACGATGCCTGCTATCTGACACTTACGGACACGCATGAGCTGCTTAACAGCCGCTTTTATTACAGCGAGGCGGACAACTGCCTGATCTATACCACGCCGGACACCGTGATCACCGCAGAGATCGGGCAGCCCTCCTACACGGCATCGGATGGCACGGACGGGAAGGAAAAGCATGCAATTGCCCGTAAGGAGGGAGAGAACCTGTGGCTTCTGATCGACTTTGTGGCGCGTTACTCGGATTTTACCTGGGAGTTGTTTACGAAACCAAATCGCCTGCGTCTGACGACGGAATGGCAGTCCTTTGAACAGGCCGATATCACCCGGAAGACATCCCTCCGCCTGCTTGGCGGCGTCAAGAGCGAGGTGATGCGCCAGTTGGAAAGGGGAGAGCATGTCACCGTGCTGGAGCAGATGGAGACGTGGACCAAGGTCTGCACGAAGGACGCCATGGTCGGCTATGTCGAAAACAAACGGCTCTCCGCGCCGGTCACGGTGGAAGCGGTCGCTCCCGAATCAAAGCAGCCGGAATACACGAGCATTTCCTCCGATCAGCCGGTGGTGCTCGCGTGGCATGCGGTGGCCGGCGCCGCCGGCAATGACACGCTGGATGAACTGATAGCGGCGACCAATGCCGGTGAAAAAAACGGCCTCAACACCATTTCGCCGACCTGGTTTTCTCTGTCGGATAACGAGGGCAACATCAACAGCTTCGCATCCGCTTCGTATGTAAATAAGGCGCACGATAAGGGCGTGGCGGTCTGGGCTGCCGTGGACAATTTCAACGGTGACGGGGACGCCGCCGAGGTGCTTTCGCGCAGAGCATACCGAAGCCGGCTGATCGACCGCCTGATGGAGGAGTCTGATGCCTGCGGTCTGGATGGCATCAATGTGGATTTTGAGGGAATACCGGCTGATTCGGGTGAGGATTATATCGAATTTATCCGCGAGCTTTCCATCGCCTGCAGGAAGAAGCAGCTGGTGCTGTCCATAGACAATTACGTGCCGATGGGCGCGTTGAATGATCATTACAACAGAAAAGAGCAGGGCATCGTCGCGGACTATGTCATCGTCATGGCATACGATGAGCACTACAAGGGGAGCAAGGAGGCCGGAAGCGTCGCATCGATCGGTTTCGTGGAGGAAGGAATCCGGAGAACGGTGGATGAGGTGCCGGCAGAAAAGGTGATCGGCGGGATTCCTTTCTATACGCGGGTTTGGGCGACCAGAGACGGCAGCGTGGATTCTGACGCGCTGGACATGAATTCCGCGCAGGAGTGGGTTTCGCAGCGGGAGGTTCAGCTTTCCTGGGACGAAGAGACCTGTCAGAATTACGGCGAGTTCACGGAAAAGGACGGAACCCTCAGGCAGGTCTGGATGGAGGATGCGGAGTCGATCCGCACGAAAATCACAGTCATGGGCACCTATCATATCGCCGGCGTGGCCGCCTGGCGACTGGGCTACGAAAAACCGGAAATCTGGAGCGCGATTGCGCAGGCACTCGGATGACGACACTTCTTACCGTCAATCCGGAGCATCTGGAGACAGCGGATGCGAAGCGCGCGATAGCACTGGCCGGAGATATCTTAAAAAACGGCGGACTGGTGGCCTTTCCGACGGAAACCGTCTACGGGCTGGGCGGCAATGCCTTTGATCCGCATGCCTCGGAAAAGATTTATGCGGCCAAGGGACGGCCGTCCGACAATCCGTTGATTGTGCATATCGCGGAAATGGATGATCTGGAGCGGGTCGCCGCGGAGATTCCAGAGGAGGCGCGGCTGCTGGCTGAAAGCTTCTGGCCGGGACCGCTCACGATGATTCTGAAAAAGCGTCCGGAGCTGCCGGATGAGACAACAGGCGGGCTGTCCACGGTGGCGGTTCGTTTTCCCTCCCATCCGGTGGCACAGGCGGTGATTGCCGCAGGCGGCGGTTTCATTGCGGCGCCCAGCGCCAACGCATCGGGCAGACCCTCGCCGACCCTTGCGTCCCATTGCGCAGAGGATCTGGACGGCCGGGTGGATCTGATTCTGGACGGCGGACCGGTGGGAATCGGCGTGGAGTCAAGCATTGTCGACCTGACGGAGGAGAGACCGGTGATTCTCAGGCCGGGGTATATCACCGGCGCAATGCTGAAAAGGATTCTCGGTGATGTGGACACGGATCCGGCGATTCTGCCCCGGGAGGGACCGGAGGACGCTTCTTTCAGACCGAAGGCGCCTGGGATGAAATACCGGCATTACGCGCCGCGCGGCACCATGACGCTTGTGGAGGGAGACGACGACGAGGTGGCGGCGTATATCTGTGACAGGGCCAAAGAGGCGCAGGAAGCAGGGCGACGCGTGGCGGTTATCGCCTCGGCGGAGACAGCCTCCCGTTACGGGGAGCTTCCTGTGTATCTGGCGGGGAGAAGACAGGTTCCCGACGAGGTGGCCAGAAACCTGTTTCGAATCCTGAGACAGTGTGATGAGGACCGTGCGGAGGAGATCTATGCGGAGACCTTTCACGAGGGGGAACTGTCCGCAGCAATCATGAATCGGATGGAAAAGGCAAGCGGACACAGGATCGTCCGTGTGCCCTCCGGATACAGAGACAACAGAAAGGAGCATGAGTATGACAATAGCATTGGCGAGTGATCACGGCGGCTTTGAACTCAAGGAGGCGATCAAAGCCCATCTGGAAGCACGCGGAGAGACAGTACGTGATTTCGGGACACATGAAAAAACCTCCTGCGATTATCCGGATTTCGGACTGGCTGCCGCCCGTGCGGTGGCGGATCACAGCTGTGACCGGGGGATTCTCGTCTGCACGACCGGAATCGGAATCTCCATCGCGGCCAATAAAATCCCGGGTATCCGTTGCGCGCTGCTTCACGAGACGACGTCCGCAAGGCTGACCAGAGAGCATAACGACGCCAATATGATCGCGCTTGGCGGCGGGTTTACCGGACCGCTGCTCGCTTTTGAGATCGTGGATGTCTTTCTGGACACGCCCTTTTCCGGGGAGGAAAAGCATGTGCGCCGCATCAACAAAATCACGGAAGCGGAGCAGTCGAAATGAAGCGGGCGGATTATATTTCCTGGGACGAGTATTTCATGGGAGTCGCCGCCCTCTCGGGGATGCGCTCCAAGGATCCCAACACCCAGGTCGGATGCTGTATTGTCAGTGAGGACAACAAAATTCTCTCCATGGGCTATAACGGACTTCCGGCGGGGTGCGACGACGACGATTTTCCCTGGGACAGGGAGGGCGATGATCCGCTTGCCACGAAATATCCTTTTGTCGTTCACAGCGAGCTGAACGCGATTCTCAATTACCGCGGGGGAAGCCTGGAGGGAGCAAAACTCTATGTCTCCCTGTTCCCATGCAATGAATGTGCCAAAGCGATCATTCAGGCGGGGATCCGCACGGTGGTCTATGACAGCGATAAATATGCCGCGACTCCCGCAACCAGGGCATCCAAACGGATGTTTGACGCGGCGGGCGTCCGGTACTATTCATACAGCCGGACGGGACGGGAGATCCATATACTGCTGTGAAAGCGGGATCCCTCCGGAAAAAACACCGGCTGCTCGCCGGATGGCTCTTCTGTACCCTGCTTGTGACATTTCTGCTGCAGGTGCCCGCACACGCTTCGGAGGCGACGAAGAAAGCGCTGGAGGAGGCAAAGAATCAGCATGAGCAGAGCAAAAACGAGCTCACGGTACAGGAGAACAATATCAATCACCTCAACGCGGAAAAGGACTCCCTGATCGGACAGCTTTCCAATCTGAATACGCAGCTCACGGAGGTCAGCGAATCCCTCGAGGAAATCGAGTCACAGATCCACCACAAGGAGCAGGAGATCAACACGACGGAGGGGGAGCTGGCCGAGGCGATCCGGATTCAGGAAGAGCAGTACGCGGCCATGAAGAAGCGCGTCCAGTTTATCTATGAAAAACAGAATTTTCTGGTTACGGATATGCTTCTCGGAAGCCGGAGCTTTGCGGATTTTCTGAATCAGAACCATTATATCGAGCGGCTTTCCGCCTATGACCGAAGGATGCTGGAGGCCTACATCGACAACGGCGAGCAGATTGAAGAGAAAAAGGAACAGCTGGAAAAGGATCTTGAGCTGCTTACGGAGTATCAATCGAGGCAGCAGGCGGAGCAGAACAGGGTATCGGGGCTGGTGACCCGGACCTCCGGCTCGATCCGCAATTATGAGGGACAGATTGACACCGCGGAGGCGGTGGCCGACCAGATTTCCGAACGCCTCAGGGAGGAGGAGGAGGATATCAGGAAACTGGAGGAAAAGCTTGCCGAGGAAATCCGTCTGTCACAGCTGGCTAAAAAGAGCTTCTGGCGCGACATCTCCGCCATCACCTTTGCGGAGGGGGACCGGTATCTGCTTGCCAGTATCATCTACTGCGAGGCCGGGGCGGAGTCCTACGAGGGAAAGCTGGGCGTCGGTTCGGTGGTGATCAATCGCGTGCGGTCGGGGATCTACCCGGACACCGTGGTGGGGGTGATCTATCAGGCACATCAGTTTTCTCCTGTTTCGACGGGAAGACTGGCGCTTGCGCTGGCGGAGGGACGCGCGACCGCAGATTGCTACCGTGCTGCGGATGAGGTGATGAAGGGCTACACCAATGTCGGAAACTGTGTGTATTTTCGCACGCCGGTTCCGGGGCTTAAGGGAATCAATATCGGAGGACATGTGTTCTACTGATCACTAAACCTTCCGATCGGCTCCGTGAGGCGGTCTATGCCGTCCGTGCGAAGCCGCATAAGGAGATGGGCCAGATGACTGAGGCACGTTTCAAACTGAAGACTGTTGATGAGCCCGCGGTTAAAGGCATCCTCCAGTTCATCGAGATCCACGATGCGAACGGCCCCGTCTGGGGAGATGATGACATCGGCCAGCAGATCCGTGGCGATAAGCTTTCCGTCCCGGATGCCGTCGCCGAAGTCGACGATATCGCAATACCAGTGGATCAGGGATTTGTCTTCGCGGCAGAATTTGCTGATTTTGAAGCCTTCGTCCAGATAGTAGCAGGAAAAACCGCACGCAAGGTCAGGCTTGGGATGCAGCGCCTGCCAGCCGGTCACAATCACGGAATCGTCAAGAAACAGGATCCGGTCGTCCTTCAACAACACGCATTCGGCGGGAATGATGCGCTTCCGGTAGAGAATCGGATGATCCATCGAACCTCCTTGCGAAAAAGACGAGCAATATTTATCTGATATTATAGCATATTTCACGTGTCATGCGCAGATTGATTATAAAAATCCTGTATATTATTGCGGTATTTTTTCTCTTTCTTTTCCTGTTTGCCCGTCTGATGAGTGATGAGACGGAGGATC
This sequence comes from Lachnospiraceae bacterium, assembly GCA_024682835.1. Classification (GTDB taxonomy): domain Bacteria; phylum Bacillota; class Clostridia; order Lachnospirales; family Lachnospiraceae; genus Butyrivibrio. The sequence continues at coordinate 55,001 of JAIKYU010000096.1, read as the reverse complement.
AGACCGCTGTGATGGGAAGTGCTTCCCTTCCGCTCGTCAGACTCTATCTGCCGGACGGGAGAGAGGCGGGGACGCTCCACGGTTATCTGGATGAAATGGATGTCCGTTCCGTCCGGGGCGGCATTCTGCCGCTTGCTTCAGACCGGACGGTCAGGCTCACCGTTCTTGCCTACGGACAGGCTCTGGACGGGATGCGTTTTGAGGTGCGGGACATCACCGGTGAAAACCTCGTGGAACAGACGCCCCTGTCCTCCTTTCGGGAGACCGTATTCGGAGATCTTGAGGCTTCCTTTGCCGTCAAGGATCTGGTGGCTCCGGATACGGAATACATTCTGATTCTGCGTGCCGACATCGCAGACCAGACGGTCTCCTATTACACCCGCGTGATTCTTCCCGGGGATGAGAGCGTCTCCTTCGCACAGGAGGCAGCTGCGTTCGCTGCGGATTTCCATGAGAGCACCTTCGACGAAACAGGGCGGGAGAGGCTGGCTGCCTACATGGAACCGGACCGCTCCGGGGATAATTCGACCTATGCACGCGTCAATATTCACTCCAGTATCAAACAGGTCGTCTGGGGGGATCTGCCGGTGGTCTCCCATGATTCTCCATCTCTGCAGCTTTGGGACGTGCGGGGCGATATCATCACGCTTTCCCTGACGGGCAGCATCGTTCTTCGCGGAGACGACGACCGTCAGCTCCCCTGCGATGTGACGGAGACGTTCAGACTGCGGAGAGGAAAGAGCAGGATCTATCTGCTGGACTATGACAGATCGATGAAATACCGGTTTTCCGGGGATGCGGCCGACTTTTCAGGGGATAAGATCGAACTGTTCATCACACCGGAAAACGTGCCCCTGATTGAAAACAGCGACGGCAGTGTGCTTGCATTTTCCGCCGGGCGCAGGCTCTTTTCCTACAGCAAGGAAAACAACGAGCTGGCGGTGATCTTTTCCTTTGAGGACAATGAGAACGCGGACGAGCGGTGCACCTGGCAGAATTATGATTTTCATCTGCTCCGCGCGGATGAGAACGGGGATATTCATTTTCTGGTGGCCGGCTATATGAACCGGGGAATCCACGAGGGAAGGGTCGGAGTGGCGTATTATCACTACCGCTCTTCCATCAAACAGCTGGAGGAAAAACTGTTTTTGCCGGTGGATGTCTCGCCGGAAATCCTCAGAGCGTACGTGAGCCGGATGGCTCATGTCAGCGGAGAGGGCGAGCTCTATCTGATGCTGGGGGACGACGTGGTTCTCGTGGATTCCGCGAATCAGAGCGTCAGCACGGTGATCGCGGACGCGGCGAAAACACCCTATTTCCGTTCGGAATCCGGTGCGCTGTTTGCGCGCACAGACGGAAGCATCGGGGACAGGATCACGCTGATCCAGTTTAACAGCGGCGAAATGTCCCAGGTGGAAGCGGAGCCGGGCACCCAGGTGATTCCGCTCGGATTCATGCAGGAGGATCTTGTTTACGGCGTGGTAAACGACGGGGATATCCGCAGGGATCAGACGGGAAACGACGTCTATGCCATGGAGACCGTGCTGATCCGTGACGCCTTCGGCAATATTCTGGAAAACTATAAAAGTCCCGGGCATTACGTGGTCGATGCCATCGTCGAGGGGAACCAGATCCGGCTCCATCGGGTGACGCTCAATGAGGAGACCGGGTATTATGAGGATGCCGCGGAGGATCAGATTATCAATACGTTAGAGGCCAAGTCCAAAACCAACCGGCTGGTGACGGTGGTCACGGAGCAGTGGGAAAAGACGACGGTGATAGACTGCAGGCAGGATATCAAAGCTTCTTCCGTCAAGATTCTCACACCGTCGCTTGTTCTGCCAAAGGAGGAGGGACTGGAGGTATTCAGGAAAAGGGAGACCTTCGGCGGCTTTTATGTCTATCGAAACGATGGTTCAATTGAGGGAATCTATGAGGAAGAGGCGGCGGCTGTTCTGGCGGCTTACGACGAAAACTGTGCGGTGGTGGACGGCGACGACCGGTACGTATGGGAAAAGAAGAATCTGGCATCCAGGAATCAGATCATGGCCATCACTCACTCCGCGGAATCTGCCGTGTTCAGCGAGGGAGAGGGAACGGCGGCATTTTGCCTGAAGCTGATTCTGGAGCACAGGGGGATCAGCAGGGACGTGAATGATATGCTGGAGAGAGGAGACTCCCTGTCGGAGATTCTGGATCGCAGCATGTCGGACTGCAGATCGCTCACGCTGACGGGCTGCAGTCTGCCGATTGTGCTATACTATGTCAATCAGGATATTCCGGTGCTGGTTTCCATGCAGGACGGCTCCGCCCTGCTCGTCATCGGCTACAATGACACGGAGCTGGTGATTGTCGATCCGCGGAAAAATGCGGGCGAGCGCGTATATAAAATCACGCGCTCGCATGGAAATCAGTTATTCAGGGAAAACGGGAACCGGTTTATCACCTATTATCAGTCTGATAATGTTCCTTCATGATAGCGTGACACAAAGCTTGTGATACGCTCCACCGGATTGAGCAGATCGCTGATCGAGGCATCGTGATTCAGGGTGTCGATGAGGTAGGCGATGTACTTGCTCATGTCGCAGCTGATGTACCATTCCCGGGATAAGAGCTCCGGGGACTGGTAGATCAGGTTGGTTGTGAGAATCCGCTCAATGAAACCGGCTTCGTAGGCTTTGTCGAAGGGAGCAAGGGAGGCGGTAAAGAGACCGAAGGTGGCAAACACGAAAACCCGTGCCGCTTTCCTCTGCTTCAGTGCCTTTGCGACCTCAATGACAGTGTCTCCCGAGGAGATCATGTCGTCGATGATGATCACGTCCTTGTGCTCCACGGAGGCTCCAAGGAACTCGTGCGCAAGGATCGGATTCCTGCCGTCGACGACCTGGGTGTAGTCACGCCGCTTGTAGAACATGCCGACATCGAGTCCAAGAACACTACCGAGATAGACAGCACGGTTCATGCCGCCTTCATCCGGGCTGATGGCCATCATGTGCTCCGCATCGATCTTAAGCCCCTGCACGTTCAGCAGCAGACCTTTGATAAACTGATAGGTGGTGCGGACGGTCTCAAAGCCGGAGAGCGGGATGGCATTCTGCACGCGGGGCTCGTGGGCCTCAAAGGTGATGATGTTGTCCACGCCCATCTTTACCAGCTCCTGAAGCGCGATTGCGCAGTCCAGAGATTCACGGGAGGTGCGCTTGTCCTGTCTGCTCTCGTAGAGGAACGGCATGATGACCGTGATCCTTCGCGCTTTTCCTCCGACTGCCGAAATGATGCGCTTCAGATCCTGATAATGATCATCGGGCGACATGTGATTCTGCATGCCGAACAGCTTGTAGGTCAGGCTGTAGTTGGTCACATCCACCAGAAGATACAGATCGGCGCCGCGGACCGACTGATTGATGACACCCTTGCCCTCACCTGTTCCGAAGCGCGGTGTCTCCGCGGAAAGCAGATAGGACGGACGCTCATAGCCCGTGAAGGCCAGGCTTCCCTTATGCTCGTTTTCCCGCTCGGCCCGCCATCTGACCAGATATTTGTCGACGCGTTCGCCCAGCGTTTTGCAGCCGCTTAAGGCGATCAGACCCAGAGAGCCTACGGGGATGTTTTCGAGATTTCTTTTTTCTTCGTGATTCTTTGCCATATCCGGCGTTCCTCCTATACTCGCAAACGAAGTTAACTGCAGAATTCAATTTGTCTCCACGGTATATGCAGTTCACGTAATCGACTTCCTGCGGCAATCAATAACGTGAACCAGTATAAGTTACAAAATACGTTTACTGCATGCGTATCCTCAGTCTGATATCGTTGCCGGTCAGCTTCCAGATGGAGAAGCTGCTGGTGATGCGAGAGAAAATCCGTTCCGCGTAGACGCGCTGGAGCTCATCCAGACCAAGATTGGTCGAGATGATCATGTGCTTTTTGCGGAAAATGCGCTCATTCAGCAGGTTGAACAGCTGCTCGGCCGAGAAGGCATTGGTCAGCTCGGTACCGAGATCATCGATGACCAGCAGGTCACAGTCATACAGATCCCCGTGGGGATCTGTCCTTTCATCGTCGGATTCTCTGGAAAACCGGATCTCTGCGAGATGCTCAAACAAAGCGACGGCACTGAAGTAGATGACTGAAAATCCGCGATCCAGCAATTCACGGGCGATACAGCCGGAAAGCGTCGTCTTGCCTGTGCCGACACCGCCCATAAAGAGCAGGTTTTTGTCATTGTCCGGAAATGCGCGGACGAATGCAAGCGAAGCATCCCGCGCGTTTTGAAAACGGCGCAGGGATTCCGTATCGTCTCCGTAGACGTCCTCGCGAAGGCTGGAAAAGCGGGATTCATCGGAGACACTCCCCAAATGGGACTGACTGTACAAAAGAGCCACTTCCTTCTGCCTGAAGCAATGGCATTTCTCACGGCCGATGAAGCCGGTATCCTGACAGTCCGGACAGGAATAGACGGCTTCCAGATAATCGGCGGGAAAACCGGCCTTCGTTAACAGGGCTTCGCGCTGACCGGCGATAGAACGCAGCCGCTCTCTGGTGCCGGATGCGTCGGACTCGCTGTTCATGAGACCGGCGGAAAAGGCGGCGACAGCAGAAGCGGCGGACTGGCTTAACTCGCCGAACTCCGGAATCTTCCGGAGGATTTCTTCAAGTCTGCGGTCATGCTCGCGGCGGGCTTCGCGCTGCTTTTGCTCATAATCCCGCATGATCCGGTCATATTGTTCGTTGGTCAGCGCCAAATCGCGAACTCCTCAGTTTTGAACCAGCTGCTTTTCCAGCAGTGAAAAATCGTAGTTGCGTTCCGGAAAGTTGTGAATCCGGGTGTTGCGGGCACCTCCGGCGGATGTGCTTCCGGCAGCGGGGGCGGATTCGGCGGATGCCTTTTTGCGACCCTCGTGCATTTCGTCCAGCTGTCTGATGTCGTTTTTCCTGCTGACGCCTGCCTGATGCCAGTTGAGCAGAATCTTGTCAGCGTATTCCAGACGGTGCTTCTGCGTGGCCCGAACCGTGCGCGCGCACGCCTCCCGGATGATATCGATTGGCATGTGATACTCGCAGATCCACCGATTGACAAATTCCGCTTCCGTGGCGGTGGGCAGATTGTTCAGTCCCAGCAGATCCATAATCTCGTAGATCCGTTTGTCATACTTGAAGCTGCCGCGTCTGGCCTGCTCGGGTGTCTCATAGCCGGATTCCCTCCAGCGGACGGCAACGCGCTCCATATAGCGAAAATCCTTCTTGCCGCGCTCCACGCAATACTGCAGAAGATAGTCCAGCAGAGCATCGGAAAACTGAAGATTGTCATGGATATAAAGAAGGGACCGGGTGTCGGCGACGCTGAGCGGCCGGCCCAGATACTGCTCGGCAATGAAAAGCAGCTGGGAGCAGTCGCTGTCCGTCTTTCCCGGGGTCTTGAAAACCGGTGCGGGCGCCTGCGTATCCTCCGGAAAATCGTCTTCTGCGTCGGCCGTGTGTGCGGACGGTGCCGTCTCCCCGACAGTCTCATGCGACGAAAGATCCTCGACATGAATCCCGGACAGCTTCTTGTCGCTGTCATACTCCATCGACAGGATGCCGCGCTTTTCCCAGAATTTCAGCGCGCGTGTCACATCCTTTTCCGTGAGGTTGAAGCGGTCGGCCAGATCCGACAGACTCGTCGGAAGACCCGCACGCATCATGCGAAGAAGATAAAGGTAGATCTTGAGTTGCGCGTCATTGGCCTGCGTCATATATTTATCGATAAACACGTTGGAAACAGCGGTAGTATCTGTCTCCGGCACCTGTTCCCGATTGATTGAAACCCGTCCCATCATAAGCTTATTCTCCCAAGTGCGGGGCGGCATACGTGAGGTTTGTCGCCTCGCCCGTCTCCCCGTATGGGTGATTATAGCATAGCGTTTCGTGAAAAGCCAAGTGCAAAATAGCCGCAAACGCTGAAACGACGGGCGTTCCGACTGCGTGTGGGAAATGTGGAAACCGTGGAGGAATCGCTCCGCACACACAGATTTCGTTCTTCCTTTCCCACCGGGTGATCGGGAAAAAACACAGGGTCCGGTTGGGGAAAAAGTGGATAATCAATCGTCAGCCAGCATGGAAATACCGATTTTGTCGATTTCTCCGGCACCCATGAATATCAACAGATCTCCCTCCGAACAATTTTCTGAAAGAAATTGCCGGATCTCCGAAAAAGACGGAAAATAGTCACATTCATGACCGGAATCCCGTATTTTTTCCTGTAGCGTGCGGGAGGAAATACCCAGATGATCCGTCTCGCGTGCGGCGTAGATATCGGACAGCACGACGCGGTCCGCGCCCGAGAGTGCCGCGGCAAACTCCTCCATCAGCGCTTTCGTGCGGGAATAGGTGTGCGGCTGGAACGCACACCAGATGCGTTTAAAACCCATGGAGCGCGCAGCGGTAAGCGTTGCAGTGATCTCTGTGGGGTGATGCGCGTAATCGTCAACGATTGTGATGCCATGCCACACGCCAAGACGTTCAAAACGGCGGCTGGCGCCGCGAAAGTCTTCCAGCCCGCTGACAATCCGGCCCGTATCGGGTTCACGGACACGGGCGGCGGCAATGGCGGCCAGCGCGTTTTTTACATTGTGAAGGCCGGGAACGCGAAGGGTGATCGTGACGGGACTGCTTCCGTCCCGAAAGACGACCCGGAATGAGGTCAGTGTCTCTCCGTCGGGGGAAAGAGTCGGACGAATGTCCGTCGCCCGGACATCGGCTTCACCGCCAAGACCGAAGGTGACGATGTTTTTGCAGGGAAGTCCGTCCGTGATCTCACGGAGATTATCGATCTCCGAGCCGATCACCAGCGTCCCGTCTTCGGGAATCTGCGCGGCAAAGCAGCGGAAGGAGGCGCGTATATCCGCCAGATCCCGGAAGAAATCCAGGTGATCTGCTTCGATATTCAGAATGACGCCGACCTTCGGGAAGAGGCTTAAAAAGCTGTTCGTATATTCGCAGGCCTCCGCAATGAAGGTATCTCCCTTTCCGATGCGGTAGTTTCCGCCGAGGGCGGGGTATACGGCGCCGATGGAAACCGTCGGATCAATATCCGGCGCGGACAGAATCTGCGTGATCATGGCAGTGGTGGTGGTTTTGCCGTGCGTCCCGGCGACGGCAAAGGAATGGGGGTACTGTGCCATGATCTGCCCTAACAGCGCCGCCCGGGTCATCATGGGGATGCCGCTCTCCCGGGCTGCGGCATACTCCGGATTGTCCTCATGGATGGCCGCCGTGAAAACCACGAGATCGATCGCATCCGTGCCCGAATACCTGGTGATGTTTTCGGCGCACTGCGGAAAGGACACCTCGATGCCGCCGGCCTCAAGCCTGTCCGTGAGCCCGGACGGCGAACGGTCGGAGCCGGTGACGGTAAAACCCCGGCTTGCCAGCATCTCTGCCAGTCCGCTCATGGAGACGCCGCCGATGCCGATGAAGTGGACATGGATGGGATGATTGAAATCAATTTTGTACATAGAAGCCTCCCGGATGGTTATTTTTTTACAGAAAACGATGTCCACGGATTGCTCCGCTTCGGGCGGATTCCAGGCTCATGTGGCGTTTCATGCACACTGGAAGTGCGGAAATCGTTGATTTCGTTGCACTTTTGCGTCAACAGGAAGCATGAGCGACGCATGAGCATAGACCCTGACATCATTATTATAAGTATTAACTCCTGATTTGTACACTTCACTTTTTCCGCGGTCTGTGCTATACTGTTTCCTGTAATCAAAGACGTTGCACAGGTTTTCTGACAAAGAAACAAGGAGCGGCAGTGGTAAAAAAGGAAATGATCGCCATGCTTCTGGCGGGCGGCCAGGGCAGCAGACTCGGAGTGCTCACGGCCAGAATGGCAAAGCCGGCGGTGTCCTTCGGGGGCAAGTACCGGATCATTGATTTCCCCTTGAGCAACTGCATCAATTCCGGGATCGATACGGTGGGTGTGCTGACGCAGTATCAGCCCTTAAGGCTCAATTCCCACATCGGCATCGGCATCCCGTGGGATCTGGACCGCAACGTCGGCGGCGTTACCGTGCTTCCCCCCTATGAAAAGATTTCCAATACCGAGTGGTACACCGGCACAGCCAATGCCATCTACCAGAATATGGAATATATGGAGAGCTATCATCCGGACTATGTGCTGATTCTCTCCGGCGACCATATCTACAAGATGGACTATGAACAGATGCTCTTCTACCATAAGAAGAGCGGTGCGGATGTGACCATTGCCGTCATGCCCGTTCCGATGGAGGAGGCGAAACGCTTCGGCATCATGATCACGGACGGCTCCGGCCGGATCGTGGATTTTGAGGAAAAGCCGGAAAATCCGCGCAGCAATCTGGCTTCCATGGGCATCTATATCTTTTCCAGAGACGCGCTGCGGCGATCCCTCTCCGAGAATGCCCGTCAGTCGGGACTGGATTTCGGAAAGCATGTCATTCCCTGGTGCAAGAAGGCGGGGTATGCATTGTATGCATGGGAATTCGAGGGCTACTGGAAGGATGTCGGGACGCTGACCTCCTACTGGCAGGCCAATATGGAGCTGATCGATATCGTTCCGGAATTCAACCTCTATGAGGAATACTGGAAAATCTACACGAAGAGTCTCCCGCAGCCGCCGCAGTATTTCGGCCGCGACGCACGCATCGAGCGCTCAATCATCGGCGAAGGCGCTGAGATTTACGGTGATGTCGAGGGCTCGGTCATCGGCTGTGGCGTGCATATCGGCGAGGGGGCACGCGTGAGAAATTCCATTCTGATGAATGACTGTGTGATCGGAAAAGGCTGCGAGCTGGACAAAGTGATCGCTGCGGAAGAGGTGCACATCGGCGACAATGTGCGTATCGGTGCCTTCGAGGAGCGGGACAACGAGACGGATCCGCATATTTACTGCGACGGACTCTGCACGATCGGCGAGGGCAGTGTCATTCCGGACGGTGTGACCATTGGAAAAAACGTGATGATTTTCGGACAGACTGCCGCGACCGATTATCCCCACGGAGAGCTGGCGAGCGGCAGGACATTATCGAGGATGTAGGCTTGAAAGCGATAGGAATCATACTTGCCGGCGGCGGCAGCAGCAGAATGAGGGAACTCTCCAGAAAGCGCGCGGTGTGTGCCATGCCCATCGCGGGCTTTTACAGGTCGATTGATTTTGCACTGAGCAATATGTCCAATTCCCATATTCAGACCGTTGCTGTTTTCACCCAGTACCATGCGGGCAGTCTTAATGAGCATCTCTCCAGCTCCAAGTGGTGGGATTTCGGGCGTAAACAGGGCGGTCTTTACACCTTTACGCCGGCAATCACGGCAGAGAACGGCTTCTGGTACCGCGGAACCGCGGATGCAATCGCACAGAATCTTCATTTTCTCAAGGAATGCCATGAGCCGTATGTCATCATCACCTCCGGTGACTGCGTGTATAAGATGGATTATAACCGGGTCCTCGATTATCACATCGAGAAGAATGCGGATATTACCGTTGTCTGCAAGGAGGTTTCCGGTGATTATGACACGGAGCGTTACGGAACGCTGCGTATGGATGAAAACGGCCGCATAGAGGAATTTGAGGAAAAACCCATCGTTGCCCACTCAAACACCATTTCCTGCGGGATCTATGTGATCAGGCGCAGACAGCTCATCGAACTCATTGAGCAGAGCGATCTGGAGGGGCGTTATGATTTCGTGCGGGACATCCTGATCCGTTACCGCAGCTCGAAAAAGATCTACGGGTATCTTTTCGACGGTTACTGGAGCAATATTGCCTCGGTGGACGATTACTTCTCCACGAATATGGATTTCCTGAAGCCGGAGATTCGCACCTGGTTTTTCCGGACACATCCGGATATCTACACCAAAGTGGAGGACAGACCGCCCGCCAAGTACAACGTCGGCGCCAAAGTGCAGAACAGTCTCATCTCCAGTGGCTGCATCATCAACGGTGTGGTGGAGGATTCGGTGCTCTTTAAGGGGACTTTTATCGGGAGCAACTGCTTTATTAAGAATTCCATTCTGCTGGATGATATCTATGTCGGAGACAATACCTACATTGAAAATTGTATCGTGGAGAGCCACAGCACCCTGCAGACCAACTCGTTCTTCAAAAGCGAGGGAGAGGTCCGTATTGTGGAGGAAAACAATGAAAGGTTTGTATTGTAAAAATCGTCAGATATCTGTATAATCTGATCAACAATCCTGGGGGGAAGGAGAAGGGGAGATGCAAATTACAGATGTACGTGTGCGCAAGGTGACCCGTGAGGGCAAGATGAGAGCGGTTGTATCCGTGACGTTTGACAACGAGTTCGTTGTGCACGACATCAAGGTGATCGACGGCGACAGCGGCCTGTTTATCGCAATGCCGAGCAAGAAGTCGGCGGACGGCACATACCGTGACGTGGCTCATCCGATCAACAAGGAGATGCGGGCGGTGATTCAGGAGCAGATTCTGGCGGGTTATCGTGAGGCGCTGGCCTCCATGGACGAGTACTCCGATTCGCCTGAAGACACGATCGGCTAGACGACTTGCGGATCTAGACAGATCTGACGGGTTTCACGAAAGGAATCCGGCTGTACAACACGGACACAGGGACGGTTCGTTGGAATCGTTCCTCTTTGTTGCGGCATGCCGCATAAGTATGAGCTGCCGCTGACGGAAGGGAACGGGAACAGATGCTTCTGATAGCAGGTCTTGGCAATCCGGAGAACCGGTACGCGGCAACCCGTCACAACACGGGTTTTCTGGCCGTGGAGCGCCTGGCGGACAGATATGGGATCACGATGGCAAAGCGCGAGGGAAAGGCCCTCACCGGAACCGGTGTGATCGCGGGGGAAAAGGTGCTTCTGTGCAAACCGCAGACCTATATGAACGCCAGCGGGGAGAGCCTGCAGGCGCTGACGGCCTATTACCGGATTGATCCCGAGACGGGACTGCTCGTGATCGTTGATGACATCCACCTTCCGACGGGGATGCTGCGTCTCAGAAAGGGAGGCAGCGCAGGCGGTCACAACGGGCTTAAAAATATCATTTCGATGCTCGGAACGGACCGCTTTCCCAGACTGCGTCTGGGGGTGGGGGAGGCGGTTGCCGGAGGGAATCTGATCCCCCACGTTCTGGGAACGTTTGACCGCGCGGACTGGGAAGAGATGAATGCCGCGCTGGATCTGGCGGCGGACTGCGTGGAAACCGTGATAGCGGAAGGAATGGATGCGGCAATGAACCGTTTTAACAGAAAAACTCAGGCGGAACCGGGGAGCGAATGAGAGCGATCGAAGCGGCGCTCCTGGAAATCGGGAGCTTTCGGGAACTGAAAAGTGCGTGGGAGGGTGCAGAGGGCCCCTTAGGTCTGGTGGGACCGCAGGATGCGGCAAAGGGCGCGTTTTTTGATGCGCTTTCCGCGGGGACGCGCTACCGGCTGATCATCACGCACAATGAGCTGCGCTGCCGGGAGCTCGCGGAGGAATACCGCTTCTATGATCGCAACACCGTTGCCTGGCCGTCCAAGGACGTCATTTTCTTCCAGGCGGATATCCACAGCAATGAAATTGAAGCAGAAAGACTGCGCGCACTCAGAAGGCGGATTGACGGCAGACCGATGACGCTTGTGGCTGCGGCGGCTTCCCTCCTCACCCCGCAGCTCCCGCTGGAGGTCTACAGGGAAGCAAGAATCCAGGTGGATAGGAGAAAACCGTTATCCGAGGAGACACTGATTCCCCGTCTGATCGAGCTGGGATACCAGCGGACGCCGTTTGTCGAGGCACCGGGGCAATATGCGGTCCGGGGGGATATTCTGGATGTCTTTGACCTGACGCAGGATACACCGTATCGTTTTGAGTTCTGGGGAGATGAGATCACGTCCATCCGAAGCTTTGATATCCTCTCCCAGCGCTCCTTTGAAAAACTGGAGACAGTAACGATCTATCCCGCGACGGAGCTGATTCTCACACAAAAGGAGAAGGAGCGCGGACTGGCGCGGATTGCAAAAGAGGCGGCGGAAACGGAAGAAAAGCTGCGCGGACAGATGCTGACCAAAGAGGCGCACCGGCTGAAAGCCGACATGGAGGCACTGCTGGAAGCGATGCGCGAAACGCCCGGCAGTGTCAATGCGGATCCGTATCTGCGCTATTTCTGTGACAGGCCGGTGAGTCTTCCGGATTATTTTCCGCCGGAGGAGAGCGCAATATTCCTTGATGAGCCGGCGCGGGTTTTAGAGCAGGCAAGAGAGATCTACCGGGAGTTTGCGGAGAGCCAGGCGCACCGGACGATGGCGGGGCTGTGTCTGCCGGGGGAGGGTGAACTTTTAATGCCGCCCGAAAGTGCATTTGCCGCGCTGGGACAGAGACGGTATCTCGCCGTGAGCGCACTGGAGCTTCCCTCCGGCGAGGAAAACCTGAAGCCGGAAAAAAGCTTCTTTGTCCATACGACGGGCATTCCCTCCTACAACAATGATTTTGCCAGCCTTGCGGCGGAGGTCAGAAAAAAGACGCAGCATAAGGAGAAAGTCATTCTCATCTCCGGCATCCGTTCGCGTGCAAAGCGTCTGGTGGAGGAACTGCGGGATTTCGATATCACGGCCTTCTACAACGAGGATCCGATGCGTGTGCTGCAGCCCGGTGAGACCATGCTCTATTACGGGCAGCTGACGCGGGGGTTTGCACTTCCCGAGGCCCGTTTTTCCCTGATTTCCGAGGGCGATATCTTCACGCAGGACAGAAAGCAGCGAAGAAAGAAGCGATCCACCTACCGCGGGGAAAAGATCGGGAGCTTTGCGGAGCTCAAGCCCGGCGATTACGTGGTTCATGAGGATCACGGACTGGGTATCTACCGGGGAATTGAAAAGATCGAAACGGACGCGGCCGTGCGCGATTACGTCAAGGTGGAATACGGAGACGGCGGCATTCTATATGTGCTGGCGACGGGCGTGGACGTTCTGCAGAAATATGCCGCGGGCGCGGATGAGGAGGGCAAACCGCGCAGGGTAAAGCTCAACAGGCTGGGCGGCACCGAATGGCAGCACACCAAGTCCCGGGTCCGCAGTGCCGTGGACGAGATCGCCCAGGATCTGGTGGAGCTTTACGCCAGACGCCAGGGCGAAAAGGGCTTCGCCTTCGGACGCGATTCGGTGTGGCAGAAGGAATTTGAGGATTCCTTTCCCTTTGAGGAAACGGCGGATCAGCTGGATGCCATCGAGGCGGTCAAGGAGGACATGGAATCCTCCCGCATCATGGATCGACTGATCTGCGGCGATGTCGGCTTCGGTAAGACGGAGATCGCGATTCGCGCGGCCTTTAAGGCCGTTCAGGACGGCAAGCAGGTGGCGCTTCTTGTTCCCACGACGATTCTGGCACAGCAGCATTACAACACCTTTGTGCGGCGCATGCAGAACTATCCCGTCCGTATCGAGCTGCTCTCGCGTTTCAGGACGCAGGCCGAACAGAAAAAAACGGTCGAGGGTGTGGGAAAAGGAACGGTGGACATCGTCATCGGCACCCATCGTCTGCTCTCAAAGGATATGCATTTTTCGGATCTCGGACTGCTGATCGTCGATGAGGAGCAGCGCTTCGGGGTGGCACATAAAGAAAAAATCAAAAAGCTCCGGGAGAATGTGGATGTCCTGACCCTGTCTGCCACGCCGATTCCCAGAACCCTGCATATGAGTCTGGTCGGAATCCGCGACATGAGCCTGCTGGAGGAGGCGCCGAACGATCGCCTCCCGATTCAGACCTATGTCACGGAGTATCACGAGGAACTGGTGCGGGAAGCGATCACGAGAGAGCTTGCAAGAAAAGGGCAGGTGTACTATGTTTATAACAGAGTCAACCGGATTGCGGAGACGGCAGCCTCTCTTCAGGCGCTGATTCCGAATGCCCGGATCGCCTATGCGCACGGTCAGATGCCCGAGCACGAGCTTGAAAAAATCATGTATGATTTCATCGACGGGCAGATTGACGTGCTGGTATCGACGACGATCATCGAAACCGGACTGGACATTCCAAACGTCAACACGATGATCATTCATGATGCCGATAAAATGGGTCTGTCGCAGCTCTACCAGCTGCGCGGACGCGTCGGCCGTTCCAACCGGACGGCCTATGCCTTTCTTCTGTACCAGCGGGACAAGCTCTTGCGGGAGGTCGCTGAGAAGCGATTGCTGGCAATCAGGGAGTTTACGGATCTCGGAAGCGGTTACAAGATCGCCATGCGGGATCTGGAGATCCGCGGCGCGGGCAATCTGCTGGGAAAGAGCCAGAGCGGACACATCAGGGAGATCGGATACGATCTATACTGCAAGCTGCTCTCCCAGGCGGTCAGAGAAAAGAAGGAGGACGCCGGGGAGCCGGACAGGCTTTCGATGTTTACCACGTCGGTGGATCTCACGGCGGACGCTTTCATTCCGGCGGAATACATCCTCAACGAGGAGCAGAAGCTGGAGGTCTACAAGCGAATTGCCTCGGTGGAGGGGGAAGCGGAAAAGGACGACATGACACAGGAGCTGAACGACCGGTTCGGGACGCCCCCGCAGCCCGTCGAAAACCTGCTCCGGATCAGTGTGCTGCGCGGGAGAGCACACCGGCTGTACATCGTGCAGATGACCGGCCGGCCCGGCAGTATCTCCGTCAAGCTCCGCAAGGACGCGAAGGTAAACGCGGCCGGAATCGCACCGTTGCTCACCCAGTACAACGGTTCACTCACGTTTTATGCTACTGGGACACCGGAGTTTGTCCTTGCCTATCGCGCGGTGGAAACCGGAAAGGCGGGGGAAGCGGTGCTGCTGTCCCGCGCAGAGGAATTGATAACCGCCATGGAACGGCTGCTTTTGAGCCCGGATGGCGGCAGATAAGTGTAAAACATTGTTTTTATAGAGGAGGAAAGAAATGATCAATGAAACCTACGAAAGCATGCTGAATGCCAAAAATATCATTCGCGTGCTGTCGGAATTTGCCACAGCCAGGGGAGAGGAGATCGGATACGACAACGTGTTCGATTACAGTCTCGGCAATCCGTCCGTACCGGCGCCGCAGGCCTTTACCGACGAGATGATCCGGCTTCTTCGGGAGGAGGACCCCATGGCGCTGCACGGGTATTCTCCCACACTGGGCAATCCCGCGTACAAGGAGCAAATTGCTGCTTCCCTGAACCGGAGATTCGATATGCACTACACGGCCGGACACATTTTCCCCACAACCGGAGCGGCGGGAGCCATTGCCCATGCGGTCAGGGCGGTGACAAAGCCCGGTGATACGGTGCTCACCTTCGCACCGTACTTTCCGGAGTATCAACCCTATATCACCGGAGCCGGTCTTACGCTTCGTGTAGTGCCCGCGGACAGGGAGCATTTCCAGATCAATTTTTCGGAACTGGAAAAGCTCATGGATGAACAGGTTGCGGCGGTGCTGATCAACACCCCCAACAATCCCTCCGGCGTCGTCTACTCCGAAGAGACTTTGAAAAGGCTTGCGTCGTTCCTTGAGAATCGTTCACAGAGGTTTGGCCACCGCATTTTCCTGATCTCCGACGAGCCCTATCGGGAGATCGTTTTCGACGGCAGGGAAGCACCGTATGTATCGAAGTTTTATGATCACACGCTGTCCTGCTATTCCTTTTCCAAGGCGCTCTCGCTTCCCGGGGAGCGGATCGGCTACGTGGCGGTTCACCCCGCGTGCGAGAAGGCGGACAAGATCGTGCCGATGTGCGGACAGATTTCGCGCGGACTGGGACACAACTGCCCGCCTTCGATCATTCAGATCGCGGTGAGCAACACCTGCGATCTGACCAGCGATCTCTCCGTGTATGAGATCAACCGGAATCTGCTCTATGATAAGCTGACGGAGCTTGGCTACACGGTGGAAAAGCCGGGCGGTACCTTCTATATCATGCCGAAGGCGATGGAGGAGGACTCGGTGGCCTTCTGTGAAAAAGCAAAGAAATATGACCTGATTCTGGTTCCGGCGGATGGCTTTGGCGCTCCGGGATTCTTCCGCATGGCATACTGCATCGATACGGAGAAGGTGAGGCGTTCGCTTCCTGCTTTGGAAAAATTCACCAGGGAGGAATATGGGAAATGATCAATGTGCTGAAGGCAATCCTGTACGGTATTGTTGAGGGGATCACGGAGTGGCTGCCGATCAGCTCAACGGGACATATGATTCTGCTGGATATGTTCGTGCGCCTCGATGTGCCGGAGGAATTCTGGGAGGTCTTTCTGGTGGTGATTCAGCTGGGGGCCGTCATGGCGGTGCTGGTGCTGTACTGGTCCAGACTCTGGCCATTCTATATGAAGCGGAACCGAAAAAGGAGAAAGAGCAGCATCGCGGTCAAACCCGAGATCATCGGCCTTTGGGTGCTGATCATCATCGCCTGTCTGCCTGCGGTGATTATCGGACTGACGCTGGATGATTTCTTTGAAGCGCTTTTCTACAAACCGATACCGGTGGCACTTGCGCTGATCGTGTTCGGTATCGGCTTCATCCTGATAGAAAACAGAAACCGCGGAAAGAAGCCGCGGATCTACTGTCTGGAGGAGATCGACATCAAAACGGCCCTGCTCATCGGCGCCTGCCAGGTGCTGGCCGCGGTTTTCCCCGGAACGTCCCGCTCCGGTGCTACGATACTCGGCGCGCTGCTGATCGGCGTGGCGCGGGAAACCGCGACGGAATTCACCTTTTTCCTTGCCGTTCCGGTGATGTTCGGTGCAAGTCTGCTGAAAATCGTGAAATTTATCGCCGCGGGTCTGCACTTTACCGGTGCGCAGATCAGCCTGCTGGCGGTCGGTATGATCGTTGCGTTTGCGGTGTCCATCGTCGTGATCCGGTTTTTCCTGGGCTATATCCGCAAGCATGATTTCAAAGTCTTCGGATGGTACCGCATTGCACTGGGCATTCTGGTGCTTCTGGTCACCGGCATCCGCGCGCTTGTCGCCGGATAAAGGGATACATGACAGCAAAGGTTTGACAACGCGGATAAAGTGTACTATTGTAATGGGTAGTGCGGATTATCCCTTATGTAGATGCGACTGTATCTACGATGACCTGCAGAGACCGGGGAGTCGGGTGTGTGCCTTTGGAGAAGACATGGCGACGGTTCGGCTCCGGGCGAATGGATTCAGATGGTGTTGAGCAAGAATTGAGGAGGACGAGAAATGCAGGAAACAAAAAAAGTAACGCCGACAACAACCGGTGCTTCTGAGGTTAAGACTGCGGCAGCAGCCGCGCCCGCAAAAAAGGTTCCCGCGCCCAAGCCGGTGGCAAGAAAGCCTGTGGCGGCCATGCCGGCTGCAGAAGGAAAGGAGCCCGTGAAGGCCGCAGAGGTCAAAAAACCGGAGGAGAAGCCCGCAAAGCAGGCTCCCGCGGTGAAGGCTGCAGAGGAAAAGAAGGCGGCGGAGAAGAAGACGACGGCAGCGAAAAAGCCGGCGGAAAAGAAAGCGACCGCTGCAAAGAAGACCGCAGCAAAGAAGCCGGCGGAAAAGAAGGTGACCGCTGTAAAGAAGGCAGCAGAGGAAAAGAAGCCGGCAGAGAAAAAAGCGACCGCAGCTAAGAAGGCGGCAGAAAAGAAGCCGGTCGTCGCAAAACAGACAGTGAAGAAGGTCGCCCCGAAGAAAAAGCGTTCCGTCGAATCGACCATCAGCCTGGTAAAGAAGGTCAATTTTGTCCTTCAGTACGGGGACAGGAGCCTGCCCCAGAAGGATCTGGTCGACAAGGCCAAGAATGTCTGGCGCAACGATCTGGGCGGCAAGGTCTCCGATATCAAGAAGCTGGAGCTCTACGTCAAGCCGGAGGAGAACAAGGTATACTACGTTGTCAACGGCAACACCAGCGGATCATTCGACATGTCATAAAACCTGCGAATGCGGGTGGGGTTCTCTAAACAGTAATTCGAAATCTGCCTCTTTATACTTTTTTCATAAAAATCACGCTGCATCCTTGTTGACATCATGGATGCGGCGTGTTATTTTATCATCATACAGTGTTAGCACTCACGCAAGACGAGTGCTAACACCCGGAGAAAAGAAAGGAATCCGGATGATCCTGGACGAACGGAAAATGAAAATCCTGCACGCGATCGTGCGAAATTATCTGTCCACCGGCGAGCCGGTGGGTTCGCGCACGATCTCCAAGGATACGGATCTGAATCTGAGCTCTGCGACGATTCGCAACGAGATGGCGGATCTGGAGGAGATGGGGCTGATCATCCAGCCGCACACCTCGGCGGGGCGGATTCCTTCGGATCAGGGCTACCGCATCTATGTCGACGAGATGCTAAAGAGCAAGGAGCGCGAAGTTGACGAGATGAAAGAGCTTCTGCTTTCCCGTGAGGAGAAGCTGGAAAACATGCTCAAGCAGGTGGCGAGGCTTTTGGCGCTTAACACCAATTATGCGACGATGATTTCCGCTCCGGCCCTGAAGGGCAAGCGCCTGAAGTTTATTCAGATTTCCCGCGTGGACGGCGCTCATCTGCTGGCGACGGTGGTGATGGAGGGCAATGTCATCAAAAACCGCATGGTTGACGTGGAGGAGAATCCGGATGACGAGACGATCATGAAACTCAACATGCTGCTCAACACGCGCCTGAACGGCCTTTCGGTGGATGAGATCAATCTCGGTATGATCGCGGCACTGAAGCTGGAGGCAGGTCAGCACAGCGAGATCGTGACCAGAGTGATTGATGCGGCTGCGGAGACGATCCGGGACAATGACAACCTTGAGATTTACACGAGTGGTACAAACAACATCTTCCGGTATCCGGAACTTGCGGACAAGGGACGCGCTTCGGCGCTGATCACGACCTTTGAGGAAAAGACAGAGCTGGAGAGCATCGCGTTGAAATCTCTTTCTGAGACGGATCAGGCAGACGGAATTCAGATCTACATCGGAAGCGAGGCGCCGACGGCGACGATGCAGGATTGCAGCGTGGTGACGGCCACCTATGATCTCGGGGAGGGAATGCGCGGAACCATCGGTGTCATCGGTCCCAAACGGATGGATTATGACCGGGTGGTGACCATCATGAAAAATGTCATGCGCAGACTGGATGAGCTGTACAGGAAATGATACAGGCAGGAGGGAAAAAGCAATGGCGGACAGCGAAAAGGAACAGGACATGGAACGGATGCCTGAGCAGGCAGAGGAACAGAAAGTCCCTGTGACGGAGGAAGGGAAGGAGACCGCTGCTGAAGAGGCAGAAGCGGAAGGCACTTCAGAAGAAAAGAAGGGGGATGAAGCCGCTCCCGATGGTAAGAAGCCCCTGTTCGGCAAGAAAAAGGACAAGGGCAAGGCGGACAAGGCTGATCCGCTTAAAGAGCAGATCAAAGAGCTGCAAGACAAATGCATGCGGCAGATGGCGGAGTTCGAAAACTTCCGCAAGCGCACGGACAGGGAGAAATCCCAGATGTTTGATACCGGCGCCGCTCATGTCATTGAGAGAATTCTGCCGGTGGTCGACAATTTTGAACGGGGACTGGCATCGGCTCCCAAAAATGAGGAAAACAAAGCGTTCGCGGACGGGATGAGCATGATCTACAAGCAGCTTTCCAAGGCGCTTGAGGATCTCGGTGTCACACCGATCGAAGCGCTTGGCAGGGAATTTGATCCGAATTTCCACAACGCGGTCATGCAGACGGAGGCGACGGAGGAGTTTCCTGCCGGCACGGTCGCTCAGGAGATGCAGAAAGGGTATCTGTATCACGATACCGTCATCCGGCACAGCATGGTGTCGGTCGCCGGATAGGCGGTGTGACCTTTCACAGAGTTTATCAGATCTGTACGAAGCGGTTCCTTCGGATCGCAGCGTACTCACTTAAGTAAAAAGGGAGGGATCAAAATGAGCAAGATTATCGGAATCGATCTGGGTACCACAAACAGCTGCGTGGCAGTTATGGAGGGCGGAAAGCCCACCGTCATCGCAAATGCTGAGGGTGCGCGCACCACACCGTCGATCGTGGCCTTCACCAAGACCGGTGAGCGCCTGGTTGGCGAGCCTGCAAAACGTCAGGCCGTGACCAATGCGGATCGGACCATCGCCTCGATCAAACGTGATATGGGAACGGATCACGGACGCAATATCGATGACAAGAAATACTCACCGCAGATGATTTCTGCGATGATTCTGCAGAAGCTGAAGGCCGACGCCGAGCAGTACCTCGGCGAATCGGTGAGCGAGGCGGTCATCACCGTGCCTGCGTATTTCAATGATGCCCAGCGTCAGGCGACCAAGGATGCCGGTAAGATCGCGGGTCTTGAGGTCAAGCGTATCATCAACGAGCCCACGGCGGCAGCGCTGGCATACGGTCTGGACAACGAGAAGGAACAGAAGATCATGGTCTACGATCTCGGCGGCGGCACCTTTGATGTCTCCATCATCGAGATCGGCGACGGCGTCATCGAAGTGCTGGCCACCAACGGTGACACGCATCTGGGCGGCGATGACTTCGATAACCGCATCATGAACTGGATGGTTGAGGAGTTTAAGAAGAAGGAGGGCGTGGATCTCTCCGGCGACAAGATGGCCATGCAGCGGCTGAAGGAGGCCGCCGAGAAGGCTAAGAAGGAGCTCTCCTCCACGACGACCACCAACATCAACCTGCCGTTTATCACGGCGACGGCGGACGGGCCGAAGCACTTTGACATGGATCTGTCCCGTGCAAAGTTTGAGGAACTGATCAATGACCTCGTCGAAAAGACGGCGATTCCGGTGCAGAACGCGATGAAGGACGCGGGTCTTTCCAATTCCGATCTCGGTCAGGTTCTGCTGGTTGGCGGATCAACGCGCGTTCCCTGTGTGGTGGAGAAGGTGAAGCAGCTGACCGGCAAGGAGCCGTCCAAGACCCTCAATCCCGACGAGTGCGTTGCGATCGGCGCTTCCGTACAGGGCGGCAAGCTCGCGGGTGATGCAGGTGCCGGCGATATTCTGTTACTGGACGTCACGCCGCTGTCCTTGTCCATCGAGACCATGGGCGGTGTCGCAACGAGACTGATTGAGCGCAACACGACGATCCCGACCAAGAAGAGCCAGGTCTTCTCGACCGCGGCCGACAATCAGACGGCGGTGGACATCAACGTCCTGCAGGGCGAGCGTCAGTTCGCGCGGGACAATAAATCGCTCGGTCAGTTCCGTCTGGACGGCATTCCGCCGGCCATGCGCGGGGTGCCCCAGATCGAGGTCACCTTTGATATCGACGCCAACGGAATCGTCAATGTCTCCGCGAAGGATCTGGGCACCGGCAAGGAGCAGCATATCACGATCACAGCCGGTTCCAACATGAGCGATTCCGACATTGAGAAGGCGATCAAGGAAGCCGCTGAGTTTGAGGCGCAGGATAAGAAGCGCAAGGAGGGAATCGACGCGAGAAATGAGGCTGACAGCTTCGTGTTCCAGACGGAGAAGGCCTTAAAGGATGTCGGCGACAAGATTGATCCGGCACAGAAGGCGACCGTGGAGGATGATCTGAAGGGACTCAAGGAAGTGCTTGAGCAGACCAAGGACAGAGAGCTGACGGACGGGGAGATTGACGACATCAAGACCCGGAAGGAAAAACTGATGAATGATGCCCAGGCGCTGTTTGCCAAGGTTTATGAGAATGCCCAGGGCGCTGCGGGCGGTGCCGGTCCCGATATGAGCGGCATGGGCGGTATGGGACCGGATATGGGCGCCGGTGCGCAGGGCTCGTCTCAGGCAGGAGGCAGCAACGACGATGTAGTCGACGGAGACTACAGAGAGGTGTGATGGTGCCGGGCCGCACGCTCGTGAGGGGATAGAAATGGCACAGGAACAGAAAAGAGATTATTACGAGGTCCTCGGAGTCGCCAAAGGCGCCTCCGAGGATGATATTAAAAAGGCGTACCGTGTACTGGCCAAGAAATATCACCCGGATATGAATCCGGGCGATGCTTCCGCGGCGGAAAAATTCAAGGAGGCCTCTGAGGCTTATGCGGTGCTTTCCGATCCGGAGAAGCGCAGACAATATGACCAGTTCGGGCATGCGGCCTTTGACGGAGCCGGAGGCTTCGGCGGAGGCGGCTTTGATTTCACAGGCGCGGATTTCGGTGATATCTTCGGCGATATCTTCGGGGATTTCTTTGGCGGGGCCAGACGCTCCGGCGCGGCGCGCAATGCACCCTCCAAGGGCGCCAATATCCGCACGAGCGTACGGATCACCTTTTTGGAGGCGGTTTTCGGCGTCGACAAGGAACTGGAACTGACCTTAAAGGATCCTTGCCCCAAGTGCAAGGGGACAGGGGCAAAGCCCGGCACGACACCCGAGACCTGCTCCAAATGCGGAGGCAAGGGTCAGGTCGTGTTCACGCAGCAGTCCTTTTTCGGTACCGTTCGGAATGTGCAGACCTGTCCGGAATGCGGCGGCAGCGGGAAAACCGTCAAGGAGAAGTGTCCGGACTGCCGTGGAACGGGCTATATCGCCAGCAGGAAAAAGATCCAGGTATCCATCCCTGCGGGCATCGATAACGGACAGAGCGTCCGGATCAGGGAAAAGGGCGAACCGGGGACAAACGGCGGACCGCGCGGCGATCTTCTGGTGGAGGTCATCATTGCCGAGCATCCGATTTTCCAGCGCGACGGCTACAACATCTATTCGGCGGTGCCGATGTCCTTTGCGGTGGCCACCCTCGGCGGCACGGTTTTGATTGACACGGTGGACGGCAAGGTCGCCTATGACGTCAAGGCGGGGACGGCGACGGACACGCGTGTGCGCCTCCGCGGCAAGGGCGTGCCTTCGCTGCGTGATAAAAACGTACGCGGGGATCATTACGTGACGCTGATCGTGCAGGTGCCGGAGAAGCTGCCCAAGGAGGCCAAAGATCTGCTGCGTCAGTTTGATGAGCTGACAGGGAACACCTTACGAACCGGTCACGAACCGGACGGGCAGGACGGCCCGGACAGGACCGGCCCGGAGGGCGGCGCAAAAGGCGGTTCAAAAAAGAAAAAGAAGGGATTCTTCGGGTAAACCTCCATGAAGTGGATGAGATTCAGAGTGCGAACCAACGCCGAATCGGAAGATATCATCGTGAGCACGATGTCGGATATCGGGCTTGGCGGCGCCGAGATTGAGGATAAAGTGCCTCTCTCGGGGCGGGAACTCGAGGAACTCTTTGTTGACGAGGCACCTCTCCCTGTGATTGAGGATGACAACGGGGAGGAGGATCTCGCCTGTCTGAATTTTTATGTCGAAATTGCCGAACCAGATGCGAATCGCGCAGGAGACGGTCTTAAACTGATCATAAGTAATGAGGAAGAGCCCGTGACCCCGGAGGAAGTGCTTACCCGGATGCGGGAGGAGCTGGATTCGCTGCGGCAGTATTCCGATATCGGAGAGGGCACCGTCACCGTGTCCGTGACCGAGGATATTGACTGGCGCGACAACTGGAAGCAGTATTTTCACAAGTTTACCATCGATGATGTTCTGGTGCTTCCCTCCTGGGAGGAGATGGGAGAGGAGGATCAAAAGAGCGCGGCCTATGTGCTGCACATGGATCCGGGAGCCGCCTTCGGCACGGGACTTCATGAGACGACAAAGCTCGCCGTGCGCGCGCTGCGGCGTGTGATTGACGCGAAGAAAGCGGGACGGGAGGCAGGAAGCTTATCCGTCCTGGATATCGGGACGGGGAGCGGGGTATTGTCGATTCTCTCCCTGATGTTCGGTGCGGATTTTGCGGTTGGGGTGGATCTGGATCCGCTGGCGTGCTCCGCGGCAATTGAAAACAGGGATCGCAATGGCCATTCCGGGAAAGAGATGGATGTCTTTCAGGGCGATCTGATCCGCGATGAAGCGTTCAGGGCTAAGATCAGCGGGGTGACGTCCGGTTATTCGATTGTGGTCGCCAATATTCTTCCGAATGTGCTTTTGCCCCTCACCCCGGTGGTGCCTTCGCTCATGGAAGAGAAAGGCGTGCTGATCTATTCCGGTATTCTCATTTCCATCGCGGACGAGGTGATCTCCGCGCTTTCACAGGCCGGTTTTTCCCTGCAGGACAGGGAGGAGCTCGGTGAGTGGTGCGCCCTCACGGCGGTGCGCTGATGGTACAGATTTTCTGTGAACCTTCGGAAAGAGCGGATGACAACACCCTGACGCTTACGGGGGAGAATTTCCATCACATCGTGCAGGTGCTGCGCATGCGGGTGGGAGAGGAACTGTCTGTCTGCTTCACCGGGGAGACGGCGGAGTATCGCTACGGAATCGAGCGGATCGAGTCAGATGCGGCGTTCTGCCGCCTTTATTTTGTAAAGGAAGCGGATGTCGAGCTGCCCTGTCCTGTAACGGTCTTGCAGGGACTTCCCAAAGCGGATAAGATGGAGACGGTCATTCAGAAGACGATCGAGCTGGGAGCCTCCCGGATAGTTCCTGTTGCCTGCGAAAGGAGTGTCGTCAGGCTGGATGAGAAGCGGGGGGAAGGGAAGCGCGCGCGCTGGCAGAAGATCGCGGAGTCTGCCGCAAAGCAATCCCATCGGGCGTTGATCCCTGAGGTCACGGCGCCGGTGTCCTTTGCGGAGGCCCTCTCGATGTGCGCAGATGCGGACGTGCGCCTGATCCCGTGGGAGCTTGCGGGAGAGCAGGGCGCTTCCATGGAGGAAACGCGTTCGATCATCAAAGATGTGCGGCCGGGGCAGCGCGTCACGGTGTTCATCGGCCCGGAGGGGGGCTTTTCGGAGGATGAGGTGCGAAGGGCGCGGGAGGCAGGCTTTTTGCCGATCACGCTGGGACGAAGGATCTTAAGAACCGAGACGGCAGCCATGACCGTGCTGTCCTGGCTTGTGTTTACGCTGGATCGGTAGACGAAGGAAAGTGATCACGGATGGCGAAGCAGACGGAGATTTACCTTGATAACGCGGCCACGACGCGCTGCGACGAGGAAGTGCTTTCGGCGATGACCGGGGCTTTCCGGACGGATTACGGCAATCCGTCCAGCATGCATCGGAAGGGTTTTGAGGCGCAACAGCTGATGAACAGTGCCAGGAAGACGCTTGCGGGGACCCTCCGCGTGACACCCGCGGAGATCCTTTTCACCTCGGGTGGGACAGAATCCGACAATCTGGCGCTTTTGGGCTGTGCGCGGGCGAATGCGCGCAGAGGCAGGCATCTGATCACCACATCCATCGAGCACGCGGCGGTGGCGAAGACCATGGAGGCATTGGTACAGGAGGGATTTGAACTGACCGTGCTCCCGGTTGATTCCTTCGGCCTCGTGGATCCGTCCGCGGCGGCAGAAGCGGTGCGTGAGGACACCGTTCTGATCTCCGTGATGGCGGTCAATAACGAGATCGGCTCCGTGCAGGATCTTCCCGCCATTTCCCGCGCGGTCAGAGCAAAGAAACCGGATGTGCTGTTTCACACGGACGCCGTGCAGGCTTATGGAAAGGTGCCGATCGATGTAAAGACAGCCGGGATCGATCTGCTCTCAGTGAGCGGACACAAGTTTCACGGTCCGAAGGGATGCGGCTTTCTCTATATCCGGAAGGGCGTGAAGCTTTTGCCGATCCTGTACGGCGGCGGACAGCAGAACGGCCTCAGGTCCGGAACCGATCATGTGCCGGGCGCGGTGGGACTGGCGGCGGCGGCCGGACGCGCCTTCGCCGGACAGCAGGATACGATGCGGCGCCTTGAAGAACTGAGGGATGGTTTTATCAAAGAGGTGAGGGAGACGACGGAGGATATCCGCGTCAACGGTCCGGCGGGTTGTTTGCCGGATGACGGCAGTTCATCCTTCCGGGAGAAGGCGGCGCCGCATATCGTGAGCCTGTCGTTTCCGGGGGTGCGCGCCGAGGTTTTGCTGCATGCGCTGGAGGAGAAGGGAATCTACGTGTCCGCCGGCAGCGCCTGTTCCTCCCACGCGGCAAAGAATAAGCCGGGGACCGCGACGCTTCGGGCAATCGGCCTTGAGGAGCGATATCTGGAATCGACCATCCGTGTGAGTCTGTCAAAGGATACCACGAAAGAGGAGCTCCATTCGGCTGCCTGCGCGATCGCGGAGCTGGTGCCGTCTCTGAGACGATTTCAGCCGGGGTGAAGGATGCGCGCGGTATATGGGTTTCCTGCGGTTTTCAGGTGGAGAGAATGAAATACGAAGCGTTTATCATCAAATATGCCGAGATCGGCGTCAAGGGAAAGAACCGTCACATTTTTGAGGACGCGCTGGTGCAGCGGATTCAACACGCGCTGGATCCCGTGGGGGAGTTTCGTGTCACCTGCATTGCGGGACGCCTCTACGTCGAGGCAAGAAGGGAATTCGTATACGAGGAGGCTATTGCCGCCCTTACATGCGTGTTCGGTGTGCTGGGCATCTGTCCGGCGGTGACGATTCCGCGCAGGGAACACAGGCTTCCGGATATCAATGCATTGGGAGAGGCGGCGATCCGCTATTTTTCGGAGATTTACGGTCCGGACTGCGCAAAGACCTTCAAGGTGACCTGCAGGCGCGTGGATAAAAGCTATCCGCTGGATTCCATGGAAGTGGGCGCTGCGCTGGGAGAAAAGCTCCTCGATGCGCTGCCTTCCCTGAGGGTGGATGTACACCATCCCGAGATTCTTTTTCATGTGGAGCTCAGGGAACAGGTCAATCTCTTCTCCGAGGAGATCCCGGGTCCCGGCGGTCTCCCCACCGGCACGGCGGGAAAGGCCATGCTCCTTCTGTCCGGCGGAATCGATTCCCCGGTGGCCGGGTATCAGATCGCCAGACGGGGGGCACAGCTTGAAGCGGTGTATTTCCATGCGCCGCCGTACACCAGCGACCGTGCAAAGCAGAAGGTCGTGGATCTCGCGGAGCTGGTGGCACGCTTTTCCGGCCCGATCCGCCTTCATATCGTGAATTTTACGGCGACGCAGCTGGCAATCTACGAGAAATGCCCGCGGGATGAGCTGACCATCATCATGCGGCGCTGTATGATGCATATCGCGGAGGAACTGGCGCTGGCCAACGGCTGTATCGGCCTGATCACCGGAGAGAGCATCGGTCAGGTGGCTTCACAGACCATGCAGAGTCTTATGGTGACGGATGAAGCGGTGCATTCGCTTCCTGTTTACCGGCCGCTGATCGCGCATGACAAGCAGGATATCATCACGATTTCCGAGCGGATCGGCACCTATGAAACTTCGATCCTGCCGTATGAGGACTGCTGCACGATCTTTGTGGCCAAACATCCCGTAACCCATCCGCGGCTGGACATCATCATGCGCCATGAAAAAGCGATTGCAGGGGAGCTGGATGAACTGATGCGGGAGGCGATTGCACAGGAGGAGGTTGTGACCGTGACGGACTCCCGCGCGGAAGGATATGCTCCGCTGTAGAGGACCGCGGATAGAGCCCCAAAGGCTTTCGGAGAAAGGAAAAACCCCGGCAATGTGCCGGGGCTTGGAAAACTTCTTGCGGATCCCTCAGGAAAGCCTGAGAGATCATGGCTGAATTCAGACCAGATAAGGCTGTAACGCCTTCATGACGTTTTCCGCGTCATCATCCGCATGAATGTTGAGGTCGATCGGCTTGGAAAGATCGAGCGAAAAGATGCCCATGATGGACTTCGCATCGATGACATACCTGCCGGAGACCAGATCAAAGTCATTGTCGAACTTTGTGATGTCATTGACAAAGCTCTTTACCTTGTCGATCGAATTAAGAGAAATCTTTACGGTTTTCATAGGTGTTAGCCTCCTTTCTGCCCCTATCATAATCGGTGCGCAGGGAAAAGTCAATCGGTAATACGAACAAAAATATGAGCGAAAAGAACGGAAAACGTGTCGCATTTCACAATCTCGGCTGCAAGGTCAACGGCTATGAAGCGGAAATTATGCTGCAAAGCTTCCGTGAAAAGGGATATGAAATTGTGACATTTGAACAAAAAGCGGATATCTACGTCGTCAACACCTGCACCGTGACTCGGATTGCGGACAAGAAAAGCCGGCAGATGCTGCATCGCGCGCGCAGGCTGAATCCCGATGCGGTTGTGGTGGCCGCAGGCTGTTTTGTCGAAACGGGATCGGCAGCTCTGGCGGGGGACACGCCGGTGGATCTCGCGGTGGGTAACCTCCAGAAGGCACGGATCGCGGAGATCGTGGAGGAGTACCTGACGCACGGGAAAAAGACAGAAACCAGGCGGATGCCGCTGGAGGAGATCACCTATGAGACCGCAGGAGAGACGGGGCTGACAAAGGAGCCTTTTTCCAGAACACGCGCCTGGATCAAGGTGCAGGACGGCTGCAATCAGTTCTGCACCTATTGTGTGATTCCGTACGCAAGAGGCCGCGCACGCAGCAGGGATGCGGCGGATATCGAAGCCGAGGTATCCCGTCTTGCCGCGCAGGGGGTGCGGGAAATCGTGCTCACGGGTATACACCTGTCCTCCTACGGTGCGAAGGAAAACGCGAACACCTTTGACGGGCGTCCGCTCATCCGGCTGATCGAACGTCTGTCGCCAATCGATGGGATTGCGCGTATCCGTCTGGGGTCTCTGGAGCCCCGTCTGATCACGGAAGAGATCGCACGGGCGTTTGCGGCGCTTTCAGATCCGGCACAGGGCGGGAAGCTCTGCCCTCATTTTCATCTTTCTCTTCAGAGCGGCTGTGATGAGACCCTGCGCAGGATGAACCGGCACTACACGGTGAAACAGTATGCGCGAAGCGTAGAATTTTTAAGAAACTGTATCGACCGCCCGGCCATCACGACCGATATCATCACGGGATTCCCCGGGGAGACGGAGGAGGAGTTTCTGGCGACCAGACAGTTTCTGCAGGCACTGGGACTCTATGAAATGCATGTTTTTCCCTATTCCAGAAGGGAGGGAACGATCGCCTGTTCCATGCCCGGACAGTGCACACGTGCTGTGAAAGAGAGCCGAAGCGCGGATCTCCTGTCCATGACCGCTTCGCAGGCCCGCGCATACCGGGCGCTGTTTATCGGCGAGAGGCTGAAGATTCTCTGGGAGGATGATGAGACGGTTGACGGAATCCGCTATCTGACAGGACACACCGAGCGTTACGTCCGGGCAGCCGTCCCGTATGATGCCTTTATATCCGACGGCAATCCTGCCGGGACAGTCACGGAAGGGGTGGCGGAGCGTTTTTTGACGGATGAGATTTTGTTGATCAAATCGTAACACCTGCTATTGCAAAAGGGAGAAGATTCCGCTACAATATATAGAACTGTTTGTGTTTCCATTCAGCGCCGGCGAAGCGCTGGATTGTAAGTGTTTTTTTGAAGGGGGATATCATGCAGGAACAGGATTTGGGTCAGACACAGTATTTCAAGGTGCAGCCGGATCCCGAAACGGGAGCCAAGAAGGTGCTGTCTGTCGTGTACGAGGCACTTTCCGAAAAGGGTTACGACCCGGTGAATCAGATTGTGGGCTACATCATGTCCGGTGATCCGACCTACATCACCAGCTATAAGGGTGCAAGAAGCCTCATCATGAAGGTGGAGCGTGACGAGCTGGTCGAGGAGATGCTGAACGAGTATATCCGCACCAACGGCTGGTCTGACTGACGGAAAAAGGGGACGCGGCTTGCGTGTGATCGGGCTGGACTACGGCAGATACACGGTCGGGGTCGCTGTTTCTGACGCGACCGGAACGATTGCTTCCGCCCGCGAAATCATCCGCAGGGATGCGGAAAACAAGCTTCGGCCGACGTTCAGGCGGCTGGAGGAGCTGGTTTCTGAGACCGGTGCGGAGCTGATCGTGCTGGGGCTTCCGCTTCATTTGGACGGATGCATGTCGGAGCGTGCGAAAATTACGCTCTCCTTTGGTGAAAAGCTTCATGCGCGCCTGGGGCTGCCGGTCGTGATGCAGGACGAACGCCTGACAAGCGTGGAAGCGGAGGAGCTGCTGCGCATGCGGGGGATTCCGAAACGGGAGTGGAAGGCAAGCATCGACAGCATCGCTGCAGAGATTATCTTACAGGACTATCTGAATGGAAAAACTATCCTTTATTCCGGCGCAGGGACAGGCGCCGGTTGAATTTTATGTCGTGGCGCAGACCCTGATCAAGGGCCGTTCCTACCTGCTGGTGACGGACACCGATCCGGAGGGAGAGGAGGACACGGAGGCGTTTATTCTGCGCGACGATTCCGCCGAAGCGGATGCGGAGGCATGCTACACCATGGTATCGGATGACGCGGAGAGGGACGAGGCGGCCCTTATCTTTCAAGGCATCCTTGAGGAAGAGGACATTTCACTGGAGGAATAAAACGTTTTGAGCAGAAAAAAACATCATAATGAGGAGCGCGACGATCTGCCGAAGCTTCAGATTATCCCGCTGGGCGGTCTGGAACAGATCGGCATGAATATCACGGCCTTTCGCTATGAGGACAGCATCATTGTCGTGGATCTCGGCATGGCCTTTCCCACCGATGACATGCTGGGCGTTGACCTGGTGATCCCGGATATCACCTATCTGCTGGATAACCGCGAGCTGGTGAAGGGCTTTTTTATCACACACGGACATGAGGATCATATCGGTGCAATTCCGTATATCTTAAACCAGTTAAATGCTCCGCTCTATGCCACCAGGCTGACGATGGGCATCATAGAGCACAAGCTGGAGGAGCATCAGCTGCTGGAATCAACCACGCGCCAGGTGGTGAAATTCGGCGATGTCATCGAGGCGGGCGCTTTTTCCATCGAATTTATCAGGACCAACCATTCCATTGTGGATGCGGCTGCGCTGGCGATCACGTCGCCTGCCGGCACGGTGGTGCACACCGGTGATTTTAAGGTCGATTACACGCCCGTGTACGGGGATCCCATTGATTTGCAGCGTTTTGCGGAGATCGGCCGCCGGGGTGTGCTGGCACTTCTTTGTGACTCAACCAACGTGGAGAGACCTGGCTTTACGGCGTCCGAAAAGACGGTCGGCCGCACCTTTGACCATCTGTTTCAGGAGTATATCGACACGCGGATCATCGTGGCGACCTTTGCATCCAATGTGGACCGCGTGCAGCAGATCATCAACTCGGCATCCAAATTTGGCCGCAAGGTGGTCATTGAGGGGCGCAGCATGATGACGATCATGACGATCGCGCAGGAGCTGCAATGCATCCACATACCAGAAAACACGATCATCGATGTCGAACAGCTCAAAAACTATCCCGAGAATAAGACGGTCATTATCACGACAGGCTCCCAGGGCGAGAATATGGCCGCGCTCTCCAGGATGGCTGCCGGCCAGCACAAAAAGATCACCATCAAGCAGGGGGATACGGTGATTCTTTCGTCACATCCGATTCCCGGCAATGAGAAGGCGGTGACGCACGTCATCAACGACCTTCTGCTCAAGGGCGCTGATGTGGTGTCGCAGGATGTGCATGTATCCGGACATGCCTGCCAGGAGGATATCAAGCTGATCTACACCCTGGTACAGCCCAGATATGCGGTGCCGGTGCACGGCGAGTACAAGCACCTGATCGCACAGGGAAAGCTGGCGGAGGAACTGGGCATCCCTGCCGAAAATATTTTCATTCTGCGCTCCGGTGATGTGCTGGAGCTTTCGGCCAAAAGCGCCGTTGTCAGCAAGGAAAAAGTGCCGGTCGGTGCCATCATGGTCGATGGAAAGGGAGTTGGCGATGTGGGCAACGCGGTTCTGAGAGACAGACAGCATCTTTCAGAGGATGGCATCGTCATCGTCGCCGCCATGCTGGACCGGGAGACGGGCGAGCTGATCGGAGAGCCGAGCATCCAGTCCCGCGGATTTGTGTACATGCGGGAGGCGGATGAACTGATTGAAGACTGTATGGATCTGGTGATCGGGGAGTTGCAGCATGCGCTGGACAAGGGTGTGCGGGATGGCAACAAGCTGCGAGGTATCCTGAAGGATGAGCTGGGCAATTTCCTGTGGAGAAGGACGGAGCGCAGGCCGATCATCATACCGATTATCATGGATGCGCGGGCGTAAGCGATGAGTGTCAAACGGATCATTTTCAATACGGTTGACGTCATCTGTAAGGTGGTGCTGGTAGTCATCGCGGTGATGTTTATCATCCGCGGCATTCGCTATGCCTACGACACGGGACTTCAGATATTTGATCAGCAGCCGGTTTCCGCGGTGAACACATCCACCATCGTGTTCACCGTCACGGGGGCTGATTCCGTCATGGATATCGGCAGGGGGCTTGAAGAGAAGGGCTTGATCAAGGATGCCCGCCTTTTCTGGATTCAGGAGAGACTGTCCGTCTATCACGAGATGATCGGCGCGGGGACCTATGAGCTTTCCCCCTCCATGACACCGGATCAGATGATTGAAATCATGGCCGCCCCCACGGTTGAGGCGCGCAAAAAGGCCAATCTGGAAGAAAAGGAAGCAAAGGCCAGGGAGAAGGAGCAGGAAAAGAAGAAGGAGACAAAGTCGGACAAGGAGACGGAAGAGGGAGCACAGGCGGAGAAGGAGCCGGTTGCGGGACAGGGAGAAGAAGAACCGTCCGACGGGGAGGCGCCGCAGGAATGAGAGAGGGCGGCATGAGAAAACCGGAATTGCTGCTCCCTGCAGGGAGCATGGAAACAATGGAGACCGCGGTGCGCTATGGCGCAGACGCGGTCTATTCAGGCGGAAAGAAACTTTCTCTTCGCGCAAAGGCGCATAATTTTACCGTAGAGGAGCTGCGGAACGCGATCCTTCTGGCGCATGCGGAAGGCGTTCTTGTCTATGTGACCGCCAATATCTTTGCACGGGAGAGCGATCTGGCGGAGGCGATCCCTTTTTTCAGGGAATTGCAGGGACTTCCCCCTGATGCACGGCCGGACGGCCTTCTGGTGGCAGATCCGGGGATGCTTGTCCTGGCAGGAGAGCACTGTCCGGGGATTCCCGTCCATCTCTCCACACAGGCCAACACGACCAATGCGTTGTCCTGCCGTTTCTGGTATGACGCGGGCGTCCGGCGGGTGGTGCTGGCCAGAGAGCTTTCACTGTCGCAGATCCGCGGGATCAGGGAACAGGTTCCCGGGGAGCTTTCCCTGGAATGCTTCGTCCACGGAGCTATGTGCATTTCCTATTCCGGCAGATGCCTGCTTTCCAGAGCCATGACGGGACGGGACGCCAACGGCGGTGCCTGCGCGCACCCCTGCCGCTACCGGTATGCGCTGGTGGAGGAGAAACGCCCCGGGGAGTATATGCCTGTGGAGGAGGATGCGCAGGGGACGGAAATCCTTGCCTCAAATGATCTGTGCATGCTGGAGCATTTGCCGGCGCTCATGGAAGCAGGCGTTGACAGCTTCAAGATAGAGGGACGGATGAAAAATGCGCTTTATGTGGGCGGGGTGGCCAGGGCGTACCGGGCGGCCATTGATCTGATCACGGACGGAAGGGAGGAGGAATACCGGGCAGCTATCCCGGCGCTTCTGAAGGAGGTTCGCGCGGTATCGACGAGAGAACTCACCACCGGTTTTTACTTTGAAGAAGAGCTTTCTGCGGGTGATCCCGGAAAGGCACCTCTCGGAACTCGCCGTTTTCTGGGGGTTGTACAGGGTACAACGACAGCCGGTGATTTTTATCTTGAACAACGGAACCGTTTTGCCGCCGGGGATGTGATTCGGCCGATGAAGCGGACCTTCGGAAAGGATCCCTGCCTGCGCGTGCGTGCTATTTACGGAGAAGACGGTGAACCGGTCCGGGAAGCCGTCCATCCAAAAGAGCGCGTACGGGTGATTACCGATGTGCCGGGCGCGGTGGAGGCGGGAGATGTGCTGTATGAGGAAACAGGGGACGGACAGATGTCCGGATGATGCTAGTCCCTGCGGGTCATTCGGAAATTGGTTCCGCTGGCCTGTGCGACCAGTATCCCCAGGTTGTCGGTGATATCGACATGCAGATAGACCAGGCTTTTTCCGCTTTTGACCGCCCTGGCCTCCGCGAAGAGCACATCGCCTTTCGCTGCGGTGAGAAAGCTCATATTCAGGGTGGCGGAGACGCAGGGCGCTTCCTCACCGATATTGAAGTTTCCGGCGACCCCGCAGGCAAAATCCGCCAGCGTGAGGTACACGCCGCCCATCACCGCTCCGCGGGCATTTCTGTGGCGATCGTCAATCGCGCAGCGGATTTTTGCATATCCCGGACGGGCATCTTCGATCTCCGCCCCGGTGGTTTCCGTGGCATAGAGATCCTTTCTGAAATAGTCCCGCACCTCTTCGATTGTGTTCATTTCCATCTCCCTGTGAATACATGACTGCGTCCGGTTTCTGATTGAACAGTAGCGCGGAATCCATCATACCACAAGCGGATGAAAAATTTCTATTGTTATTTATAAAATTATCTATTAAAATAGAATGGATTATGGGTTCTTTAGGGAACGGAAAAGGAGAAAGAGATGCAGGAAACGATTTACAGAGCACCGGAACGCATCGACGGCAACAACGCGGCTGCCACGCAGGAGGCCATGCTTGCGCTTGTCGCGGAGGCGACTGCGGCGGGAGAGGGATCGATGTTTGTGGCTGATATGACCGATACCGGGTATCTGAGCTCTGCCGGTCTGCGGGCCCTTACCGTCGTGCAGAAAAAGATGCGTGCGGCGAAAGGAAGCTTTGTGATGCGTAATGTCAGTGATTCCCTCAGGGATCTGCTGGATGTGACCGGGCTTTCCGGATATCTGCCCATTGAGTAACCTTCGACCGGAGCGGTTGCTTTGAGCGGAAAGAAGGATTTCCATCCCTTCGGCTGGCTCTCCTATCTGTTTCATGAGGAGGGACAGGAGGGATCAGGCGGCAGACAGGACGCGGAAAAGGAAGCCGTAAGTCAGGATGCGGGCAGCGCGGACATCGGGAAGAACGCGGCACAGGGAGCAGACAGCAAAGACGAAAGCGACGCGGCAGACGGCGGGTCGACAGAAGAGGCGCCGGATGCTGACCGTGAAAGCAGGGAGCGGGATTTCGCCTCAGAGAAGAAACGCGCAGGCAAACGCAGGCGGCGCGGTATCGACGATGAGGATCCGGTGAGCTTCCGCACGTCGACGGAGCCACTCTCGGTTCAGCAGATGGTTTACTATTGCATACGCGACCTTCTGTATGCGGCCGGACCGATGTTTTCCTACATTCTGATCACGTTAGCCTGTATCATTGTCGGCTATCCTCTGTCCGGCATGATGCGTTACAGCTTCGCGGAGTATCTCGCGGACCGCTCCAATCTGCTGGTGGCGATCGGCGTGGTTCTTACACTCAGAAGGCTGCACCGGAAGTCAAAGAAGAGCGGCAGCACCTTTTTTGAGGACGCCGCATTGTACCGCAGTGCGATATCCTGGAAAAAAATCGGCATGGGTCTGGTGTTCGGAACCGGAGCCGCACTGTTTCTCTCGGCCCTGCTCACCTTCATTCCCAAGGTGTGGGTGTTTGCGATCTATGAGGAAAAAGTGAGCCGGATCTACCAGCGCTACGACATCCTGCTCACGATTGTGGAAAGTGCGGTGCTGACGCCTCTGGTGGAGGAGATCATTTTCAGGGGATATATGCTGAACCGTCTGCTTCGCAGATGGGCCGATCTGCCGGCATTGATCGTGACGACGATCATTTTTTCCGTGATGCACGGAAGCAGCGTATGGTTTCTCTACGCGTTTGTGATGGGATGGATCATCGGACGGATCTCCATGTGGGAGGGGAATATCCTCTACGGGATTTTTGTCCATGCCGGATTTAATCTTCCGTCCGTTGTGCAGTGGTTCATCTGGTTTCTGCATCCTGAAAGACAAAGCCTTGGCAGGGCGACGGACATCTTTCAGACGTTTCTTGCGGGAACGGTCGGATTGGTATTGGCCCTGCTGATGGCTCTGTTGTACAAAAGAGAAAGAGAAAGGGGGGTTCTGGATGGATAAGCCGGAAATTGATGTCAGACAGATGCTGCTCTATTTGCTCGGCGGAATCGCTTCCGTCATTGTGCTCGGCGCTATTTCGGGCGTGCTTCTGGCGTCTCTTAATGAATGGCAGGCGGGCGAGTCCTTTCGCCTGGTCGTCACAGCCCGCACGCTGTTCGGGAAGGAACAGCTGTATTACGGGTTGATTGAACTCGGTGTGCTGATCGTCCTGTATGTGGTATACCGTCTGTCCCTCACCACGGAATCCACAAACCGTCTGCTGAAGGGCAGATCCAGCGGCGATCGCGACCGCGTGGAGGGCTCTCTGGAAAACTCCCGCTGGATGAGCGACAAGGAGCGCAACGAGCTCTTCCCGAAAAAGACCTTTAAGAAGCTTCCTGAGCTGAAAAAGGATGGTGTCCCGCTGTATGCGGTCTACAATCCGCGCACGCGGGATATGGACATCAACATCATCTCCCCGGCGCACGGCATTATCATCGGTGCCACCGGTTCAGGTAAAACGACCACCTTTGTCAACCCGGTAGTGCAGATCCTTGGCCACAGCGCGGCGGGATCCTCCATGATCTGTACGGATCCCAAGGGCGAGCTCTTCCAGATGCATTCAAAACTTCTGCATGACCACGGCTATAACTGCATGGTGCTGGATCTGCGCGATCCCTACAGCTCCTTCCGCTGGAATCCGCTGGGAGATATCTTCGATAACTACCAGGCTTACTTAAACCTGGGAAATAAGATCCGGGAGCACACGGACAGCATCGCGGACTATCCGGACTTAAAACGCATGCATTCCGATGAGCAGTTTGCCGACGCGGAGGACTGGTACGAGTGGGACGGCTGCGCCTGGGCGGTCGGCACGGATCTCATCAACAAGATCCGTGTGGAAAAGCAGAAGATCTACGACGAATGCTACGAGGACTTAAATGACCTGATTTCCGTCATCTGCCCCATCGAGAATGAAAAGGATCCCGTCTGGGAAAAGGGCGCGCGTTCGATCATCATGGCCGTGTGCCTGGGCATGCTGGAGGATTCAGCGGATCCGAAGCTTGAGATGACCAAGGATAAGTTCTGCTTCTACAACATCAATAAAGCCATCGGCAATTCGGAAAACGAGTATAAGGCGCTCAAGGATTACTTCACCGGCAGGGACAAGCTCTCCAAGGCGGCGGGCCTCTCGCGGCAGGTGCTGTCCGCCGCGGATCAGACTCTGGCTTCCTATATGAGTATCGCACTGGACAAGCTCTCCATGTTCAACGATGAAGGCCTCTGCGCACTGACCAGTGCGACGGACATCATGCCCCGGACCTTTGCGGATCAGCCGACGGCTCTGTTCCTGAAGATACCGGACGAAAAGGACACCCGACACGCGCTGGCGGCGGTCTTTATTCTCTGCATCTACAAGGCACTCATCAAAGTGGCCAGCGCCAGGGAGGATCTGTCTCTCCCGCGCAACGTCTTCTTCCTGCTGGATGAGTTCGGTAACATGCCCAAGATCGACAAGTTTGACAAGATGATCACCGTCGGCCGTTCCCGTAAGATCTGGTTTGAGATGATCGTGCAGTCCTTCGCGCAGCTGAAGAATGTCTATGGCGAAACGGTTGCGGATATCGTCAAGGGCAACTGCGGCATCAAGCTCTTCATCGGTTCCAACGACATTCCGACCTGTGAGGAGTTCTCCAAGATGTGCGGCAATATGACCGTCCGGACACAGAGCACCTCCACGGGCTTAAAGGACAAGATGAACAACATCAATGTGTCCACGCAGACCCAGGTGCGGCCACTCATTTACCCCTCGGAGCTTACGCGCTTAAATAACGCAAAGTCCACGGGAAATTCCATTGTGGTCACCTTCAACAACTATCCGCTCAGGACGAAGTTTACGCCGAGCTACAAATGCCCGCTCTATGAATTCGGGCAGATGGATCTGACCGACGTGCGAAGCAACGTGTTCTTCGGAAGCGAGATCTATTACGATCTCGATGAACGCAATTACATTGTTCTTGATATGGCCGGAGCGGAGGGAGACGGAGAAGCCGGCGGGGCTGCGGCGGATGACGCGCAGACGGAGACGACAGAGGAAACTGCAGGATACGATGAGCCCGAGGGGGAGGATGCGGAGGAAACATCCTTCGAAGCCGGACAGGATGAGGGAGACGGCGATGATGAAAACGGATCGGACGGCGATTCAACAGACGGAGGAATCACCGTGGATCCGGAGGATTTATCTGATTATGATGACGATGGCGGTCATTCGGAGGAAGAAGCGGCGGATGGCGAGGATGATGTGGACCGCATGCTGAACCGCTTTGAGAAAATGCTCTCGGATGAGGACGCCGCGGCAGTGCGTAAGGCACAAAGCGCGTAAGGAACAGGAACGGGAAGATGAAGAAATTATCCGGAAAACTGGCGATTGCTCTGTTGTGCGGAATCACATGCACAACGCTGTGCCGGGAAACGGCACAGGCCACGATCACGGGAGGCGGCCTCAACAGCACGCTGACCGGGATTCTTGGCGGGACGCAGAGCACAGGAAACAATCAGGCGGCGACCCTTGGACAGATCGCCAACGGGCTTTCGCAGACGAGCGGAGCGCTCAGCAGCGGCCAGACCACGTCTCTGGGGCAGATCGCCACACAGACCGGCGGGTACTTAAACGGTGTATACGGAAATGGCGGACTGACAAGCTCCATGGGGACCGGGAGCTTCTTAAACGGTGGTGCGTCCTACGGAACCACGACAGGCGGCGGGGGCAACACCACCGTCAACGGAAGACGGGTCATCACCTACTACCCGCTGTATAACATCCAGCAGCAGCAGCGGATCAACATCCAGCAGCAGGTCCAGCAGCAGCTCAGACAGAGTGTGGACGTATCCGGAAATGCCTATTACTCGTATGTCAACGGAGGCGGCAAGGATGTTTCCGGCAATGCCATCACGCAACAGGCGCTGGGCAGCACCATCGATCAGTGGACGCAGGCGCTGACGCCGGACATTGCCGCGCTGGAATCGGATCCGGTGGGACCCATCATCAATACGGTCACGCTTTCCGAATCCTATCATGACAACTATCAGATCTATGAGGAGCGCTTCAACGACCTCTACGCGATCTATACCAACATCGCCAACGGCTCGATTTCCAACCGTCCGGCGATCTTTGACGTGCCGGGCGGCGTCTCCGTGCGCATGACCAGAGACGGCAAGGCAGTCGGCTTTACCAACAAGGAACAGATCAAGAACGAGGGTACCTATGTCGTTCAGTTCTATGTGCCGCAGGACGGTTCGGAGAGTCTTCCCGGATGGCAGCAGACCATTGAGCGGGCACGCTTCATCTTCCGTATTCAGTATACGGCGGGACTGGACGGCACGCCGCTTGTGGCGCCGGAGCCTTCAGAGCTGCAGTCTTTCGCCGATCTGGCACAGGAGGAACAGGTGCTTCTCCCGGGCAATCCGGAGGAGACGAAGGAGCCTGAGCCTGAGCCGGAGCCTGAACCGGAACCCGAAAAGAAAGAGGAACCCGTGGGGTTTGTGTCCGCGGCAAACGGTCTGTCGACGGAGTACGATTCCGGAACGGGATATTACCGCATCTCGCTTCTGACCGGAGACAGCTTTTCGTCCAGTATTCCGGACGGAATGGTCACAAACAGCTCCGTCGTCTTCCTGCCTGCCGAGAAGCTGCGTTACGAGCTGTACCGCAGCGGGGAGAAGATCGAGTACAATGCCGGCGACTATATTGAAGGAATCGGAGATTACATTCTGATTCCGGTGATCGACAATCTGGATTATGAGAGTTTTTACCGTCAAAACCGGCCGATGATGCGTTTCCGTATTGTAAACGGACGCGTGCCGGATATGGGTGTTGTCAATGCACCGGAGAGCATGAAAATCGCTGCTGTGCGGTATGAGGATGAAGACGTCACGACCAAGGCGCTGATTTCCGGGACGGTGGCCAGCATATCCAAAGACGGCAGATGGGAGATTGATTTTGAAGGCGATGCCGGAACCACAGGTGTCTCGTTTGTCCGGGATACCGTTCCTCCGCGTGCGCGAATCCGCACGGAGCCCAACGCGGCGCATATTGACTATCTGTCCGATGACATCGCGTCCGCCAGACTGACACGGGGCAATGAGGTGATCAGTGACGGACAGCTGATCACGCTGGTCACCCAGGCGGGACGGTACCATCTTGTGGTGGCGGATCAGGCAGGCAATGAGAGCAGTTATGATTTTGCCGTGCAGTACCGGATCAATGTGTTTGCCATCCTGGCCATCGTGATGGTGATTGCGCTGATCGGCGGCCTGATCATCTTCCTCAGAAGGGTCAAGACCACCGTGCGGGTGCGGTGAGTCGCGTGGATGTTTCCGGTCTGATGCATATATCATCATATAGCCTTTGACCTACAGGAACAGGAGGACACATGAACATTCCGGTTTCCTTGAGTTTTATATCGGTGCTGGAGGACCTGCTGGCGGATATTTTCAACAAATTTCTGATGCCGGTCATCATGATTGCGTTCGACTTTTTATGGGATCTGGTTTCGGGCATGATCATGGCGGCACTGG
Source organism: Lachnospiraceae bacterium (assembly GCA_024682835.1). GTDB lineage: Bacteria > Bacillota > Clostridia > Lachnospirales > Lachnospiraceae > Butyrivibrio. Next base: position 14,648 of record JAIKYU010000096.1, on the reverse strand, counting down.
GTCACATCCTCTTCTCCATTTTCGTCCTGCTGCTCAAGATCATGCTCATCATTGAACGGATTTTTGATGTGTTTTCCTGCACGGTCGGTGTTTATATGCAGAATACCGTTACCGGAAAAATGGAGGCGACCTCGGGCTATGTGGATGTGACGAAGAATTCCTCCCTGGTCGATGTGCTGATGCAGAGCGACGTGGTGGTCAATGCTGTGCTTGGCATGACCGCGGGAGCCTTTGTCCTGTGTTTTATCATCACGATCTTTGCGGTCATCCGGTCCATGGGCGAGGGCATCGGAGAGATGAAGAAGCCGGTGAGTCATGTGCTGAGACAGACGGCAAAGGCCTGTCTCACCTTTGCCCTGATCCCGCTGGTCTGCATCTTTACGGTAAAGCTGGCGGGGGTGACCATCACTTCCGTGGCCAAGTATATGCCCAACAACATCTACGGGAGCAGCAACAGGGATGCGGCAAGTCTGGTGAGCGAGGCACTGTCCAACTATTCGGAAAACCCCAGAAGAGGTTCCAAGCAGTCTCAGATTGAAAAAGCCATCGCGGCGAAGCGGCAGGCAAAACCGAACGAGGACACGCGCGCCTGCGATCTGATCTTTTATCTCATCGTCAAGGATGCGCTTCGGGACAAATCCAATGAATCCTACTATCTGAGCGGTCAGCATTTCCAGAATGAGGCGGCGGCTCTCGAGGATATCGATGTGGGAAACATCAACTGGCTCTATGCGTTCTTTGAGGTGTTGCTGGTACTGTTTATCTATCTCAAACTCATCATCGAGTGTATGGTGCGCGTATTCATGCTGCTCATTCTCTTTGTGGTGAGTCCCTATTTTGTCGCCATGATGCCGCTGGACGACGGGGCAAAATTCAAGCGCTGGAAGGAGATGTTTGTCGGCTTTACCATCAGCGTTTTTGGACCGATCATCGCCATGAAGACCTATCTGGTGCTTTTGCCTTACGTGGTGACCAGTTCCTCGCTGGATCTGGGCTTTGAAGCCGGTGTTCTGGCCCAGGCCCGGGCGTTGCTTGCCTCGGCGAGCAAGGGCTACGATGTGACTCCGGTCAGTGCGACGGAATACATTTTCCGGCTGTTTTTTATTGCTGCCGGCGGCTTCGCGGTGTATAAGAGTCAGAAACTCATGCTGGATCTGATCAATCCTGAGGTCTCGCGTTTTCTCAGCATGTCCAGCGGCGTGGTGGATAAGGGTGTGAGTGCCGGCCTTGGTGCCGCAACCAGCGGAATCAGCAAGGGTGTCCAGAAGGGAGCGGATGTCCTGTCCGGTCTGATGAAGTCCGCAAAAGGAGGCTCGAAATGATGACCTTCGTACAACTGGGCTGGATTCAGGACGCCATTAATTACGTCTTTGACAAGGTGCTCAATCCGATTTTTTCCTTTGTGTCCAACCTCCTGTCGGACGTCTTCAAATGGCTGTTCAACACCATTCTGGGACCGCTCCTGGAGACCGCGTTTTCCCTGATTATGCAGACGGTGGGAAAATACATAATGCGGATCTACGGGCGTTTTATGTATGCGATTGAAAAAGGTTTTCTGCTCATTCTGGAAATGATGCAGAGCATGTTTGACGTGCTGGCTGGGAAAACCGAGGTGACGGACACCACCACGGGCGCCCACGGGTCGCTTCTGTCGGTGCTGGTACGCACACCCTTCGTCACGAAGACCATGGGCATCGTCATCATGATTTCCTTTGTCCTCTGTTTCCTGTTTGCCATCGTCGCGACGGTGCGTTCCATCGGTGAGATGGGCGGCCAGAATTCGCAGCCGGTGGGACAGGTGCTGCGGAATCTGGCCAGGGCGATGCTTCGGATGGTCGCGGCACCGCTTCTTGGCCTTTTTATGATCGTTCTCGGAGATGCGGTTCTGGTCGCCGTCACCAACGCCATGACCCTGTCGGAGAATGTCACCATTGCCCAGACCCTGTTTGTCATCTCCTCGCTGGACGCGGTGGACGATGAGCTGGGCGCGGTGGATAAGGACGGTGTCAAACACAAAGGCGGACAGCGTCTGGAATTCAGCTTCAAAAATCAGTATGCCTCCGCCAGTTCGCGGATCGGAGACTGGGACAATATGCTTTTAGGCTACAACTACAGCACCCGCTCGGCCTATCTGGAAAAGCATCCTGGCGAGGCCTCTGACTACGGCCTGACGGACAGGTTCAGGGAACCGTTTTACACGGGGAAAAAGGACTATGCGAGCTCCGTGGATGTGGACGCTACCTTCAACGTGGGAAGGCTCGACTATCTGGTGGGCATCGGCGGTGCGATTCTTTTTATCTTTGTCCTTGGAACCGCGTTGTTTCTGTTTGTCAGCCGCCTCTTTGACGTGATCGTCCTGCTGATTATCGAGCCGTTCTTCATCGCTCCGATGCCGCTGGACGACGGAGAGCATTTCAAAAAGTGGGAGGAGATGTTCCTCGGCAGGTTGTTCTCCGGCTACGGTATGGTAGTGGCGATGTATATCTACCTGCTGATCTGCTCGATGGTCTTCAGCGGAAAGATCGCCTTTACCTCGAGAGGTGATATGGGAGACATCCTGACGGATATGCTCATGCGCATGCTCCTGCTGATCGGCGGCGCGGCAACCATCGTCTCGGCGGGCCCGCTTGTCACTTCCATCTTAAGCAGCGCAGCGGCCGGCATCGAAGGCGAGTCGTCCGCCGCGGGAATGGCGTTTACCGGCAAAATGATGGACATTGCTGCCACGCCTGCCAAGTTTGGCATGAAAAAAGGAATCGACAAGGTGACGGACGGTATTATCCAAAGCTTTTCAGGCGGCCCGGGCAAGGGCGGAAGCGCAATCACACCTGACGGCAAAACAGACGGCGGAGCCGGCGACAGCAACCTGTTCTCCGGTAAGAAAAGTGATACCCCGAACACCACTTCTCAGGGGACGACACAGAACAGCAATTCTTCCGTGTCGTCCGTGACACCGGGAGAGATCGGCCCGTCGGATCTGACGGGAGACACGCCGCTTCCCGATAGCACCAGACAATCTACCGGCGGCACCTTCACCGGGAGTCAGCAGGCGCCTCCCATGTCAACCGGAGGCGGGATCAATGACGGGGACGACGATGCGGAAGATCTCCTGATGGAGGAGCCGAATCTGGATGATCTGTCGCTGGCACCGGGTGCCGGCAACGCAGGAAAGGGCGCCGGAGGCAGCACAAGGTCTTCAATATTGACTTCGGGCGGCAGAAACAGCAGCAAGCTAGACATGAAGGATCTTCTGGACGGCGATGATTTGCTCAAGGATGATCACGCGACAGGCAGCGGGCAGCAGGACGGCGGCAACAAACCGTTCGATCAGTCGAGGAAATAGCGTATGCGGGTAATACCTAAGAAAACAAAAGTCAGACTGGAGTTGTTTCCGGGACTGGAGGTCGTCGATGTGTTCGTTGGAGCCATCGGCGCGGCACTCACGGTGATGCTGGCGATGGCCAACGTCCCCGGACACTGGGCTATGGCCATCATCGTGGCGGTGATTACCGCGGCGCTGATCATCCCGATTGACGACGACAAGGGATATCTGATGATCATCTACTTCCTGCGCTATCTCGGCAGACCCAGAAGCTTTAAAAAACGGGGCGACGGGGAGAGCAAAAAGGGGGACGCGCTCTCCGTGGAGGACATCACATCCTTCACAGGAATTGACGGGAAATTCATCGAATACGGCGGAGAATACTGCGCCACGGTGGTCAATATTCCCTCCGTGGAATTCCGCTTCTACACGGAAAACCGGCAGAACAGCATGATCGACCGTGTGTTCGGCGGAATCCTCCGGACGGCGGTGGATGGGGAGCAGGTGCTGTTAGTCAAGCTGGACAGGCCGCTGGTCTATGACGACTGTATCGCCAATGAACAGGACAAGCTTGCCGACCTCGAGGAAGCCTACATGAACGGGCTGCTCACCAATGATGAGCTGACGGTCCGGGTGGGCATCGTGCAGGACCGCATCGAGCAGCTTAAGACCATGAACTTCAAGGAAAGGATCTTTCAACCCTTCCATTACGTGGTGTTTATTGACAAGGATCGCGCGCTGATTCAGAGCCAGGCGGAAAACTGTGTCACGCAGTTTAATCAGAACAACATCGAAGCGCATCAGCTGACCGGAAAGGAACTGGCTGTCTTCCTCAAATACAACTACGGCATGACCTTTGACGAGCGGGAGGCGGATCATCTGGCACCCGAACAGTACATGGACTGGATTCTGCCGGACAGGGTCAAATTCACCACGAGGCAGGTCTGGTATGATGATCTGATCACTCATCAGTTCAGGTTGCGCGATTATCCGGTGGTGGTGGGCAATGCCTGGGCGGCGACGCTCTACAATGATGTCGGCACCAAGGTGGTGATGCGCATGACGCCGGTGGAGCGCGGCAAGGCCATCCGTCAGATTGACCGGTCCCTGGAGGAGCTGCGCAGCCAGCATAACGAGACCGGGCGCGCCTCCAAGATCATCGATCTCAACACCCAGATCCAGGCGCTGGCCAATGTGTTAAGACTCCTGCAGGGCGAGAACGAGATGCTCTTCAATGTGAACACCTACATTCAGGTGAATGACTACAAGCTCTCGGAGGCCACCAAAAGCGGCGTGAAGATGAACAGCAGCGCGGTGAACGCCATGAAGAAGGAGGTCCGCAGACAGCTGGCCGAAGAGGGCTTCAAGGTGACGGATATGTTCATGCAGGAATTCGAGGGCTATGTGTCAGGATCCATGGGCGGCTTTGATGCCTTCGAAAAGTATGAGCGCGGCATCCATTCCGGTTCCGTTGCGGCGGCTTTTCCTTTTGTTTACAAGAGCCTGAACGACAAGAACGGACTTTTCATCGGCAATTCCGCCGGTGTGCCGGTGTTTGTCGACTTCTTTAAGAGAGACAGCGAGCGTGTCAATTCCAATACGGTCATCATCGGTAAATCCGGATCCGGTAAATCCTATGCCACCAAGTCCATTCTGGCACAGCTGGCCGCGGAAAACTCCAAGATCTTTATTCTGGATCCGGAAAACGAGTACACGAAAATGGCCAAGGGACTTCACGGCAAGGTGATCGATGTGGGCAGTGCCACGCAGGGGCGCCTCAACCCGTTCCACATCATCACCTCCCTTTCCGATGACACGGAAAACGGGGAGGACAGCGGAAACCTTGGTAATGAGAGCGCGGTGAGCTTCTCCACTCACCTGCAGTTTCTGGAGGAGTTTTACCGGCAGATTCTGCCCGGGATCAGCAATGACGCGCTGGAGCAGTTGAACAATGTCACGGCGCAGATGTACGAGGAAAAGGGGATCGACGAGTACACCGATCTGTCAAAGCTCACCGCGGAGGATTATCCCACCTTTGACGACCTGTATGACAAGATCCTGAACGATTATCAGATGACCAAGGGGGATTATTCCAAGAACAACCTGCGCGTGCTGACCAATTACATCAGCAAATTTGCCTCCGGCGGCAGAGATTCACAGCTCTGGAACGGACCGGCGTCCATCACGACCGATGAAAACTTCGTGGTTTTCGATTTCCAGTCTCTTCTTGCCAACAAGAACGGGACAGTGGCCAATGCGCAGATGCTGCTGGTGCTGAAGTGGCTTGACAATGAGGTCATCAAAAACCGGGAATACAACATGGCCTACGGCGCCAACCGCAAGATCGTCGTCGTCATCGATGAGGCGCATGTCTTTATTGACGAGAAATTCCCGATCGCGCTGGATTTCATGTTCCAGCTGGCCAAGCGCATCCGGAAATACAACGGTATGCAGATCGTCATCACGCAGAATATCAAGGATTTTGTGGGCACCGAGGAGCTGGCACGCAAATCCACGGCCATCATCAACGCGAGCCAGTACAGCTTCATCTTCCCGCTGGCGCCCAACGATATGACCGATCTGGTGAAGCTTTATGAGAATGCCGGCGCCATCAATGAAAGCGAACAGGATGACATCATCAACAACGGACGCGGACGGGCCTTTGTCATCACCTCGCCCAGCGAGCGTACCAACGTGAATATTGTGGCGGGCGACGGAATAGAAGCGTTGTTCACCATGTGAAAGGGGTAAAGTATCATGGCGGAAGAGAATAAAAACGGTGAAAAAAAGGGTCCGGGCGGTCTGCTTGCCGGTCTTACGGACAAACTGAAATCTGGCGGTCTCCTTGGCGGTCGTCCCTGGGTTTTGCCGGTTATTGCACTCGTTCTGGTCATTCTGATCATTCTGTTGATAGCGGTTGCAACGATCGGGAAAGGAAAAAGCAGAGAGGTCAGGCTGGTGACGCCGGGCGTGCTGACGGCAGCGGTGGTTTTCGGAGACGACCGCTACGCCTATCATGATGACACGGGAAAGCTTGCCGGAACAGAACCCTCAATTGCTGCCGCGCTGGCCGAAACGGAGGGACTGGAGCTGAAACTCATTGAGACGTCCACTGTGAATGAGGCGCTGACGATGCTTGACACCGGTGCGGCGGATGTGGCCTTCGGAAGGATTTCCTCCGAACGGAATCTCACGGGCTATGCCGTCTCGGATGAATACAGCCGATGCGGTCTGTTCCTGGTGACGATGCTGCATGATTACACGGACTCCCTGGCGCTGATGACCGGCTATTCCGTCGGCGTCATGGATACCGTACAGGTGACGGCGGAAAAGACGGACAACTACAGCTTCATCACTCCGCGCACCTATACGGATGCCATCGCTCTCGGCGAGGATATCCGCGACCGGGCGATCAATATGGGCATCTTTTCCGAGCGGGACGCCATCTCGCTGGTAAGGAGCTTCCCGAATGCACTGCAGATGCAGGAGATCGCCGGCGGTCCGAAGGAGCATTATGTGGCGGTTTTTTCCGGCAGACAGGCCGCGCAGGCAACGCTCCTGAATGCCGTATTGTCCGGCATGGAGTAAGGATTCGAAAAGAGGTGGGATATGGCATACTTTGACAGCGAAAAAAACAAGGCGATCTGGGCAAAACGTCTCTCCGTGCTTGAACAGGAGCGGGATCGAAGAAAGCAGAACGGCTTTAAGCCGGCGCAGCGCCTGAAGATCGGCGGCGACACCGCGCAGAGTGAGGAAGCAAGACCCGGGGTCCGGATCATCACCTTTGAGCAGCTTGTCGCCAAGGAGGAGGCCAGGCATCAGGAGCGTGTTCGTCAGGCTCGCGCGGTGGCCAGACAGGTCATGCAGGAACCTCAGATGCAGCCGCATGCACAGATCGGCGGCAAGGGGCGTTAAGCGCCTTGCCGTGTGCGGAAGATGGCAGGAAGCGTCGGAAAAACCGGGCTCTGTCTGGCAGCAGTGCTGCTTGTGACCGCATGGCTGTCTGTTCCCGTTTATGCGGAGGAGGATGAGTTTCCGGAGGGCATGACGGAGCAGGAGAAGCAGCAGCTGCTGGATGAGATGCAGGAGGACATCGATCGGGATGCGCCCTACACCATCGGCAGCAATCCCGCCGGTTCCATCTATGACGGGATTGAGGATGAGGACGCCAGAAATCTGATCCGGGAGATGCTTCCGTCCGATGAAATCCTGGACCGCTTCGTGGAGGACTCGGATCACAGGGTCATGCCCCTTGCGGGGTTTCAGACTGGTTTTGACAGGGGAAGCGGCCTGTACCGCTATATCCTGTCGACCGGCAGCGCCCTTTGCCTGTCGACGCCGATGGGCAGCTGGGCGGATCATGCGGTGGCGCTGATGCCGGAGGGCGGCATGTCGATCTTTGCCGTGACAAGGGACGGTGAGGATGTGACCGCCTCCTGTGATGAGGAGGGGCATTATTTCTTTCGCGAGACCGGACAGTACGCCTTTATCGCCCATGGAGACCAGGCGGAGCAGCGCAGCTATATCTCGGGCACCTTCCGGATCGTCAGCACGCAGATTCCCGTGACAGAATCCTTTCTGTGGGCGCCGGAGAGTTATGAGGTCGCATCTGTCTTAGTGGATCACCGGCCGGTGGAGGTGAAGGACGGGAAATACCTTGAGCTTATACAGGACGGACTCTATGAAGTGAGCTTCCGGCCCAAAAGCAGGATCACCGGTCTTCCCGAAGACTTTTCGGAGACCTTTGTCCGGGACACGACACCGCCGTCGATTAAGTGGGACGGGGAGATCCATAACGGGATGTTCACCGGCGAGGTGGCCTTTGATGTGTCGGAGAAGGATGCACAGGTGGAGATCCTGTACAACGGACAGCCTGCCGTTTCGCCCACGCACGTGCTGGCTGCCGCCGGGCATTACTATATCACGGTATCCGATGCAACAGGCAATATGCGGTTTTATAGTTTTGTCATCGAACGGCGCGGGGAGATTCCCTGGAAGCTTGTGGGGATCTGTGCGGCGGTTCTGCTGCTTGCGGCGGCTGCGCTGGTGTTCACGGCCGGACAAAGGATACGGGTTCGATAGGGACGGGATGGGATTTGCATGAACGGGATGACCTACGTTCAACTGGGCTGGCTTCAGGACGCGATCAACTGGGTGTATGATCACGCGCTTTCGCCTGTCTTTAATAAAATCCAGAGCATCATGTCCGAGATCATGAAGCTTTTGTTTGAGAACATCCTGCTCCCGATTCTGGAAGCGGCCCTGTCAATTCAGGTGGAGCTGGTTAAGACGCTTTTTGAAAACTTCATCTATGACAAACTGTTTCAGGTTTCAAGGGTGGTCCTCTGGGCGCTGGATGCGGTGGAGGGGACCTTCAGGATGTTTGCGGGCATCGATCCCGTCTACGTGCAGAACGGGGGCAAAATGGAACGGCAGGGCTCCCTCCTCCTTGCACTGGTGAAGTCGGACGTGATCCGGCAGGCCATGCTTGGAATGATTCTGGCGAGTTTTGCACTGTGTTTCCTGGTTGCGGTCATCGCCACCGTCAAATCCGTGGGCGATATCAGCCTGGGCGACAAAAAAGGACGACCTGTCGGCAAGGTGATGCGCATGACGGCACAGGCGCTCCTTCGATTCATCCTCATTCCGGTCATGGCATTGTTTATGGTCGCCCTGGGGGATGCGGTGATGAAGGCCGTTGTCATTGCCACCAACCCGCATCAGTCGGCGGTGTCGGATATCCTGTTCACGATGTCCACACTGGACGCGGTCAGGGAACAGGACTTCGCCGATGCGGTGTATTACAACTCCTCGACACGGTCGGCGGCGCTTTCCAAGGCAGACAAGTCAAAGGCATCGCAGGTGGCCGATTTCGGCCTGGAGGACAAATACCGGCTGACCTACTACCGGGGGGATTCCGTAAACAGCGGCATCTACAATCACAAGAAGCGGACACTCCTCTACGAGGTGCTGAAGACCTTTGATATCCGGAGAATGGACTACCTCCTGCTCATCGGCGGGGCGATTCTTTACATCTATCTGCTGGGAATTATGGCGGTCAGCATGATCGCGAGGATCTTTGATTCGCTTCTTCTGCTGTTGGTGGAACCGTTTTTTGCGGCGACCATGCCGATGGACGACGGCGAACGCTTTAAAAAATGGCAGGAGCTGTTCCTCGGACGGCTGTTTTCCGGTTACGGAACCGTTGTGGGAATGAATGTCTACCTGAGCGTGATCGGACTGGTTTTTTCGGGTAAAATTGCATTTTTCGGGGAGGGAACGACGCCGGCAGTGGATTATATCACCAGGATGGCCTTTACGCTTGCGGGCGCTTATGCCATCACACAGGTGGGGCCCGTGGTGACGGGAATTCTGAGCGCAGAAGCAGGAAGGCGGGAAGGCATCATGATGACCCAGGGGGCGACCATCACCACGTCAATCATGAAAATCGCCGCCTATCCGGTGAAAAAAGTTGCCGGTTATGTCTTTGACAAGGGCGTGGACTCCGTGACGGGATATCTGAAGGACAAGGGACTGATGAGCGGCGGCAATCCCACCCCCGGCGTGGGTGATGCCTTCGGCAGCAAGAATGCCGGAAACGGACCCGAAAATGTGCAGTTTAACGGCAGCAAAACCGAGCCGGGCTCTGTCACGCCGCAGACAGGAACCCAGTTTACGGGAACCAAAAACGACGAAGGAAAGCCGACAAATACGCAGGTCACTCCGAAACGGAATGAGGCGATGTCGGATCTGCTCTCCCACAGGGAAACGGAGGATGACGGATTTGAAACCATCTTCGATGTGGGAGGAAAGAGTCTCTTCGATGAGGAGACGGATGAGAGCAGTCAGGCCTTTACGGGAACAGCTTCTCCGCACACCCATGGGGAGCCCGGCGCCGGCGGCGGCCTCGATACGCCGTATTACGGCTTCCTCAATGCCGGCAGCAGCCAGCAGGACCCGTATGTCTGGATCGGTCAGCGGGACGAGCAGGAACGAAAGGAACGGGAGGCTTACGAGAAGCAGCTTTCGTCGCAGCTTGATGAGATGGCACAGTTTGCGGCGGAGAGCTCTACCGGAATGGATTTGAACGGGGATGGTCTCGTGGGCGACTTTGTTGACGGCAGCATCAACGATGGCGACTTCGATGATGGCGATCTGTCCATGCACGATATTCTGGACGGACAGGATCCGCTTGCCGATCTGAAGAAGGATCCGCTTGAGGAGCTGAGGAGAGATCCGCTTGAAGAGATGAAAAAGGATCCACTTGAAGAGATGAAAAAGGATCCGCTTGAAGAGATGAAAAAGGATCCGCTTGAAGAGATGAAAAAGGATCCGCTTGAAGAGATGAAAAAGGATCCGCTTGAAGAGATGAAAAAGGATCCGCTTGAGGAGCTGAAGAAGGATCCGCTTGAAGAGATGAAAAAGGATCCGCTTGCCGATCTGAAGAAGGATCCGCTTGAGGAGCTGAAGAAGGATCCGTTTGAGGAGCTGAAGAAGGATCCGCTTGCGGACAATCACGATGATCCGTTTGCGTCGTCAAAACCTGAGGATGACATCCAAAGCGGCAACGGGGAAGAGACGAACGAGGATTCCTGATCGTTTCCGTGGTTTTTTGCTCACTGCCGCATATAATCATACAGAACGACGGAACACGATCAATCGATCAGGAGGGACAGGGTGACCGAAATGGAGTATACAGAGGAAGTGATCAGACGGGCTGATTTCTCAGCGGAAACCGATTTAAAGCGAAGGCTCCAGGCGACGGCGGGACGCTCAGCCGCGGAAAAGAAAGAAATGGCAAAGGAAGCATCTGACGTACGGGAGATCTCGCTGGACGACCTGATGGTAAAGAGCGGAACCGCGGAACCGGAGACCCATGCAAAAAGACGGGTGGTGAAGAATCCGGTGGAGCTTTCCTTCGGCGGCGTGAAACAGACAGCGGCGGAAGCGGAGCAGCCGGGCAGAAACCGGCAGTGACAGGTCGGATTCGAATGGATGAGGGTGACCGGCAGCGACTGATCAGATACGAAGGGGTTGTGTCTGTGACCGGCAGGTGAATGGAAAGAGGAGGAGAAGAGTCATGCGTGACAAGACACCGATGGAGTATATCATGGATTTTCTGCTGAATATTCTGGATGTGCTCTACAAAGCAGCATCCAAGATTGGTGCGGCAGGCTACGAGGCGTGGAAGGCCAGACGGGAAGAGGATAAGAAAAACGAGATGGTCGACGCCAACAAGCGGGAGCAAAAAAAGTACCCGCCGGAAATCGGAAAAAAGCTGTCCAAGGACAACATGGACATTTCCGTGGAGGATTTTGAGAAGCTTTCCCGCAAAGAAAAGAAGCAGTACCGGCAGGAGTGGAACAGCATCAGCGAGGCGGAGCGCACAAAGCGCAGAAATGAGTTTTCAAAGAAGCAGATGCCGATCCTGACCAAGGCAATCAATGATTACTATGCCGAGAAGCTCCAGAACAACGCGGAGGTCACCAAGCATTTTGCACAGGACAATATGGACATCAGCCGGGAGACTTTTGAACATCTGTCGAAGGATGCACAGAAGGCCTACAAGGCAGAGTGGAACAAGCTCTCTGCCGACGAACAGGATCTGCGCAGGGAACAGTTTTCCAAAACTTCGCAGCCAAAGATTGACGAAGCGGTGAAAAAGAATGCGCCGCAGGTCTACGCAAAGCTCAATCAGGAACTCGGTCCCGTCTCCCTTTTCACCAATGTGGAGCAGCGTGTGCCGAAGCGTGTGGCCGACGAGATGGCGATGGAATTCCCTGTCCCCGGTACCGGACAGACACAGCCGATGCCCTATTCAAGAAAGGACTGGGTCAAGATGTCACAGGCCGAACAGAGGAAGGCAATCGTCCGCTGGAACAAGCTGACACCGGAGAAGAGACAGGAGCAGCTGCGCGCCTTCGAGGCAGAAGCAAAACAGAAGATTGAGGAGGCCTGGGTGGATTTTGAAGCTTCCACCGGTAAGAAGCCGGAGGTCCCTGTTGGCGCGTTCTCTCACGATTCTCAAAGCTATATCAACAGTGTAGATCAGATGATCGCACAGCAGAAAAAGCAGTCGGTGAACGAGCGGCAGAAGGAAGAGCTCACGAATCAGAAAAACGACGGCAAGCAGGCTGTGGAGGAGGAAAACAAGGAGCTCGAAAACAGCAAGGCAAGAAATAATCAGGAGACCAGGGAAGACGAGCACACGGTCAATCACGAGGCACCGCAGACGGAGAATCAGACACAGAACACGGCTCAGCCCCCCAGACAGAGCTTCGGCGGCCGCAGGAACGAACACAACGGCATGAACCAGCAGCTGAACGAATCAGTGAATGCGCTGCAGCAGAGCAAGCCCGAGCAGCCGAAAAAAGAAGAGACCGCTACGGAGATAAGACAGAATAAGGAACCGGAGCAGAAGAAGGAAAATGATCCGATCCAGTCCATCAGCGACCAGTTCGGCGTGAAGCCGGAGGAGCTGGATGAGAATTATGAAAAGAACCGGGAACTGATTCAGAAGGGCGCCCAGGAGCGGAAGGAAAAGGCCAAAGAGGAAGTCCAGATGAAGCAGAGCCAGCCCGATCTTAAGAACGGTAATTCTGCGATGAATAATGACCGCCCGATTCTTCCGGGCAGCGGAGTTTTTGCAGGAAAGAAGTGAAGACGATAAAAAAGCGGACGGAGTCTGAGGACTCCGTCCACAGTGATGTTCAGAAAGGCGGAAAGTCGGCAATATGGGTGAAAAAGAAGACTTCGCCGAAGTCTATGAAAAGAATTTCAAATATGTCTACAATGTAGTCTACATGCGTGTGCTGCATCGGGAGACCGCTGAGGATATCACCGGCGAGGTGTTCGTCAAGGCGTGGCAGAATTATGACCGCTACGATCCGTCGATCGCTTCGGTGGTGACCTGGCTTTGTGCGATTGCAAACAACGAAGTAAAGATGCATATCCGGAAGGCTTCCACCTCGCGGGAGTTTGTCACGGACGAGCTGCCGGAGACGGAGACGGCCGATGAGGCAGAGGAGCAAACGGTACTCTGGGCGATCAATCGGGAGGCGGAACGGATCCTGTCCGCGGTTACGGACGCGGACAGGGAACTGCTTTCCATGCGGCTGGCGGCGGATCTCTCCTTCAAGGAGGTGGCCGCCATTCTGGGCATTTCGGAAAAGGCGGCAAACGAGCGGTACCGCCGGACGATCGAGCGGTGCAGGAAGCTCACGGAGGGAAAATCCATGGAGGATTTCCTTTGATCTGCTCTCGGAAAAACGAAAGAAACCGCCTCGGGTCTAAGGTACAGCGGTTTCTCCGCGCGGCGCTGCTCCTTGTCCTGTGCGTGTGTCTGACCGGCTGCTCCACGATTCTGGGAACCGGTGAGATCACGGTTGTCACGGCTCCCCCTATTGTCACGCCCAGGGTGATCGTGTATGATGCCGGCGCAAACGGCAGCAAGACGCGCTATGACATCGAAGGAACGGACGCCTTTTATCTCCTTCCCGGAATTGAGAATCTGCCCGAAAAGATGCAGGACTTTAACTGCCTTGACTATACCGACGACGGCAGCTTCGTCTATTACTACTGTGCCCCGGCCTACATCACTGCCGAGGAGGTGGCTGCGCTCAAGGGAACAGACGGCACCGCACCCGGAGGAGCCTATCCGGAGATTGACCGCAGTAACGCCTCCGAGACGGATGCGATGATCTTTATGAAATACAATCCCAAAACCCGCGCCTATCACGTGCTGGATGCGCAGCCATACAGCCACACCACGGCAAACTCGGAGACGGGCGGGGAGGCCAATACGGGGGTTGATTTCTACGCGTCGGGCGTCTACAGCTTCTATACCCTTTCCCATTGCTACGGCTGCAGACTCTCCGGCCAGCACAGGTATTTCATCTTTGACCAGAACGGAACGGCAACGGTCTACGACGACGCAGGCAGAGTGCTGTCCCAGACCTCCATCGGCGACCTCATTACCGCCAAGGTGCAGGAGACCGCCAATGAATTAAACCTCGCCGCAAAACAGAAGGCGGATTCCTCAAAGGGAGCCGGGATCAACGATGCCGGAAAGGAAATGACCGATGCGGTGAAGGAGCTCGAGGGCGCCACCGGCAAGACATATGATACCGGTGCGTCGGGAAACAGCGATATCGTCTTAAACTGCCTGATCAAATCCGCGGTCATGGACGGCGGCGGGGTCATCTATCTGACGCTCATGCTCTACACGGGGGAGAGTCCCTGGGCGTCGGAGACAATGCTGAACCGGGTCATCAACATCTCCAGCTTTGATCTGGGCGGGGATATGATCAAGTTCATCTCCACGAAT